>JADKCZ010000018.1:625000-794108 GCA_016718565.1 Anaeromyxobacter sp. | reverse complement strand
CGGCAGCAACACCGGGCCGCCGTCGAGCAGCCGCCAGAGTACCGCAGCCGGCGCTGCAGGTCGCGCTCGCCGTTCACCATGGGGATGCGGACGCGGGTGGCTGGGAAGCCGGCCGCGGCCGGCAACGCCTCCTCGCAGGTCCGCATCCCGCGCCGTAGTCCCTGCCACGGTCGAAGGGGCCTGCGGGGCGCCGGCATCACCGAACCGGACATCGGCGTCCGCCTCGGTGTCCGACATCGACGCCCCTGGCGCACCAAGTGAACCTGCCCGGTGGAGATGGGGACGTAGTGGCCGCAGCGCCCGGCCAGCGCCGCCGTGGCGCTCTCGTCGTCGGCGCCGGTGAAGGCCACGAAGTCCACCACCGCGTCGAAGGGCGGCCGCCGAGGGAGGCCTGCCGGGTCGCCCGTCCGGTCGCCGACCAGCCCGCTCACCCGCCCGCCGAACGGGACCGGGTGGTGGCCGCGGTGGTGACCGGTGGCCGCCCGCCAGGCGCCGCCAGCCGAGCAGGGGGCCCACAGACAGTTCCCGCCGATGAGGAGGACGTGCATCGGGTTGTCCCTGGCCCGCCACGGCGTAAAGGTCAGGGGGCAGGAGCGACCGAGGGCGACGGTTCCGGACGTCCGAACCAGCACGTTCACCGGCCGAGGGCGCCCAGGGCCGCTCGGGGCGCTGGTGAAGCCGTCGTCACCGGCCTCGGCGGCGCAACCAAGGCGGAGCTCCAGGCTGGCAGTCGCCCAGCGATCGTTCCAGCGCCGCCGCTCCTCAGGGCGTCAGGGCCGAGCTCGTCGAGAAGCGTCGGGTCAGCCAAGGAGGACGCCGGCGACCGGGCCGGTGGGGAGGGGCATGGCGCATCGCCCTCGACGCTAGCGGTGCCAGCCCGACGCGGGGCAGGATGCGCCCCGTCGTCTCCCCTTCCTCGGCACCGGCCTCCTCGGGGGCAGCTTCGTGGCAGAAGGCCTTGCGCCGCCGCGGCAGCCGGTGCAGGTCTGGAACCGCACCGCGGCCAAGGCGCCGCGCTGGCCGGGTGGGGGCGATCCCGTGCGCCGACCCGGCCGCGGCGGTGCGCGGCGCGGCGCGGGTGCTCACGCTCTCCGGCGGCGCGGCACGGTGGACGAGTGCTGGAGGCGGCCCGGCCTGGCGGCTTCCGGCGGCGGCGGGTGGTGACCACAGCGCCACCTCGGCCGCCGGCACGGCGCGCGGGCGAGCCCCGGTGGGCGGCGCGCGGCAATCACCTTCGCAGCGCCGGTCTTCATGGGACCGGTCAACGCGCTGGAGGGACCGGCCTCATGCTGGCCTCCGGCGATCGCGCGCCCGCTTCGACGCTGTCGCCGGCGCTGCGGCCGATAACCGGCGCTCTCACCTGGGTGGGGCCGCAGGAGGAGCGGGCCGCGGGCCTCAAGCTCATCGGCAACCTCTTCCTGGTGGCCATGACCATACGGCCTCATCGACGCTGGCGCTGGGCAAGGCGCAGGGCATCCCACCCGCCGAGGCCGGCGCGCTCTTCGACCTCTTCAACCCGGGTGCGCTGGTCCCGGCGCGGATGAGCGGATCCAGCCCGGCGGCTTCGCCAACCCGTCCTGGGAAGCTCGGCATGGCTCGCAAGGACGCCCGGCTCATGCTGGAGGCCGCGGCGGCCGGGGGTGCCGCTCACCGCCATCGGCCGGCCATCGCCGCCCGGATGGACGAGTGCTGGCCTGAGGGGCACGCCCGCTCGGACTGGACCGTGCTCGCCAGGACCTCATCCGGTGAGCGGCAACGAGCGCCCCGACCTCTGCGCCGACTGCGGCGGGCAATGCTGCCTGACCCGGCCAGGCCTCAAAGGCGCCGGGCGCTTCCTCGAGGCCCGCTCCCGTCGGGGGAGGGCCGGGGTGAGGGGGCCTCCGTGGCCTCGAGCGACCCCGCAGCGGCCCTGGCCGCCCTGCTCCTCACCGGTGACTGGGTGCTGGCCGAGCACGTCGGCGTGCCCTGGGTGGACGGCGTGGAGCCGCCCGAGGGCGACCGGCGCCGGATCATCCGCTACCCGCGTCCGGCCGCTGCTCGAGCGCGGCCGAAGCGGAGCCCCGCGGGACGCGCTGGCGCCCTGCGTTCCTCAGCGAGGTCGGCTGCCGCATGGCCTTCGACGACCGCCCGCGCGTGAGCCGGGCGCTGGCGCCGTCGCCCGGCTTCGAGTGCGAGGCGACTGGGGCCAGCGCGAGCCGGCGCTGGCCTGGCTGCCGCACCAGGGGGGTGGGTGGAGGAGGCGAGGGCGAGGGCGGCCCGACGCTGAGGCCGCCCGCCGGGTCAGGGAGGCGTACACTGCAACTGGCCGAGCCCCCAGGGCAACTCCCCCACGTCGGTGATCGCATCGGTGGCCAGGTCCGGCGGGTGGAGCTGCGAGCTCGGCTTCACCCTGAGACGTGGAGACAGGAGGCCGCCCTCCTCGACGGTCAGGGCGCCGAGGTGGTGTTGCTGCCGAGCGCCGGCAGCGTGCGGCTCTGGCCGGTGGCGAGGTCCACCTCGATGAAGGATGGGGGTATCCGAGAGTATGACCTTGTCGCCGCCGACGCTGAAGGCGCTCGAGAAGCCTGGTAGTTGCCGAGGACCCGGGGGCGCCGCCGGCAGCCAGCAGGTACCAGCCGGGTTGCTCGGCGTGAACACCTCGCCAGCGGGTCCTACGGCGAGGCCCTGGAAGGAGTTCTTTGTCGGTGAAGGGAGTCAATCAACGCGTCGGTCTGGTTTGTCGTAGATGCGGACACCGGGGTGCGTGACGTCTCAGGAACCCTCCCCGCCGGCGCGGACGCGAAGTCTTGGTCGTGCCGTTGGCCCGGAAACGTCCGTTGCTGCTGGCGGCCACGGGATCCTCGCTGTCGCCGCCGGCAGGTGGACCGGGCCGATGGCCCCGGTAGCGTCAGGAGTGGCCCATCCGGCCGAGGTGCCGTCGAAGACTGACGACCGTACCGATCAGGACGTTCCGCTGGCGCAAGTAGAGGCGCAGGAAGTAGCGCTCCGGGCCCGGTGACGCTGAGATCTCCGTCGGGCCGGTCGGCCCCCGATCTTGAACCCTGTAGACATGCGGGAAGCTACGCGATTCGTCCAGGACCAGCCGGGGCACGCCAAACTTCACCGGCACGGTGAAGATGGTGTTGCTGGCCGGCTGGACTCCACAACCAGGCCCCTTGCGCTCGATGACGACGTCGAAGGACCCGGTGCCGTCGGTGGGGAGGCCGAGGCCAAGCGCGTGCTGTGGAGGTCGATCGGGTAAAGGCGCGGCCGCGGCCGTGAGGATGTCCTGCGCGGCGTTGGCGTAGCGGGACTCGAGGACGCGGGTGGCGCCGGCGACCGCCGTGAAGGTGAGCTCGTCCTGCTCAGGGTCGCAGCCCCGAAGGAGGACTCGTCCGGCAGCGCAGCGTGGCGATGGGACCGGAGCTGGGCCAGCCGTCCAGGTCCGCCTCGACGGGGGGCACGGCCGGGGCCTGGTCGGGCGCGGTCGGGGGAGGACGTCGACCGTGGCGATCGGCGAGTGCCCGGCTCGCTCGGCGACCACGTGGAGCGCGGCACCGCCAGCGTGGGCGTCCATCAGGATCGCGACGCCGAGCTCGGGCGCGGCGCGTCCAGGATGCCGACCCTGCAGCCGAGCGAGGTCAGGATGGAGCTGTCCTGGTTGTCGTTGCAGAGCGCATAGGCATGCTTGCGCGCAGAGCCGATGAGCGCGCCACGTGCGGCCGAATCGCAGCGCTGGCCATCCTCGACGGCGCCAACGGCGTAGAGGAGCGAAGGCATCTCCGGAGTCGGACACCGACTCGAGCAGCACCTCCACTCACCCGGCTCGGTGGTGCGGTCAGAGGCGACGGACGACACCCCCCGGGGCGATCCTGGACTGGGGCGGCTGCGCGCGGCACCAGGGGCGTGCCTTCAGCCGGCCCGCCGCCTCGGCCGCCAGCCGCTTGGGATCCCTGCAGTTGCAGGCCACGATGGAGAGCCGATTGGCGGAGTTGTTCAGGTAGTCAGCCGTCCGATCGATCAGCGCGCTGGCGGTGGCGGCCCAGGCGTTGTTGGCGTTGCACCCGCCGCTGGCGATAGCGTCGACCTGGTTCTCCAGCCTGCCGAGGGTCAGCAGGTCCTTCAGCGAGTCGCGCGCCTGCCAGAAGCACTGCGGCTGGGGCTCGGCGGAGCGCTTCATCGCCCCTCCAGGCCCGTGCAGACGCTCCTCATCATGTCGTCGAAGAAGGCCCGCGCCGCGCCGTCCACTGGCCCTCGTCTGCGCCGAGGCGCTGCAGCAGCATGTTGGTCCCGATGGACAGGACCATGGCCTCCTGGACGAGCCCCTCCTCGAGCAGCCCGGAGAAGAGGGTCCGCAGCGCCGGCAGAAGGTCGTCGAGCGGGATGGAGGCGGCGTTCAGGAAGAAGCGGTTCCAGTAGACCGGGTCGGCGCCCGGGCTGGTCGCCACGGGGCCGCCCAGGTGGAGGCCGTGCGCCTGCCGCGCGACGGCGGCCGTGGGGGCAGGCCCGGTGTCGCCAGGCTGCCGAAGCCCAGCGAGGTCACCGCCGCCGTCAGCGTGCGGCCGTCGGGGCTCCGGACGGAAGGGCGTAGAACCGCTGGTCGGCGCCCGACGCGCGGGAGAACAGGGTGGCGTCGGCGTCGAAGGCGCCGCCGGGGATGGTCAGGGGTCACGGCGACGGGCTGACGGAAGAGCAGCCCTGGCGTGTCGAAGGCGATACGGAACCACTCGCCACGCTGAGCCGCCAGCGGCTCCACGGTCAGCGGGACATCGGCGATCAGCGCCCCTGCGAGCACCTCCAGGTGGAGCGTCGCTCCTTCGGGCGTGACCACGTCCAGCGCCCCCGGCCGCGCCGAGGACCGCGCTGACCGGCCCCGTGGGCGTCGGCGCGCCAGCCGGCACCACGCAGGTGCGACCCGAGCAGGCTCCGAGCATGCAGTCGGCGTTCACGCTGCACGACGCGGCCACGGCACAGCCGGCGCGGCAGGAGCCGCCGCAGTCCACGTCGGTCTCGTCCTGGTTCCGGAGCCCGTCGGCGCAGGCCGTGGCGGTCGGAGGGGGTGGGGGTCCCGGAGGAGGATGAGCACCCGCACCCACCAGCGTGAGCAGCGAGGGCAGCCAGTGCGATTCCGCCCCTGGCCCCAAAGCCCAGGAGTTCCGGCCCGGGCGGCGCGGCCCAGGTGAGGATCGGGGCCACCAGCTCATCGCCACCCTACGATCTTGGTTCGGACGTTGTGCAACCGGAAACACAGGTAACGCCCAGACCGGAGACATCGGTAACGGTGCTCAGGCGGCGATGAAGCCCAGTTCAGGGTGTGCGGTGTGGATCCGGCCAAGGAGCCGACTGAAGAAGTAGAGCTCGAAGCAGCCGTCTTCGACCTCGACGATGCCGACCCGTTCGTCCTCAAGTGCAGTGCTGATGAAGTAGGTCGTCCCGAGGAGGTGCACGTTGCCTCCTATCTTGAGCGTGACGGTGGAGTACCAGCTCGGATACTCCGGCACGGCGAGGCGACTCGGGCAGGCTCGCTTTGAACGGGTGTAGATCTTGCTGGGCGGTCGCTGCCGCAACGCTTCGTGCGGGCGCTCGTCGTTGTATTCGCGCTGGAAGAGGTCGAAGCGGTCTTGCTGCGCCTGCATGTCCTCGGCCGGAGGCTGAACGGTCTCCTGCTTGAGCGTCAGGTGGAAGCGCTCGTGACGGCCGTTCTGCTGGGGCTTGCCGGGATCGATACGCTCCAGCGCCACGCCGGCCTTCAAGATCTTCACGGCGAGCTTTGTGATGCCCAGCGTGCCCTTCGGGGCAGCCCAGGGCTGGCCGTTGTCGACGCGAATGGCCGCTGGCATGCCGAACTCGCGGAACGTCCTCACCAGCGCGGCCCAGACGTCTCTGGCGACCTCGTCGCCCGTCGCCTTCCCGGCATTGCAGCAAAGGAGGTACCGACTGAATCCGTCGGTGATGGTCAGCGGGTCGCATCGAACGCCATCGCCCAGGCGGAACCAGCCCTTGAAGTCCATCGCCCAGACTGCGTTGGGCTTGTCAGCGTGGCGAAGTGGCTCCGTACGAGGCTGCTGGTGGCGTATTCGCTTGCGCTCCATCACGAGCCCGCGCTGCTTCAGCAGTTCGCCGACCGTGCTTGGGGCCGGCACATCGAGGCCGAGCGTGTTCGCCTCGAGCCACGCGACGAGCTTCTTCGGGCCCCAGGTCGGGTGGACGCGACGCAGCTCGACCAGGCGATCGCGCACGGCCTCGGGGATGGCCCGGCTATTCGACTTGGGCCGGCGGGATCGGTCCACGAGTCCGGCGGCCCCCGAGGCCTCGAACTGATGCAGCCACTTGTACCCGGTCTTTGGCGCCACGCCGAACGCCGCACAGAGGCTGCTGAAGGTCGACCTGTTCTTCCGCTGCGCCAACACGAATCGGAGTCGCTCGCTCATCTGGTCAGCCTGGGCCCAGGGCATGGCCGAGACTGTTACCCATGTCTCCGGTCAGCCCGTTACCGATGTAGCCGGTCTGGACCACGTCCGAACTCGCCCGCCCGGCTCAGTTCGCCACGGCCGCCGCCAGCACGATCCGCTCGCGCCTCGACACCACCACGCCGCCGGGCCGCTCCACCGTGACCGCGAACAGGGTCGGCCGGTCCACCGCGACCGCCGCGTCGATGGGGACGACCACCTCGTCCCCCGCCACGTCGAAGACACCGCCGTCCACCGGGTGGGCCGCCTCGCGCGCGGCGTCGAAGATCCAGAGCTGGTACTGGGCGCGGACGCGGTCGTTGCGCTGGAGCCCGCGGATGCGCATGAAGCCGGCCTGGCGCGCCCCGCTCCAGACCACGTCGCCGGAGGCGCCCTGCGCCGCAGGGTCCTTGGTGGCCGCCCAGGCCACGGTGCGCGCGTCCGGGGCCTCCCGGAGCAGCGCCTCGCGCCGCGCCGCAGGGGAGGCACGGGCGGTGGCGACTGCACCACCAGCCGCTCCGTCTCCAGCACCTCGGGCGGGCGGAGCCAGGCCGCGCCGGCCAGGGCCAGGCAGGCGGCCGCGACGGCCCAGCCGCCCCATCGGAACAGGTCCGGGCGCGCCTTCCGGGGTGCCTGGGCCACGGGCAGGCGGCTCGACGACCCGGACCACGCCGGCCGGTCCGGCGATCGGTGCCACGCCGACCGGTCCAACGGCCGGCCCGGCGGCCCGCGCGGCGCCGGCGCTCGGCGCGGCGGCCAGCACCTTGGCCGCCAGCTCCGCCGGCATCGGCTCGGGCGGGATGGTGCCGAGCGCCACGGCCGCGGCCGCCAGGTCGAACCCGTCGTCGCCGGCGGCGCGCAGGCGCAGGAGCTCCGACGCCTCCTCGGGGACGAGCCCCTCGAGGGCGCGGGCGGCCAGCAGCTCGTCCTGTCGGTCCGGCCCGCTCATCGCTCGTCCTCCGGCGATACTCCCTCGTTCACTTCGCCCAGCAGGGCCGCCCGGATGCGCTGGAGGCCGCGCCGGGTGTGGGCCTTCACGGTGCCGAGCGGCATGCCGGTCTGGGCGGCAATCTCCTCGTGCGTCAGCCCCTGCGTCACCGACAGGCGCAGGACCTCCCGCTGCTCCACCCGCAGCCCCGCCATGGCCCGGACGGCCAGGCCGGCCTCGGCGCAGCGCTCCGCGTCACCCTGGACCGACGCCCCGGCCGCCTCGGCGAGGGGCAGGGTGGCCGGGCGGCGCAGGACCGTGCGGCGCCGGTCGATGAGCCGGCGCCGGGCCAGCATGGCCACGAAGACCTCCTCCGAGCCCCGGGCCGGGTCGTAGCGGGCGCCGTGGCGCCACAGGTCGAGGAAGATCTCCTGGGTGGCGTCCTCGGCGTCGGCGGGCGAGGGCGAGAGGCGGCGGGCCAGGGCCCAGACCAGCCCACCGAAGCGGGCCAGGCAACCGCGCACCGCGGCGTCGTCGCCGAGGGCGGCGCGGACCAGCATGGGGGTCTCCGGTGCGGGCGGCATGGCCGCACCGATATTGGCGTACCCGGCGTCAACGGCAAGGCCCCCTGCGGGCCCGCCCGGGACGGGCGCGCCACGCCAGGGGCCCGCGGCCGACGGCCGCTCCCTCCGGTGAAGCGGGCCCGGGCCGGGGCGAGCGCCGCTCCGGCCCGGGGAGGACCCGATCACGGGGCCGGCAGGATGACCTTGTCGATGACGTGGATGACGCCGTTGCTGGCGAGCACGTCGGTGGCGGCGATGCCGGCCATGCGCGCCCGGCCGTCGGTGATCATCAGGCTGGCGCTGATGCTGAAGGCCTCACCCTGCACGGTGGCGGGCTGGAGGCCGGGGACGATGTCGGCCTTGAGGGCCCGGGCGGCCAGCACGTGGTAGGTGAGGACCTTGGTCAGGAGCGCCGTGTCGGCCAGCAGCTCGGCCTTGCTGACGCCGAGCTCGGTGAGCAGCGCGGCGAAGGCCGCGTTGGTCGGGGCGAAGACCGTGAACGGACCGGGGCCGGAGAGGGTGCCGGCCAGGTCGGCGGCGACCACCGCCTCGACGAGGATGCTGAAGTCGGGGAGAGCCTGCGCCGTCTGCACGATGTTCTTGTCGGCCGGCAGGATGACCCGGTCGATGACGTGGACCACGCCGTTCGAGACCTCGAGGTCGGTGGTGACGATCCCGGCGGTCCGGTTGCGCCCGTCGGTGATGGTGAGGGCCGGGCCGGCGGCGTCGATCTTGAAGATCCCGCCCTGCTTGGTGGTGATGGCCTTGCCGGCCGGCACCTGGGCCTTCAGCACCTTGCCGTCGAGCACGTGGTAGGTGAGCACCGCGGTGAGCAGGGGCTTGTTGGCGAGCAGCTCGGCCTTGCTCACGCCGAGCTCGGTGAGCAGGGCGCCGAAGGCGGCGTTGGTGGGGGCGAAGACGGTGAAGGGGCCAGGGCCGGAGAGCGTGGTGGAGAGCTCGGCCGCCACCACCGCCTCGACGAGGATGCTGAGGTCGGGAGTGGCCTGCGCCGTCTGGACGGCGTTGAGCGGGGCGGGGTCGCTGGAGTCCCCGCAGGCGGTGAGGACCAAGGCCGACATGGCGAGCACGGCGAGGGGCTTCGAGAGGCTGGTCATGCTGGACTCCGTGGAATGGCGGTGCGCGTGATGCGCACGCCTGCCTCCCACTTCGCTGCTGGTCAGGCGCTGGACGCAGGCTGGACAAGCCATGGCCCACCATGGTCCTCCTGTCCACCCGATCACCGGCTGGACGTCCCGCCCCGCCCGGGATCCCGGCGCGGTGGAACCAGGGGGACCGGACGCACCACGGCCGCGCGAGGTCCACCTCTGGACCCGGCGCGGCCGCTGGGGTGCTGCGGCTCGTGGAGCCTCAGAACGAGTTCAGGAACTCGTCGTTGGTCTCGAACTCCTGCAGCTTCTTGAGGAGCCGCTCCATGGCCTCCACCGGCTTGAGCGAGGCCAGCGCGCCGCGCAGGCGGCGCACCTTCTCGATCTCCTTGGCGGAGAAGAGCTTCTCCTCCTTGCGGGTGCCGGAGGCGCCGATGTCGATGGCCGGGAAGATGCGCCGCTCGGCCAGCTGCCGCGACAGCACCACCTCCATGTTGCCGGTGCCCTTGAACTCCTCGAAGATCACCTCGTCCATGCGCGAGCCGGTGTCGATGAGCGCGGTGGCGATGATGGTGAGCGAGCCGCCCTCCTCGGCCTTGCGGGCGGCGCCGAAGAGCCGCTTGGGGCGCTCCAGCGCCCGCGAGTCGACGCCGCCCGTGAGGGTGCGGCCGGAGGACTCGACCTCCTTGTTGTAGGCCCGGGCCAGCCGGGTGATGGAGTCGAGCAGGATGACCACGTCCTTGCCGCCCTCCACCAGCCGGCGGGCGCGCTCCATGGCCATCTCGGCGGCGTGGATGTGCTCCTCGGCCGGCCGGTCGTTGGAGGAGCCGATCACCTCGCCCTTGATGTTGCGGCGCATGTCGGTGAGCTCCTCGGGCCGCTCGTCCACCAGCAGCACCGTCAGGTGCACGTCGGGCCGGTTGGCCGTGATGGCCTGCGCGATCCGCTGCAGCATGATGGTCTTGCCGGCCTTGGGCGGCGAGGTGATGAGGGCGCGCGCCCCCAGGCCGATGGGCGAGATGAGGTCGAGCACGCGGCCGACCAGCTCGTCGGCGCGGGTCTCGATGACCAGCTTCTCGGTGGGGTCGGTGGCGGTCAGGTTCTGGAAGCCGGTGCGCCGCAGCACCGCCATCGGATCGGCGCCCTCCAGGGTGTCCACCCGGGTGAGGGTCCGCTTCATGTTGCGGGTGGTGGCCTGGCCCTTGATCAGCAGGCCGGGCAGCAGGTGCAGCCGGTCCACCAGGTGGCGCGGCACCTCCACGTCGAAGGGCTGCGGGTTGTAGTTCTTCTTCGGGTCGCGCAGGTAGCCGTTGCCGCGCCCCTCGAAGTGGAGGACGCCCTCCACCTCCTCGGTCACCTCGGGCTGGGCGTTGCCGCCCGGCTGGCCGCGGTACTCGGCCTGCGGCGGCGCCTGGGGCGCGCCCTGGGCGACGTTCCCGTTCACCCCGGGCGCGGCGCCGGGCTGGCCCTGCGGCCCGCCCTGGCCCTGCACCCCCGGCTGCCCGGGCTGTCCGGGCTGACCCGGCTGGCCACCCCGGCCGCGGCGCCCGCGGCGGCGGCGGCGGCGGCGGCCGCCCTGCCCACCCGGCTGGCCGGGCGCGCCGCCCTGGTCACCCGGGCCGCCGTCGGCGTCGAAGCCGGCCGCGGCGGCGGCTGGCGCCTGGCTGGGCGCCGGCGTGGAGGGAGGGGGCGCGTTCTGGCCCTGTGACGGGGACTCGGAGTTCTCGCTCATGCTGTGTTTGCTGCGCTCGTCCGGGCGAGTCGCCCGTCGTGCGTCCTACTGCCTTCCTGGAGAGGTGGCCGTCGCATCCGCGCAGCCTCGAGGGCTGCGTCCGGTGGTGCGCACTGAAGCAGGCCGCCCGGGGGTCACCCCGTGCCGTCCGCGACCCAAGGTCGCCGGAAGCGGAGTGACGCCAGGATCCATAGCAAAAAAGATCTGCGAGCGAAAGGCAATGTGTGCGGCGGCCTGCCGGCCGGTCCCGATCAGGGCGCTGCCGCCCCCAGCCACTCCTCCGGCAAGGCCAGCACCGGCCCCAGCTCCAGCAGCAGCGCGGCGGCCTGCAGCTCGGGCACCGCCGCCGCCGCCCGCAGCAGCGGGGAGGGCGGCGAGGCCTCGGCCAGCAGCGCGGCGGCCGAGGCCAGCGGGGACCCGAGGTCGAACCGCTCCCGCCCGCCGCGCCACAGCAGCTCCACCTCGCCGTCGGCCGGCAGCCCGGCCTGCTGGCGCGCCAGCGCCACGGCGTCGGCCAGCCCGCCCAGCCGATCCACCAGCCGGCGCTCCAGCGCCTGCGCGCCGGTCCAGACGCGCCCGCCCGCCAGCGGCTCCACCTCGGCGAGCGGCAGGCCGCGCCCCTCGGCCACCTTCTCCAGGAAGCCGCGGTAGGTGGCGTCCACCAGCCGCTCCACCGCCGCCCGCTCCGGCGGCGTCCAGGGCTTCACCAGCGAGGCCACGTCGGCCACCGCGCCGCGCTGCTGCACGTCGCGCGCGAGCGACAGCTTGGCCAGCGCGCCGGAGAGGTCGGGCTTCACCAGGAACACCCCGATGGACCCGGTCAGCGTGGAGGGCTCGGCCACGATGGCGGTGGCGCCCACCGCCGCCAGGTAGCCGCCGCTGGCCGCCAGGTCGCCCATCGAGACCACCACCGGCTTCCTGGCCCGGGCCTGCACCACCGCGCGCCAGATGAGGTCGGCGGCGCGGGCGTCCCCGCCGGGCGACTCCACCCGGAGGACGATGGCGCGCACCCGCCGGTCCTCCGCGGCGGCCCGGATGGCGTCGGCCACCGTGTCGGCGCCGGCCAGCCCGCCGGCGCCGAGCGGCGCGGCGCGGCTCCGGCCGGCGGTGATGGCCCCCTCCAGCCGCACCACCGCGATGGCAGGGCGGGCGCCCCACTGCTGCGCCGCCCGCGTCGGGGTGGGCTCCCAGCCGGGCGCCAGGTGGGCCTGGCGGCCCACCTGCCTGCGCGTCCAGGCCGCCAGCTCGTCGGGCCAGAGCAGCTCGTCCACCAGCCCGGCCGCCTTGGCCTCGGCGCCGGTGAAGAGCCCCTGGTCGAGCAGCGCCGCCACCCGCTCCGGCGCCATCCGGCGGCTGCTGGCCAGGTCGGCGCGCAGGCGGCCGGCCACGTCGTCCAGCAGGGCCGCGGTCATGGCGCTCGACTCGTCGGAGGGCCCGCTGCGGGTGAGCGGCTCGGGGGCCGACTTGTAGGAGCCCGCCCGGGCCACCTCCACCAGCACCCCGAGCCGGGCCAGCCCGTCCCTCAGGTAGAGCTGGGTGCGGGCCAGGCCGTTCACCACCAGCGCCGAGCCGGGCGGCACGGCCAGGGCGGTGGCGGCGCTGGCCAGCCAGTACTCGCGGGTGCCCCCGCCGGTCAGGTAGGCCAGCACCGGCTTGGTGGCCCGCAGCGCCGTCACCGCGGCGCGCAGCTCCTCGACGCGGGCCGCGCCGAGCGGCAGGGCGTCCACCTCGAGCACCACCGCCGCCACCTCCGGGTCGCGCCGGGCCTGCTCCAGGCGGCGCAGCAGGGCGCCGTAGGGGTCCCGGTCGCCCACCTCGAAGAAGAGGATGCGCCGGGGCTCGAGCTGCCGGGCCAGGTCGAGCCGCGGCACCTGGGTGGCCAGGGCGACGCCGCGGTAGCGCTCGGTGGAGCTGCGCAGGCCGACCAGCGAGGCCAGGCCCGCCTCGCCGGAGCTCGCGCCGGCCGTGACGCCCATCCGCGCCGCGTTCCAGGTGAGGGTCACGAGGCCGGCGGCGTCGCGCTGGCCCTGGGGGGCGTCCGGCAGCGCCAGGCGGAGCTGCCCGAGCAGCCCCAGGCCGCCCCCGAGCTCGAGGGCCAGGCCCGCCGCGGCGTGGGTGGCGCGGAAGGGGAGGCCGTCCGCGTCGTCCGCCAGCAGGTCGGCGGAGAGGGTGAGCCGGTCGCCCAGCAGGCGGGTCGCCGCCCCCAGGTCGAAGCGGACCGGCAGGCGCGCGCCGGCCAGGCGGGCGTCGAGCCCCTGCGCCGAGGCGCCCAGCGAGAGCCAGCGCGCCGGGCGCACGGTCAGGCCGAGGTCCCAGGCGTGCAGCGCCTCCAGCGCCGGGTCGGGCGAGGACCACCAGCGCCAGGCCACGCCCAGCGACACCGCGTGGCCGTCGCCCAGCGCCAGCCCCAGGGTGGTGAGCCGGTAGCGCGGGCCGGCGTCGTCGGCGGGGCGCACCCACTCCACCGAGAGCGCCGGCCCGAAGGGGCCGAGCAGCCCGGCGGCGTAGAGGCCGTCGCCGCGGCCGCCGCGCCGGTCGTCGGCCTGCTGGTGGAAGTAGTGGAGCGAGGGGGCGCCCACGAAGCCCACGCCGGCCGGGTTGGCGGAGAGGGCGGTGGCCTCCTCGGCGCCGGCGGCCCCCAGCACCGGCAGGGCCAGCCCGGCGGGCAGCGGCGCCTCGACGTTCTGGACCTGGGCGGCGGCGGGGAGGGCGACGAGGAGCGCGGCGAGCGCGGCGGCGTGGCGGGGCATCCCGGCATTCTAGGGGGCGGGCCGGGACCGACCGACCGCCCGCACGGGGCGTGACCTCGCCTAGCCGTCCTCGGCGCCGGCGTCCTCCACGGTGCGCAGGTGCGCCTCGGTGAGCGGCACCAGCTGGCCGGCCCGGTGCTGCTCGAAGACCTGCAGCAGCTGCTCCTTGTGCGGGCGGACCTTGCCGATGGGGCACAGGGCCCACTCCTTGACCGGCTCGTCGCAGTACCCCATGCGCTTGTCGCCGCACTTGGGCTGCAGGTAGCCGCCGATCTCCGGCACCGCCTTCATCACCTCGCGCCGCATCATCGCCACCATGTGGCGGATCTCCCACTGGGCGCGCCAGCACAGCCGCAGGTCGGCGATGTGCAGGAGCTCGGTGAAGTTCACCATCACCTGGAAGTTGGTGGGGGTGGCGTTGGGCAGCACGAAGCGGGCGTCCTCGGCCGGCACCCCCTTCCGGAGGGCCTCCTCGTAGACGCGGGTGATCTCGCGCATCAGCCGATCGTACTCGTCGGCCAGGCCCAGCTTGCCCCAGGTCTTGGGCATGACGTAGTCGAGCCGCTCCTCCTTGTACTTCACGTAGCGCTGCGACTGCTGCTCGAAGCTGATGCCGACGCGGTGGCGCACGAACTGGTGGGACAGGGCGCGCGACACGCCCGAGATGCCGAACCAGAAGACCACCTGCTCGAGCGGCGAGGCGTGGCCGGTCTTGAGCCGCTCGCCGATGAACTCGCGGATGGTCTCCGGGGGGATGCGCCCGTCGGCGATCTCGTCCCAGACCTCGCCGGGGGTCTTGGGCGTGTAGCAGGTGCGGTAGGCGCCGTAGAGCTTGGCCAGCGGATCGCGGGCGAAGTCGATGAGGCGGACGTCGAGCGGCATGCGTGCTCCCGGGAAGGGGGCGGAGGATACTACGTGGATGACCCCCGTCCCAGCCTCAGCCTCGCAGGTCGAGATGACCCAGCTGGTCATGCCCGGCCACGCCAACGTCATCGGCACCGCCTTCGGCGGCACCATCATGCAGTGGACCGACCTGTGCGCCTCCATGGCCGCCATGCGCCACGCCCGCCTGCCGGTGGTGACCGCCTCGGTGGACCAGCTCGACTTCCGCGCGCCGGTCCGCATCGGGCAGATCGCCATCCTGCGGGCCCAGGTGAACGCGGCCTTCACCACCTCCCTGGAGGTGGGGGTGGAGGTGCTGACCGAGGACCCGCGCACCGGCGAGCAGCGGCGCTGCTGCGGGGCCTTCCTCACCTTCGTGGCGCTGGGGCCCGACGGGCAGCCGGTGCCGGTGCCCCCGCTCCGGGCCGAGGCGCCGGAGGAGCGGCGGCGCGAGGAGGAGGCCGGGGTGCGGCGGGCGGCCCGGCTGGCGCTCAGGGCCGCGCTCCAGGCCCGCCGGGAGGGGTGAGCCGGGGCCGAGGGCCCGGGCGGGCGGGCCGCGCCGCGGCGCCGGCCCCTTGCCCACCCCGCGGAATTCGGCTTTCGTGTCGCCTGCCATGGCCACCGATCCCGCCCCGGCCGCCACCCACCGGAGCGGCCTCCTCAACGCCGCCGTGATCGTGGCGGCGCTCGGCTACTTCGTCGACATCTACGACCTGGTCCTCTTCTCCATGCTCTGGAAGCCCAGCCTGGCGGAGCTGGGCTTCGACGCCGAGCAGGCCTCCGTCTGGTACGACCGGATCCTCACCATCCAGAACGCCGGCATGCTGCTGGGGGGCATCGGCTTCGGGGTCCTGGGCGACAAGAAGGGGCGGCTGCACATCCTCTTCGGCTCCATCACCCTCTACTCGCTGGCCACCCTGGCCAACGGCTTCGTCACCGACGTGTGGAGCTACACGGCCTGCCGCTTCCTGGCCGGCGTGGGCCTGGCCGGGGAGCTGGGCGCCGGGGTCACCCTGGTGGCCGAGATCCTGCCGGCCCGGCTGCGCGGCTACGGCACCATGATCATCGCCTCGGTGGGCGTGTCGGGGGCGGTGGTGGCCAACCTGCTGGCCGGCCACTTCGGCTGGCGCATCGCCTACGTCTCGGGGGGCGGGCTGGGGCTGCTGCTCCTGCTGCTGCGCGTCGGCGTGGTGGAGTCGGGCCTCTTCGCCGGGCTGGGCAAGCGCGGGGTGGCCCGCGGCGACTTCTTCGCCATCTTCACCACCCGGGACCGCTTCGGCCGCTTCGCCCGCTCGGTGCTGATCGGCCTGCCCATCTGGTTCTCGCAGGCGGTGCTGGTGAGCAAGTCGCCGGACCTGGCGGTGGTCCTGGGCGTCACCGGCGAGGTGCTGGCGCGCAGCGCGGTGGCCGCCTTCTACACCGGGCTGGTCTTCGGAGACCTGGCCTCCGGCGCCATCTCGCAGGCGCTCAGGAGCCGGCGCGCGGTGGTGCTGCTCTTCCAGTCGGCGCTGGGCGCCGCCACCGTGGCCTACTTCGTGGTGGGGCGCGGCGCCACCCCGTCCACCTTCTACGTGCTGTGTGGCGTGCTGGGGCTGGCGGCCGGCTACTGGGCCATCCTGGTGACGGTGGGGGCCGAGCAGTTCGGCACCAACCTGCGCGCCACCGTGGCCACCAGCGTGCCCAACTTCGTGCGCGGCCTGGCCGGCCCCATGGCCTTCGCCTACGCGGCGGCCTCGCAGGCGCTGGGCAGCCGGGCCCTGGGCGCGCCGGTGGTGGGCGCGGCGGTGCTGGTGATCGCCCTGTGGGCCGCCTCGGGCCTGCGCGAGACCTTCGGCAAGGACCTCGACTACCTCGAGGAGTGAGCCGCTAGCGCGCCAGCGTCCCGTCCTCGGTGATCTGCTTGAGCGTGGCCAGCCCCCGCTCGAAGTCGGGCCCGATGGCCTTGTCCATGTCCATGAAGAGCGACATGGCCTTGCCCAGGAAGTCGTGGGTGCCGGTCATGATCCAGACCACCCGGGTCCCGCCCTTCTCGGCGTAGAGGTCGAAGACCGTCTCGGCGGTGGACTGCCAGGGCTTGAGGAACTCCAGCTTGATCTTCACCTGCAGGGGCGGGTGGACCTCGGTGACGGTCATGCGCCCCTCGCCCACCTTGTCGTTGCCCGACCAGGTGTAGACCGATCCCGGCGCGGCGGGCGTGCCGGTGAAGGTGGACTTCATGGCCGGGTCGAGCCGGGCCCAGGGGCTCCAGGCGCTCCAGCGCTGCAGGTCG
This sequence comes from Anaeromyxobacter sp., assembly GCA_016718565.1. Lineage (NCBI taxonomy): Bacteria > Pseudomonadati > Myxococcota > Myxococcia > Myxococcales > Anaeromyxobacteraceae > Anaeromyxobacter > Anaeromyxobacter sp. The sequence goes on along the minus strand of JADKCZ010000018.1, from coordinate 777,450 downwards.
GCCACCGTGTCGTAGAGGCGGCGCACCCCCTCGTCGACCACCAGGCTGCGCTCCACGCGGTAGGTGGCGGGGCGGGTGGCGATGACCACCAGCAGGACGGCGAACAGCGCGGCGACGACGACCAGGATCTTCTTGAGCATGGCTGGGCCCTCCGGAGGCCAGCCGGTCTTCTAACGCGCCCCCTTCAACCGGAGGTAGAGCCCTCCTGAGTCGTAGTAGGTGAGCCGCACCGACCCGGCCACCAGCCGCACCCCGGGCAGGAGCGCCACCGGGTCGGGGCCCAGGCGCGCCCCCTCCACGGTGGTGCCGTTGGTGGACCCGGCGTCGCGCACCGTCCAGCCGGAGGCGTCCTGGGTGAAGAGCAGGTGGAGGCGCGACAGGGTGGCGTCGTCCACCACCAGGTCGTTGTCCGGGCCGCGCCCCAGCGAGACGTAGGGCTTCTGGGGGGCCGGCTCCAGCGCGATGGCCAGGGACTCGCCCGCGCCGTGCGGCGGGCTGTGGCGCTCCTGGTCGTGGGCCAGGGTGTCCTTGCTCTGGTAGGTGGGGCGCCACGGCCCGGCCTCCCAGACCAGCCAGGACTCGGGCCGCTCGCGCACGAAGTCCTCGAGGCGCTGCCCCGTCGAGTGCTTGGCCAGCCAGGAGATCAGGTATCCGCGCACGCGCCCCCCCCCACAGACGAACCGGACGATGACACCACGCACGGTCCGCGCTGTCGACCCCGTGTGCTGGTGACCCGCAGGCCGGACCGTCGCACCCTCGCCGTGCCGTCGCGGCGCGGCGCTGCCGCCTACCCGAGCACCGCCGCGGCCACCACCGCGGGCACCGCGCCCCAGCCCTGGCCGCCCTCCAGGGCGGTGAGCCGGCGGCCCAGCCGGCTGGCGGTCCGGTGCGACGGGAAGTAGGGCGGCTTGGGGAATGTGAAGGCCGGGTGGCGCACCACGCACTTCTCCACCCCGTCCAGCATCAGGGCGTTGTGGACGAAGCCGCGGCCGCTCTGGATGTCGGCCAGGGAGGCGCCGGGGTAGGCGCCCCAGGGGGTGGTGCCGAAGGCGAAGGCGTAGCCGGCCCAGACGTCCAGGCTGACGCAGCCGTAGCGCAGCGCCCGCACCGCCCGCTCCAGCGCGGCGCCGGTGGTCGGATCGGCGGCAGTGGCGGGGTGGACCACCAGGCTGGCCGAGAGCGTCCCCCAGACCCGCTGGTTGGCGAAGCGGGTGGCCTCGGCCAGGAACTCCACCGGGTCCTCCGATCCCACGCTGGTCTCGGAGAGGACGGCGCAGAAGGGCTCGGTGGTGAAGGCCGGGTCGGCCGAGGCGGCGTCGAGCCCGGGGACCAGGGTCCAGGGCAAGGTGCCGGCGCCCGGCGCCCCGGCCTGCGGGGGCGCCCCGGGATCGAGCGCGGTGGCCTGGCCCACCAGCCGCAGCCCGGGACGGCCGGCGGTGAGGGCCTGGTAGCGGTCGACGGCGCCCGGGTACCAGGCGGCGCGCGCCGGGGCCCGCGCCATGGCCGCCACCACCAGGTCGAGGAAGCGCTGGCGGTGGCGCCAGCCGCGCGGCGTGATCAGCAGCTTGGCCGCGTTGCAGTTGAAGGAGGCGTTGTGCGTCACCATGCCGGCCACGCTCTCGGCCTGGAAGGCCAGCCGCCGCTCGTCCCAGGGGCCGGGCACCACCAGCACCGGCGAGACGCAGCCCAGCTCGGAGGTGATCTCCTTGCGGAGGAGCGGCTCGCCGCGGGCCCGCCGCGCGTCGCGCGCCGCGCCGGGCGGCCCCCACACGATGAGGTCGTGGGTCCTGTCGGAGCCGGTGATGTGGACCTCGTCCACGCCCGGGTGGGCGCACAGGACGGCGCCCACCTCGGCGCCGCCGTAGACCACCGCCAGCAGCCCGCGCTCCACCGCCGGCGCGAAGGCCTCCTCCAGCACCGGGCCGAGGTAGGCGTTGACCGGGTTCATCTTGAGCAGGCAGGTCTTCCCCTCGTTGAAGAGCTTGGTGATGACGTCGGTGGGGGGGATGGCGTTGATGTTGCCGGCGCCCAGCACCAGGCAGGTCCGGCCGTCGTGGTCCGGCTGCCGGTGGAAGCGGGCGCGCCGCTCGTGCAGGGCGGCCTCGTCCAGGCCTTCCTGCAGGTGGACGTCGGCGCGGACGCCCAGGAAGAGGGCCCGGTCCTGCAGGCTGGACGGGAAGACGCCCACGGTGAGGTGGCCGTCGGCGGTCTCGCCGAGCGGGCCCACCGGCGTGTTGCCGTTGCGGCCGAGCAGGGTGAGCGAGGCGATGGTGAGCCGGAGGAGCCGCAGGGTGACGTAGGGACCGGAGAGCCACTCCTCGCCGGCCTGCGGCCCGTCCCAGGGGAGGCCCTTGGCCTGGCAGGCCAGACGGACCCCGCGCTCGGCGGTCCGGGCCACGCCGGCGTGGAGGGCGCGGGCCAGGTCGATCCGCTCTCGCAGGGTGGCGCGGGCCCAGCCGGGGGCCGCCTCCTTGACGCGGGTCACGGCGGCGTCGAGGGCTGGTGGGGTGGTGTGGGACGGTTGGCCTGGCATGCCGACAGCCTATCCGGGTGAACCGGGCCAGGGCAGGGGGGAAGCGAACCAAGGGGCGGGGCGTGCCCCCGGACCGGGGGACACCCTTGCATGGGTCGTTCCGCTAGACTGGCCCAAATGTCTGCCTCCCGCCGTCACCGCAGCCGTCGCCCCGTGCGCCCGTCCGGGTGGTTCCGCGCCGCTGCCGCCGCCTGCTCCGTCTTCCTCGCTTCCCCGGCGCTGGCCGCCCCGGGCGCGCTGCTCGAGGTCTACTTCGGCCCGAGCGAGACCGACTGGCTCGACCTGCAGTCGCTCCAGGTCGAGCTCGACGGCAAGCCGCTGGCGGTGCAGCAGCCGGCCAGGGGCGCCGACCCGGCCCAGGCCGTCTACTCCGGCCCGGTGGCGCCGGGTCCCCACCGGCTGGAGGTGCGGGCCGCGCTGGAGGGCGAGTCGGACGTCTTCACCTACGTCGAGAAGTACCTGTTCCGGATGGCGGGCCGGCTCGACGTGGTGGCGCCACCCGGGCAGGTGACCGGCGTGCAGGCGCGGGTGGTCGCCGACACCGGGCTCACCACCAGGTGGGAGGACCGGTACCGCCTGGCGCTCTCGGCGGCGTCCTACCCCACCGATCGCGCCCCCGAGCTGCCGGAGGCGCCCCCGCCCGCCCCCCCGCCCGCCCCTGCCCCGCCCGCCCCTGCCCCGGCCGCACCGGCCGCCTGCAGCCTCGAGGCGGTGAACTTCGCCTTCGACAAGGCGGTCCTCAGCGGCGACGCCACGGCGGCGCTCGATCGCTTCGCCTCCTGCCTGGCGGGCTCGAAGGCCACCGTGCGGCTCGACGGGCACTGCGACCCGCGCGGCTCCGAGGCCTACAACCTGCGGCTCGGGGCCAGGCGGGCCGCCGCCGTGCTGCGCTACCTCACCTCGCACGGGGTGGCGGCCAAGCGGCTCTCGAGCAAGTCGTTCGGCGAGTCGCGGCTGGCCTGCACCGAGGCCACCGAGGACTGCCACGCCATGAACCGGCGGGTCGAGGCGCAGGTCTCCGAGTAGCCGGCGGCACGGCCGGGCCGCCCTGGGGTGGGGCTCCGTCCCGCCGGCGGTCAGGCCAGCGGCCGGACCAGCTCCTCGAGCGGGAGCCGGTCGCTGGGCGTCTCGCGCGCCCGCAGCGGCTCGGGCAGCGCCTCCACGGCCCCCGGAGCGCCCACCGCGATCATCACCTGCGGCTCCTCGCCGGGCCCGAGCCGGGCCAGCGCCCTCGCCGCCTCCCGGTCGAACCCGGCCATGGCGTGCACCGCCAGGCCGGAGAGGGTGCCCTGCAGCGCCAGCGCCATCCAGGCGGCGCCGGCGTCGAAGGCGGCGGTGGGGGCGGGCCGGCCGTCGTCGCGCACGGTCCGGGCGGAGAGCAGCACCAAGGCCCCGGCGGCGTGCGCCCAGGCGCGGTTGGCCGGCACCAGCGCCGCCAGGGCGGCCTCGAAGGCCGGCGTGCCCCGCAGGGCCCAGGCGAAGCGCCAGGGCTGGCCGTTGCCGGCCGAGGGCGCCCAGCGCGCCGCCTCCAGCAGCGTCAGGAGGGCCTCCCGGGGGAGCGGGGCGCCGGACATGGCGCGCGGAGACCAGCGGCGCGGGAAGAGCGGATCGACCGGGTGCGCGGGCGTGCGGGGCATGCCGTGGTGTAGCCCGGCCGTGGCGCGGACGCACGGCGGCCCCGGGCCACCCTGGCGGGCGGCGCCGGGGCCGTGGGGCCGGCCGGAGGTGGCGGGCTACCTGGCCGTGATCCAGCCGTCCTTGGTGAGCAGCTCGGCGGTCAGCACCGCGCCGCCGGCGGCGCCGCGCACCGTGTTGTGCGACAGCGCCACGAAGCGGTAGTCGAAGAGCGAGTCGGTGCGGAGGCGGCCGATGGTGATCGCCATGCCCTTGCCGGCGTCGCGGTCGAGCCGGGTCTGCGGCCGGTTCTCCTCCTCGAAGTAGTGCAGGAAGGGGGTGGGCGCGCTGGGCAGGCCCAGCTGCTGCGGCCGCCCGGCGAAGGACCTCCAGCGGGCCAGGATCTCCTCCTTCGAGGGCTTCCGGTCGAAGGCCACGAAGACCGCCGCCATGTGGCCGTCGGCGGCGGGCACGCGGATGCACTGGGCGCTGATGACCGGGTCGGTGGCGGCCACGATGCCGGCCCCCTGGATGCGGCCCCAGATCTTCATGGGCTCCTTCTCGGACTTCTCCTCCTCGCCCTTGATGAAGGGGATGAGGTTGTCCACCATCTCCGGCCAGGTCTCGAAGGTCTTCCCGGCGCCGCTGATGGCCTGGTAGGTGCACACCGCGATGCGCCTGGGCCCGAACTCCATCAGCGGGTGGATGGCCGGCACGTAGCTCTGCAGCGAGCAGTTGGGCTTCACCGCGATGAAGCCGCGGGTGGTGCCGAGCCGCTTGCGCTGCAGGGGGATGATCTCGGCGTGCTCGGGGTTGATCTCCGGCACCATCATGGGGACGTCGGGGGTGGCGCGGTGGGCCGAGTTGTTGGAGACCACCGGCGTCTCGGCCCGGGCGTAGTCCTCCTCGAGCCTGGCGGTCTCCTCCTTCGACATGTCCACGGCGCAGAAGACGAAGTCCACCTCGGCGGCGATGGCCTTCACGTCCGCGGCGTTCTTCACCACCAGGGCGCCGGCGGCCGCGGGGATGGCGGTCTGGAGCGCCCAGCGCCCCTTGACCGCGTCCTGGTAGCGCTGCCCGGCCGAGTTGGCGCTGGCGGCCACCAGGGTCACCTCGTACCAGGGGTGGTGCTCCAGGAGGGCGAGGAACCGCTGGCCGACCATGCCGGTCGCGCCGAGGATGCCGACGCGGAGCTTCTTCTGGCTCATGTGAGGCGCCTCCGTGAGGGGGGTGCTGCGAGGGTCGAGCAGGATAGCAGAGGCGCCCGGAGGGAGGCGAGCGACCCGGCGCACGGCGCTTGACGCGCGGCGCCCCGGCCCGTAGGGGATGGCCCATGGCCCTCCTGCTCGAGCCCGCGCCGGACTTCACCGCCCCCGCGGTCCAGGGGAGCGGCGAGCGGGTCACCTCCTCGCTCGCCGCCCACCGCGGGCGCTGGCTGCTGCTCTTCTTCTACCCCCGCGACTTCACCACCGTCTGCCCCACCGAGATCACCGAGCTCTCCAAGCGCATGCCGGAGCTGCGGGCCCTGGGGGCCGACGCCCTGGCCCTCTCGGTGGACGACGTCGACACGCACGCGCGCTGGATCGCCGAGGTGCTCGGTCCGGTGGCCCTGCCGCTGGTGGCGGACGCCGGGGGGGCCATCGCCCGGGCCTACGGGGCGCTGCTCGAGCGGGAGGGGGTGGCGGCCCGGGCGGCCGTCCTGGTGGACCCGGCCGGCGTGATCCAGTACGCCGCCTTCCACAACCTCATGGTGGGGCGCTCCATCTCGGAGCTCATCCGGGTGCTCGAGGCCCTGAAGACCGGGCAGCCGGCCCCGGTGGACTGGCGGCCCGGTCAGGCCACCCTGGGCAGCTGACCACCGCGCCGCCCCGGGCCGGGGAACGCGGCGCGCCGGGTCACTTGCCGCCGAGCAGGCCGGCCGGCGGCACGCCCAGGGCCTTGGCCACCTTCTCCACGGTCTCGAGGGGTGGTGAGCGCTGGCCCCGCTCCAGCATCGACACGTAGGAGACGGAGATCCCCACCTTGTCGGCCAGCGCCTTCTGGGACAGGTGCTTCTTGGAGCGCAGGCGGCGGACGTTACCGGCGAAGCGAGCGAGGAGATCCATGCAACGTGGATAGCCACGCCCGCACTCCCAGGCACGGGCCCTTTCGGGTCCAGGGGCGCGGCATTTCGACTCTCGGTGACATAGCCGATTGGTGAATCAACTGAAAGTTTACACGGGTCGGGGGCGCCTAGGCCCAGCCCGGGGCGGGTCGTCCGCCCCGGATCACCAGCATCTGGCCGGTCCGAGGCGGGGCTGGCCGGGCGGGGAGGCCTGGCGGCGCCCCTCGCGTTGACGCTCCCGGTCACGCGGGGTATTCCGCCGCCATGGCCAGCACCTCCCTCACCTTCGACTCCCGCGAGGCGCACCGCGCCTGGCTCTCGGCGCAGGCGAAGCTCCCCCGGGGCTTCCGGGCCGGGGCGGCGGCCTTCGAGTTCACCCCGTTCGAGGTGGCCCGGCCGGCCCGCATGAAGCTGGCGCTGCTGGCGCTCGACCGGCCCACCGAGGCCTTCGCCGCCGTCTTCACGCGGAACGCCTTCCCCGGCGCGCCGGTCATCGTGGGCCGCCGCCGCCTGGCCGGGGCGCGCCTGGGCGCGGTGCTGGTCAACAACAAGATCTCCAACGTCTGCGCGCCGGGCGGGGTGGAGGCCACGGAGCGGCTCTGCCGGGAGGCGGCCGGCGCGCTGGGCCTCTCGCCCGAGGAGGTGCTGCCCTCCTCCACCGGCGTCATCGGCTGGCGGCTGCCAGTGGAGGCCATGGCGGCGGCCTTGCCCGCCGCGGTGGCGGCGCTCCAGCCGGACTCCATCCTGCCCGCGGCCGACGGCATCATGACCACCGACCTCTACCCCAAGGTGCGGCGCGCCGACCTGCCCGGCGGCGCCTCCATCGTGGGCATCGCCAAGGGGGCCGGCATGATCGAGCCCAACCTGGCCACCATGCTGGTCTACCTGCTCACCGACGCGGCGGTGCCGCGGCAGGCCCTGCGGGCGGCGCTGGCGGACGCGGTGGACCAGAGCTTCAACGCCATCTCCATCGACTCCGACACCTCCACCTCCGACACCGTGGCGCTGCTGGCCTCCGGCGCGGCCGGCCCGGTGGACCTGGCCGCCTTCCGCGGGGCCCTCGGGCAGGTCTGCCGGGACCTGGCCGAGGACGTGGTCCGCAACGGCGAGGGGGTGCGCCACGTGCTGCGGGTGCGCATCAGCGGCGCGCCGGACCGCGCCGCCGCGCTGGCGCTGGGCAAGGCCATCGTCAACTCGCCGCTCCTCAAGACCGCGGTGGCCGGCAACGATCCCAACGTGGGGCGGCTGGTGGCGGCGCTCGGCAAGGAGGCCGGGGCGCGCGCCATCCCGCTCGATCCGGCCGAGGCCCGCCTCACCATGGGCGGCGAGGTGATCGTGGACGGCGGGCTGTTCCAGCTGGACCCGGAGAAGGAGCGGCGGCTCACCGCCCACCTGCTGGCGGCCGAGCTCTACCCGCAGGTCCCGGCGCCGGACGGCATCACCTTCAAGCCGCCGGTGGACTACCCGCGCCACGAGCGCTGCGTGGCCATCGAGGCGGTGGTGGGGCGGGGACCGGGCCAGGCCGAGGTGCTGGGGGCGGATCTGACGCACGAGTACGTCACCGAGAACGCCGACTACCGGAGCTGAGCCGTCGGCCCCCTCCCCCCGGCCCTCTCCCCGGCGGGGAGAGGGCCGGGGGGCTCAACGAGGGGGCTCGCCATGCTCTCCCTCCGCTCCCCCAGCTTGCTGGGGGAGCGGGGAGGGGTGGAGGGGGCGGAACGACCACGGCCCCTCCACCGGACGGTGAAGGGGCCGTGGGTGCGACCGGACGCCGGGCGGCGGCTACGACCCGCGCACCGCCCGCACCGCCTTGGCCGCGGCGCTGAAGACGCCGGGGATCTGCGCCTCGGTGAGGCAGGAGAAGGCCACCCGCAGATCGGTCTTCCCGAGGGCGATGGCGCCCACGCCGTGCTCGTCGAGCAGCTTGACCCGCACCGCGTCGGCGTCGGCGCCCTTGAGGCGCAGGCACATGAAGTAGCCCGAGTTGAACGGGTAGACGTCCCAGCAGTCGGCGTACTCGGCCCGGCGGCACTCCACCGCGGTGACCTTGGCCCGGCCGCGCAGGGTGGCCACCTTCTCGGCCTGCTGGGCGCGGAAGTCGGGGTCGTTGAGCGCCTTCAGGACCACCGACTGCCCGGGGTTGGAGACGTTGGAGATGTAGGCGCGGATCAGGCCGGCGGTCTTGTCCTCCAGCGCCTTGTAGGCGGCGGCGGTGCCGTTCTTCACCCCGAAGGTGACGAAGCCCACCCGCAGGCCCCAGACGAACTCCTCCTTGGTGGCGCCGTCGACCTTGATGGCCAGGAGGTTGTTCGAGGCCCTGGCCAGCTTGCCGAAGATCGACTCGGTGGCCGAGGCGTCGTCGTAGAACATCCCGTAGTAGGCGTCGTCGACGCAGACCACCAGCCTGGTGCCGGCCTCGGCCTCGGCGGTGAGGGCGGCCACGATGGCGTCGGCCTCGACCCGGGTGGGCGTGTAGCCCGACGGGTTGTTGGGGAAGTTGAGCGAGACCACCAGCTTCTGGCCGCGGTGCCGGGCCAGCCCGGCGGTGAAGGCCGCCAGGTTGAAGCCGGTGAGCCGGTCGTCGAAGAAGGGGAAGTAGTGGAAGACGGCGCCGAGCCGGGTCTCCCAGTTCAGGTTGTAGTTCTCCCAGAGCAGGTCGGCGGTCAGCACCGCGTCGCCCGGGTCGAGGAACAGGTCGCCCACCAGGCCCAGGCCGTGGGTCAGGGCGTTGGTGACCACCGGGCTGGAGAGCGGGTGCTCGCCCAGCGACGGCGTCTCGGCCCGCTGCTTCTTGGCCCAGGCGGCGCGCACGTCCGGCTTGCCGTAGGAGGGCGCGTAGTCGAAGATCTCGGCGGGGGTCAGGCCGGTGAAGTACTTGGCCACGCACGCCAGGTTCATGGGGGCGCCGTTCTCGGTGGCGATGCCCACGGTGGCGTTGGCGGTCTTGGCCTTCAGCTTGGCCTCGGCGCCCTGGGCCAGGATCCCCTTGGACGGGAAGAAGAAGCGCTTGCCGCGCTCCGAGAGCAGGTCCAGCAGGACCGGGCAGTCCTTCGCCAGCGCCTCGTTGGCGGCCGAGGCGAGCGGGTGGAACGGGGCGGGGCTCATGGGCGGGCTCCTGGTGGATCGGGGGGTGGCGTGGAAGCGGCCGGAGATGGTGGCACGGCACAGGAACGGGGTTCAAGGGGAACCGGCGGGTGCGTGCGGCGCCCTGCCACGCGACCGAGGGGCGCCACCCGCCGGGAGGACGGGTCGGCCCGGGCCGCCCGCGCTCGCCCGGCCCGGCCAGGCCCGCCATGACAAGCCGGACGCGGCGTGCTGTGCTGCGCCCTCTCCCCCCTCGGAGGACGCATGGTCTTCGTCGGCTTCTCCACGCCGCGCCGCTGGAACCCGCTCTCGGCGCTCATCCGCGCCATGATGCGGTCGCAGGCCAGCCACGCCTGGCTGCTGGTGGAGGACCCGCTCTTCGAGCTCCGCCTGGTGCTGGAGGCCCACTCCACCGGGTTCCGGCTCATCGCCCTCGCGGAGTTCGTGAAGGAGAACCGGGTGGTGGCGCTGGTGGAGCCGGCCCACGACCTGCACCGGGGCCTGCCCGAGGCCGGCGGCTGGCTGGGCGACCAGTTCGACGTGCTCGGCCTCTTCGGCATCTTCCTCACGCTGGTGGGCCGGTGGTTCAGCGCCAGGCGGTGGCGCAACCCCTTCACCTCGTCGCGGGCCCTGTTCTGCTCCGAGGCGGTGGTGCGGGTCATGAAGGCCTCCCGCTACCCGGGGGCCGAGCGGCTGGGCAACGAGACCACCACGCCGGCCGAGCTGCTGGCCTTCCTGGAGGCCGACCTCGGCAGCCGGGTCATCTCCGGCGAGCGGCTCAACCTGTGGCGGCACCTGAGGGCCACCGGGCCGCGGCGGGCCCGGCGCAAGCCGGCGGCGCCGGCCGGCCTGGCGGCCTGAGCTAGGCCGGGGCGGCGGGCACCGCCGGCAGCCGGATCCGGATCACCAGCCCCTGCAGCCCCGTGGCGGTGGCCGAGAGCTCCGCCTGGCAGCCGCGCAGCAGCTGGTAGCTCAGCAGGAGCGACAGGCTGAGGCGGATGGTGCGGCCACCCGGCGTCTCCACCTCCTCCATGCGCGGATCGAAGATGGCCCGCCGCTGCTCGTCCGACAGCAGGATGGACGGGTCGGTGATGACCACCGTCGGTCGGCCCTGCTGGCGCTCGGCGACGACGACGACCTGGCCCACCGGCTCGCCGCGGCGGTGCCCGGGCGACCGCAGGAACCGCAGCAGGCCGAGCAGCGCCGCCTTGAGGACCTCGGGGGCCACCCAGGCGGCGCAGGCGTCGCCGCCCAGGCCCAGCTGCACCAGGCCGGGGCCGCCCGCCTGGCCCGGCAGCTCGGAGAGGCACTCGGCGACCAGGGCCCGCAGGTCCACCCAGCCGGCCAGGGTGGGCTGGTCCGCCACCGCCAGGCGCGTGAAGCCCCGGACCAGGTGGCCGATGCGGACGACGCCGTCGAGCGACTCCTCGACCAGCTCGGCCAGCTCCGTGGTGAGCTCGGCGCCGGCCTCCTCGCCCATCGCGGCCAGGAGGGTGCGCCCCTGCTGGCGGGCCTCCGGCGCGGGGTGGCTGGCCAGGAACGCGGCGGCGGAGCGGGCGGCCTCGAGGGTGGCCGAGACGGCCGGCAGCTGGCGCTGCAGCGCCTGCAGGTTGGCCCTGAGGTAGGCCAGCGGGTTGTTGACCTCGTGGGCCACCGAGCCGGCCAGGCGGCCGGCCAGCGCCAGCTTCTCGGCCTGGAGCAGCCGCTCCTGCGCCTCGCGCAGCGAGGCCTCGGTCCGGTCCCGCTCCAGCACCAGCCCGATCCGGTAGGCCATGGCCCTGAGCAGGTCCACGTCGGCGCGGGAGAACGGCGCCGGGCGGCAGCGGGCCAGGCAGAGCACGGCCAGCGGCTCGGCCGCGCCGACCACCGGCAGCCACACCGCGCGCCGGATCCCCAGCTCCCGCAGGTGGAGGTCCACGGCGAGGTCGTCCTGCACCTCGCCGGACTCCTCCGGCGCACGGCCCGCCAGGGCCGCCGCCAGCCGGCTGCCGGGCGCGGCCGAGACGGGCCGGCGCAGCAGGTCCTCCGGCAGCCCGATGGCCGCCAGCGGCGCGAACTCCCCCGGCCCGGCCGGCTGCAGGAGCAGCACCACGTCCGACGAGAAGAGCTCCGAGAGGGTGGCGAGGACCCGCTCCAGCAGCACCTCCAGCGGAGCAGGCTCGCCCAGGATGGTGAACAGGCGGGTGAGGCGGGTGGTGTCGGCGACCGCGGCGCCCAGGGCCCGCAGCGCCTCCAGGTGCGCCAGGCGCAGCCGCTCCACCACCTCGCGCCCCGGCGGCGGCGCGGCCGCCCCCCGCTCCTGGCCCGCCGGCGGCGTGGTCCCGTCCACCCAGGCGCCCGTGCCGCTAGAGGGCCAGCGCGGTCAGCGTGGCGTTGTGGGTGCCGAGGACGCCGGCGGTGCGCGCGAACTCGGCGCAGCAGTAGAGGCCGAAGACCGGCACCGCGCCCGCCGCCGCCTGGAGGCGCCGCGGCTCCTCCGGCGCCCGCTCGCCGAAGATCTTGGCGCGCGCCGCGCAGCTGAAGGCCAGCAGGACCCCTGCCGCCGGGCGCCCCTCCAGGGCGGCGCCAGCCACCTCCTCGGCGATGTCGAGGAGCTGGTCGGTGGTGCCGGTCATGACCTGGACGGCGCCGCCCGCCGGCGGGCAGCAGCCCTGGATGTTGAGGTACCCCTCCGCCGACTTCGACCGGGCCACCCGGATGACGGTGGACCCGTCGGGCTGGAGCAGGCCGAGCGGGTGCATGATGGAGGTGCCCCAGAAGGCCTCGGGGGTCAGCTCGCCCGCGCCCAGCCCGAGCTGCGCCTCGTACACCTCCGCCGCCGCGCGCCCGCCCAGCTCCATGATCTGGGTGCCCTCCACGCGGGTCACCAGCATCGGGATCCCCATGGGCTCCCAGCCGTGCCGCGTCACCACCCGCAGCGGCTCCGGGCTGGAGATCCAGAGCGCCACCACCCCCTCGTCGATGACCCGGTCGTCGTGGAAGACCAGGGTCCGCACGAACTTCTGCTCGTCACCGGCCCCCCCGCCGACGATGGCGACCTTCGGCCCGGTGACGCGGTAGACGCCCTGCACCAGCTGCTGCAGGTCGCCGAGCAGCGAGTCGGCCAGCAGCACCACGGTGCCGTTCGGTCCGGGGCCCGCCGCCTCGCGGCTGGCCCGGGTGAGGGCCTGGCCGGCGCGGTCGAGGTCGCCGCGGACGTGGTCGGCGGAGGCCGCGCCGAAGCGGTAGGGCCCGGCCGTCAGGACCAGGACGGCCACGCCGGCCCCGAAGCCCATGAACTCGCCGCGCACCATCTCGCCCGAGGAGGTGCAGCCCACCAGCAGCGTGGTCCCGGTGACGGACCGGACCCCGGCGAGCAGCGCCGGCAGGTCGTGGCGCGGCGTGGTGAACACCACGACCAGCGCCGGCGCCTGGCCGGCCAGCTCCTGCACCGCGGCGGCGGCGGCGGCGCTGCCGGCCTGGAAGGAGTCCTGGCCGCGGCTCAGCCCCGTGCCCGCCCTCAGCTGCTCCCCTGCCATGTGGTTCTCCCGGCCGGCTGGCCCCGCGGGCCCCGCGTTCAGCCCAGCGTCGAATGTACCATCGCCCTTTGCGCGCCGCGCCAGGTGGAGGCGGGACGGCGGAGCGCGCGCCACGGGTCCGCGCGCCGACGGGTGTGGCAATCCGCCACCGGGCGCGCGGCGACCCGGCGCGAGGCGGGAGGTGAGCACCCACCGACAGGTGCGTGCGTCCCGTCGCCGGGTGACGCGGAGCGCGACCCCGATCCCGATCCCGACCCCGATCCTGATCGCGCCTCCCAGGAAGCGCCGGCGCCACCCCGGTGTAGGCTCCCCGCGTGGAGCCGCTCCCCTCGCCGCCCCCCGGCCCAGCCGGCTCCGCCGCGCGCACCGCGCTGCGCTGGCTGCTCCGCGGCCTCGCGGCGCTGGTGCTCCTCCTCGTCCTCCTGGCCACGGCGGCCTGGTGGACGCTGGGACGCAGCCTGCCGGTGCTGGACGGCGCCCGCCCGCTGGCGGGCCTGGGGGCAGAGGTCTCCGTCACCCGCGACGCGCTCGGCGTCCCCACGGTGCGCGGCGCCAGCCGGCTCGACGTGGCGCGGGCCACCGGGTTCCTCCACGCACAGGACCGGCTCTTCCAGATGGACCTCCTGCGCCGCCGCGCCGCCGGTGAGCTGGCCGAGCTGGTGGGGGCCGCGGCGCTGCCGGTGGACCGCAGGGCCAGGGTCCACCAGTTCCGCGCCCGGGCCCGGAGCGCGGTGGCGGCGCTGCCGGGCGACCAGCGGGCCCTGCTCGAGGCCTACGTGGCCGGGGTCGCCGCCGGACAGGCGGCCCTGGGCGCGCGCCCCTTCGAGTACCTGCTGCTGCGCGCCGAGCCGGCCCCGTGGCGCCCCGAGGATTCGCTCCTGGTGGGCTACGCCATGTTCATCGACCTGAACGGCGAGGCCGGCGCCCGCGACGCGCTGCTCGGCGCCCTGCGCGACACGCTGCCGGCGCCGTACCTGGAGCTGCTGGCGCCGCTGCGCGGCGAATGGGACGCGCCGCTCATGGGCGGACCGGCGGCGACCCCGCCGCTGCCGGGGCCGGAGGTGCTCGACTTGCGGAGGGGCACGCCGGGGAGAGCCCTCGACCCCGACCTCGACCTCGACCTCGACCCCGACCCCGACCCCGACCCCGACCCCGACCTCGACCTCGACCCCGACCCCGACCTGCTCTCCCTCCTCACCTCGCCCGCCCTCGGCCGTGGCAGCAACGCCTGGGTGGTGGACGGACGCCACTCGATGCACGGCGGCGCCCTGGTCGCCGACGACATGCACCTCGGCCTCTCGGTGCCCAGCACCTGGTACCGCGCCTCGCTCTCCTGGACCGAGGACGGCGCCCCGCACACGGTCACCGGCCTGACGCTGCCGGGCGTGCCGGTGGTGGTGGCCGGCTCGACCGGGCTGGTGGCCTGGGGGTTCACCAACAGCTACGGCGACTGGCAGGACCTGGTGGAGCTGCAGGAGGCGCCGGGGGGGGGCGACGCCTACCTCACGCCCGAGGGGCCGCGCCACCTCAAGCGGGCCGTCGAGCTGCTGCTGGTCAAGGGCGGGGCGCCGGAGCGGCTGGAGGTGGCCTCCACCGTCTGGGGGCCGGTGGTGGACACCGACCACGCCGGGCGCCGCCGGGCGCTGGCCTGGACCGCCCACCTGCCCGGCGCGGTGGACCTCGGGCTGCTGGCGCTGGAGCGGGCCGCCACGCTCGACCAGGCGCTGGACGCCGCCACCCGCGCCGGGGTGCCGCCGCAGAACTTCCACTGCGCCGACCGGACGGGCCGGGTCGGCTGGACGGTGGCCGGCCGGCTGCCGCGCCGGGTGGGGTTCGACGGCCGCCTCCCGGGGAGCTTCGCCGACGGGGTGCGTCGCTGGCAGGGCCTGGCTCCGCCGGAGGAGACGCCGCGCCTGGCCGACCCGCCCTCCGGCCGGCTCTGGACCGCCAACGCCCGGGTGGCCGACGGCCCGGCCCTGGCGCGGATCGGCGACGGCGGCTACGCGCTCGGGGCCCGGGCCGGCCAGATCCAGGAGCGGCTCTTCGCCCGCGAGGCCTTCTCGGAGCAGGACCTGCTGGCCATCCAGCTCGACGATCGGGCGCTGTTCCTGGCGCGCTGGCAGGCGCTGCTGGTGCGCCAGCTGGCCGGCGCCGCGCTGGACGCCGATCCGCGCCGCGTCGAGGTGCGCTTCCACGTCCTCGGCTGGGGCGGACGCGCCGCCGTGGCCTCGGTGGGCTACCGGCTGGTGCGGGCCTGGCGGCTGGCGGTCATGGCCCGGGCGCTGGCCCCGTACACCGCGCGGGCCCGCCGCGCCGCGCCCCGCCTCGGGCCCGGCGACCTGCCGCAGGCGGAGGGCTTCGTCTGGCGCCTGATGGTGGAGCGGCCGGCCCACCTGCTCCCGCCCGGCGAGGCCAGCTGGGAGGGGCTGCTGCTCGGCGCCCTCGACGACGCGCTGGCCGCCCTGCCGGGGGGCGGCCGGGACCTGGCCGACCGCACCTGGGGCGAGCGGAACACCGCCGCCATCCGGCACCCGCTGTCCGCCGCGGCGCCGGGCCTCGGGTGGCTGCTCGACCTGCCGGCCGATCGGCTGCCGGGCGACGGCGACCTGCCGCGGGTGCAAGGTCCGGCCTTCGGCGCCTCGGAGCGCTTCGTGGTGTCGCCGGGGCGGGAAGCCGAGGGGATCCTGCACATGCCGGGCGGGCAGAGCGGCCACCCGCGCTCGCCCTTCTTCCGGGCCGGCCACCAGGCCTGGGTGCGCGGCGAGCCGGCCCCGTTCCTGCCGGGGCCGGCGGCGCACACGCTCACGCTCCGGCCTGCCGGGCCCTGACGGGGCGGCGAGGCCGCCGGCGCGGCGAGGCCCGGCGACCCCTCGACGGGCGCCGGGCCTCCCTGATCCGCGCGCGGCGCGCTACCAGATGCCGGCCGGCGGCAGCGGCGCCGGGCAGCACAGCCCCCAGCGCTCGGCCAGGCCGGGGAACTCGCAGACGTCGGGGCGGGTGACGCGGCAGGTCGGCTCGGCGCGGCGCGCCTGCCAGCGGGTCGGCCGGGCCAGGTCGCGCGGCGCGGGCACCACCAGCGAGCCCACGTAGTCTCCCTTGGCGTAGACGGCCTCGATGCGCCCGGCCAGGCCGGCCAGCTCGGCGCGGCCGATCTGGCCGGTGGCGGTGGCCTGGTAGAACTGCACGGTGACGCGCACCGGGAAGCGCTGGTCGCGCGCCACCGTGAGGCCGGCCAGCTCGGTGAAGGGGCCGTCGAGCTCGCCGTGGCCCAGCACCGCGGTCTCCAGGTCGGAGGCGCGGTCGGCCGACTTCGACTCCATGGCCGCGGCGGGCGGGGCCGACATGGGGAAGGCGCCGCCCAGGGCCTTGCGCTGCGGGCGGCTCACCACCAGCGGCACCTGCACCAGCATGAGCAGGTTGGCGTCGGCGCCCAGGCTGCCCGCCGACTCGCCGTTCATGGTGGTGCCGCTGGCCGACACGTCGGAGAGCCGCTCGGCCGTGAGCGGGGCGCGCTCGCCGCCGGCGTTGAAGAAGAGCCGCTGCCCCCACGAGGCGTGGCCGCTCACCGTGTCGCGGGCGTTGTCGACGATGGTGAGCGAGGTGCCCTGGCGGGTCACCAGCAGCGTCAGC
The DNA here is from genome assembly GCA_016718565.1 of Anaeromyxobacter sp. NCBI lineage: Bacteria > Pseudomonadati > Myxococcota > Myxococcia > Myxococcales > Anaeromyxobacteraceae > Anaeromyxobacter > Anaeromyxobacter sp. The sequence continues at coordinate 760,967 of JADKCZ010000018.1, read as the reverse complement.
ACGGCCGGGTGCCCCTGGGTGGACTGGTAGTTGAAGATGACCGGGTGGAAGGTGGCCTGCCCGCCCTGCGGCACCGGCAGGAAGGTGGCCTGGGCCGACACCAGCGCGTGGGTGTCGCGCGGCGCCAGCAGGGTGCCGCCCTGGATGCGACCGGCCGCGGGCGCGGAGAGGAACCGGCCCGGGCTGGCCAGGAAGTCCTTGAGCGAGACCACCCGCTCGGCCGAGCCGTCGCGCTCGTTGCCCACCTTGAGCCAGATCTTGTCGAGCCGCACGTCGGCGGTCCGGTCGGCGAAGTTGGGGAAGCGCAGCACCGGCATGAGCGCCAGCGTGCGGGCGCCCCGGTCGTCGGAGACCACCTCGATGGTCACGTCGCTGATGTTGGGGCCCACCGACGAGCCCTGGCTGCGGCCGGTGTCCTCCCAGGTGAGGTCGATCAGCTGGAGGCCGCGCTCGGCGGCCAGGGCCTGGAGCTGGCCGTCGGAGACCATGCCGGCCACCCGGTCGACGACGGCCGGGTAGGGGGCGGGGCGAGGGTGGGCCAGCAGGGCGAGGGCGAGCAGGGCGGGGAGCGCGTTCATGTGGGTGACCTCCGTGGCGTTCGTGGAGGTGAACGCGCCACCCCGGAAACCGATCTGCCGCCGCGGCGAAGGGACGGTCCGCGGCGCGGACCGGGGTCTCCGCGCCGGCCGCCAGGACACGCCCGGGCCACCTGGTGGCGGGGACTTGGGCGCGGCACCGCGCCTGCATCACCGCGGCACATGACCCCACCCGACACCTTCACCGAGCTGGCCCGGCGCCTGGCGCGCGAGGGGGCCGGCGCCGCCTGCCAGGGCGAGGCCGACGACCTGGCACGCCGCGCCGCCGGCGCGCCGGCCACCCGCCAGCGGGCCCTGCGCCGCGGTGCGATGGGCCTGGCCATGGCGGCCCGCCTGCTCGACCGGCTGGGCCACACCTCCCGCGCCGCTCCCTTCCGGCCGGTGGGGCTGCGGGGCGCCGTGGCCGCGGGCGCCGTGGCGCTGGCGGCGGGCCGCACCAGGCAGGCCGAGCTCATCGGCCTGGCCGCGGCGGAGGCGGCGCCGGACAGCCCGGCCGGCCTCCGCCTGGCCGGGCAGGCGCTCTTCGCCCAGGGGCGCTTCCCCGCCGCGGTGAAGGCGCTCACCGCCGCGGTGGCCCAGGACCCGCTCGACACCTTCAGCCGAGCCCTGCACGCCGAGGCCCTCCTCTTCGCTGGCGAGCAGGAGGCGGGCCGGCGGGCGCTGGCCAGCCTGCGGGCGCGCGGCGAGGAGGCGGCGCCGCTGGCCTGCGCGCTCGATCGGGCGCTGCGGGCCGGGGCCCTGGGGCGGCTCGGCAGGGGAGGGGTGGCGTGACGGCCCCCCAGCGGGGCAGGCCCGGTCCGGCCGGCCTGGCGCGGCGGCGGCGCGCGGCGGCCGAGGATCTCGAGGAGGCGGCGGCAGCGGTGGAGCGCCAGCGGCGCGAGGCGGTGGCCGCGGAGGCGGAGGCCGACGAGCGGCGGCGGCGGGCGGCGGCCCACGCCGGCGGGCCGGGAGATCCGCGGGCCCACGGGCTGTGGGACGCCGCGGCCTTCCACGCCGAGCGGGCCCGAGCCGCCCGGGCCAGGCTGGCCGAGGTGGAGGTGCTGGCGGGCCGGATCCGCGCCCGCGCCGAGGAGGCGCGCCTGGAGGCCGAGGCCGCGGTGCGCCGGTGCGGCTGAGCGGGCCCGGGGAGGCGGGGCCGAGGGCCGCCCCGACGGCCGGCCGCCAGGGCTTCGGCGCGGCGCTTCGCCGGGCCAGCCAGGGCGGGAAGGCGCGCGAGGTGGGGCGCGTCGAGGCGCGCCGATCCACCTCGGCCGAGCGCCGGGGCGCGCCGGCCCGGCGCCGCTCCGCCCCCCTGGACCCCGGGCCCGCGGGCCGGTCGCCCCTGGCTGGTGGGGAGGCGGCCGGCGCGCCCGTCGCAGCCGGCGCGGCGGCGATCGTGGCTGGCCGGGAGGCCGGGGGGCCGGTGGAGGCGGCCCGGGCCTGGCTGGCGCTGGCGGTCCGCGGGGTGGTCCCGGCGGTGGAGATCTTCAGGCAGAGCGGGCGAGCGGCGCTCACGCTGGACCTCGGGCCGGCGCTGGGCGTCGAGCTGCGCCGGGTCGACGGCGGCGTGGCGGTGGCGCTCTCGGTGACGCCGGCCCTGGCCCTGGCGGCGCGCGCCGAGCTGCCGCACCTGCTGCGGACGCTGGCGGCGCGCGGCGTCGCCGTGGTGGGGGCCGAGGTCCGCGAGCGCCGCGGCGCCGCCGGGAGCCGGCGTTGACGCCGCTCCGGGGCTCCGCTAGAAGGGCACCCCTGACGGCGCTGTAGCCAAGTTGGTAAGGCAGCAGACTGCAAATCTGCCATCCCCCGGTTCGAATCCGGGCAGCGCCTCACTCCCCCACGCCCTCCCGCTGGCCTGCGCGCCCCTCCCACCAGGCGCTTGTGGCGCCGAGGCGCCCGCGCTAGGTGCTCCACCGTGGCCACCGAGTGCTGCCAGTACTGCGGCGTCGACCTCGACGAGCACCCGCCGGGCGAGGAGCGCGGCGTGCTCTACGGCGTGGCCTGCTCGCGCTGCCCGCCGGCCCGGCGCCGCACGCTCATGATGGCCCGCCCGGCGCAGGTGGCGACGCTGTGTTGCCCGGACTGCGGCGCCAGCATCGCGCCCGCCGGGAGCCACGACGACGTGCTGGTGGTGCGGGAGCTGGTCTACGAGGTCTGCTCGGCCTGCGGGGAGCGCTGCGGGGTGTCCCGGGTGCGCACGCTCCGGGACCTGACGGCCCCCTGAGGTCAGTCCTGCGGCTCGGCCGGCTTCGGCGCCGGCACGCCGCTGGCGCGCAGGTGCCGCGCCAGGTCGGCGTCGACCTCGGTGACGTGGTTCTTGAGCCACTTCTCCAGCCAGCCCGCCACCCGGTCCGGCTCGATGCCCGGCCCGCGCGGCTTCTCGTGCTGGTCCGACAGGGCCAGGATGTCCTTGATGAAGCGGTCGTGCTGCTTCTCGTGCTCCAGCGTGCCCGGGTAGCTGGCCTCGCGCATCCAGGCCTCCTCGGCCCCGAAGTGCGTCACCGCGTAGAGCCGGAGGAAGGAGAGGAGGATGCCGACCTCCTGGCGCGACTGCCGCTGCAGGCTCTCGATGAAGAGGCCGGCCCGCCGGAAGAGCTCCTGGTGCTGCGCGTCGATCTCGTCGATGCCCACCGAGTACTCCGGCCGCCAGGCGAAGCGGCTGGTGGTCCCGGCGGCGGCGGTCGCCCCGGGCGGCGGGGCGCCGGGGCCGATCTCGGACGGGGAGGGGGGCTGGGACGGGGTCTTGCTGCCGGAGCGGGTCATGGCGACTGCGACGATACCCGATCCTGGCGGCGGGGGCGGTCACAGCCAGCCCGCCGCCTGGTACCAGGCGGCGGCGCGGCCCACCGAGTCGGCCAGCGGCGTGGGGGCGGTGAACCCGAGCAGGGTCCGCGCCTTGGCCGGATCGCAGACCCAGCCCGGCGCCAGGAGCTGGCGGGCCAGCTTGCGGTTGAGCGGCAGCTTGCGGCCGGTGGCGCGGGTGACCAGATCGGCGGCGGCCGCCGCCGCGGTGAGCAGGGGGCCGGGCACCCGCACCCGGCGCGGCGACACGCCGAGCGCGGCGGCCGCCGCCAGGAAGAGCCCCTCCACGGTGGTCAGCTCCTCGGAGGCCAGGAAGAAGGCCTGGCCCACCGCCGCCGGGTGCTCCGCCAGCGCCAGCAGGCCGCGCGCGCAGTCGTCCACGTCGATCCAGGAGAGCGGCGGATCGACGCCGAAGCGCAGGGCCAGCCCCTTCGAGGCCAGCCGGAAGAAGAGCAGGTTCTCGCGGTCGCCGGGCCCCATGATGCGCGGCGGCCGCGCCACCGCCACCGGCAGCTGGTCGCGGTACTGCCAGGCCACCCGCTCGGCCTCGGCCTTCGACTCGCCGTAGGCCTCCGACGGCTGGAGCGGCTGGTCCTCGCGGCAGCCCAGCGCCGACGGCGGTGAGGCGGCGCGCGACCCGGCCAGCACGAAGCGGCGCAGCCGGGGCGCCCGCCCGGCGCAGGCCTCGAGCAGCAGCCGCGTGGCGCCCACGTTGACGCGGAAGAACTCGTCCTGCCCGGCGGCGCGCCGCACCCCGGCCAGGTGGAAGACCACCTCCACGCCGTCCACGGCGCGCGCCAGCGCGGCCGGGTCGGTGGCGTCGCCCAGCAGCACCTCGACGCCCGGCAGGGCCAGGGCCGGCTCGGCGCGCCGCACCAGCGCCCGCACCCGGGCGCGCCGGCTCGAGAGGGCGCGCACCAGCGCCTGCCCGAGGAAGCCGCCGGCGCCGGTGACGAGAGCGTGCATGCGGCGCGAGCCAACCACGCGGGCGAGGAGGGGGTCAACGTGGGGGTCGAGGTCGGGGTCGGGGTCGGGGTCGGGGTCGGGGTCGGGGTCGGGGTCGGGGTCGGGGTCGGGGTCGGGGTCGGGGTCGCGGTCGCGGTCGCGGTCGCGGTCGCGGTCGCGGTCGCGGTCGCGGTCGCGGTCGCGGTCGAGTTGGTCTGCTCACCCTCTCCCCCACTCCGTGGGGGAGAGGGCCGGGGTGAGGGGGCCGCCCGGGTCGAGATCGGGTTCGAGCTCGGGAACATCGCCCCTCACCTGTGGAACGCGGGACGCCTGCGGCGCTACAGTCGCGCCCCCATGCGCACCACCCACGCCTCCACCTGCCCGTACGACTGCCCGGACTCCTGCGGCCTCCTCGCCGAGGTGGAGGACGGGCGGGTGGTCGCGGTGCGCGGCAACCCGGACCATGCCTACTCGCGCGGCTCGCTCTGCCCCAAGATGGTCCACTACGAGCGGACGGTGAACCACCCGGACCGGCTCCTCTTCCCGCAGGTGCGCACCGGCCCCAAGGGCGCCGGCCAGTTCCGCCGGGTGAGCTGGGACGAGGCGCTCTCCCTGGTGGCCGAGCGGCTGCGCCAGGTGACCGCCGAGCACGGGGCCCAGGCCATCCTGCCGTACAGCTACGCCGGCACCATGGGCGTGGTGCAGAAGAACGCCGGCCACGCCTTCTTCCACGCGCTGGGCGCCTCGCGCCTGGCGCGCACCATCTGCTCCCCGGCCAAGGACGCCGGCTTCCAGGCCATCCTGGGCTCGACGCCCGGGCCGGACCCGGAGGCGGCCGCCGAGGCCAGCCTGATCGTGCTGTGGGGCACCAACACGGTGGCCACCAACCTGCACTTCCTGGCGGTGGTGAAGGAGGCCCGGCGGCGCGGCGCCGAGATCTGGCTGGTGGACACCCACCACACCGCCACCTCGGCGGTGGCCGACCGGACCATCCTGGTGCGGCCGGGCTCGGACGGCGCGCTGGCCCTGGGGCTCATCCACCTGCTGGCGCGCGAGGGGCTGGCGGCCGAGGCCTTCCTGGCGTCCGAGGCGGTGGGCTGGCCGGAGCTGAAGCGGTCGGTGCTGCCGGCCCACGGTCCGGCCCGCACCGCGGCGCTGACCGGCCTGCCCGAGGCCACCCTGCTCGAGCTGGCGCGCGCCCTCGGCGCGGCGCGCGCCCCCTTCCTCCGCATGGGCGAGGGGCTGACCCGCTACGGCAACGGGGCCATGTCGATCCGCTCCATCGTCTGCCTGGCGGCGGTGGCCGGGTGCTGGTCCAAGCCGGGCGGCGGCTGCCTGGGGGACGCCGCCTCCGGCCAGGCGCTCGACGCCCGCCTCCTGCAGCGCCCGGACCTGCAGCCCGGGCCGACCCGCCTCGTCAACATGAACCAGCTGGGGCAGGCCCTCAACGAGCTCGCCGACCCGCCGGTGCAGGCGCTGGTGGTCTACGCCACCAACCCGGCGGCGGTGGCTCCCGACCAGAACGCCGTGCTGCGCGGCCTGGCCCGCCCGGACCTCTTCACCGTGGTGCACGAGCGCTTCCTGACGGACACGGCCCGCTTCGCCGACGTGCTGCTGCCGGCCACCACCTCGCTGGAGCACGCCGACCTCTACCGCGCCTACGGCCACTACGTGCTGCAGCGGGCCCGCCCGGCGGTGGAGCCGCCCGGCGAGGCGCTGCCGAACTGGGAGCTCTTCCGGCGCCTGGCCGCCGCCATGGGGCTGTCCGGCGCGCCCTGGTGCTGGAGCGCCGACGAGGTGGTGGACCAGCTCCTGGCGGTCCCCTCACCGTGGCGCGAGGGGCTCGACCGGGCCGCCCTCGACGCCGGCCAGCCGGTGAAGCTGACCCGCCCGGCCGGGCCTCGCTGGCGCACCCCCTCCGGCAAGGTGGAGATCCTCAACCCGCGCCACCCCGAGCCGCTGCCGCGCTGGCTGCCCACCCACACCGAGTCGGGTGGCCTGCCGCTCCGGCTGCAGACGGCGCCGGCCCTGTACTCGCTCAACTCCACCTTCATGGACCGGGACGACCTGGCCGACCGGCGCGGCCCGCTGCGGGTGCGCCTCTCGCCGGCCGACGCGGCGGCGCGCGGCCTGGCCGACGGCCAGCGGGCGGTGGCCTGGAACGAGCTCGGCGAGGTGCCGCTGCGGGTGGAGATCTCGGACGCCATCCCGGCGGGCCTGGCGGTGGTGGAGGGCGTGCACTGGTGCCGCGACACCGAGGGCGGGCGCAACGTCAACGCGCTCACCTCGCAGCGGCTCACCGACGAGGCGGGCGGCTCGACCTTCTACGACAACCGCATCGACGTGCGGCGCGCCTGACCCGCGGCGCGGGGGCCCCGCGCCGGAGTCCCGGGCCTGCCCCCGGCGGCGGCCAGGCTGGCGTGTCCCGCGATCTCGGGTCACCCCGGCCGGCCGGGACCTGCCTGACGGATCAAGTGAACCGCGCAAGCGGCCGACCTTGCTTGACCCCCGCCGACGCAATCTTTTCGCCCAGAATTGCGCCGCGCCAGGTGCGGCATTGTGTCATGCAGCAAATGGTTCCCTCAACGAAATCAATACCTTCTCAAAACCACCTTCATGTATGGTTGCGCGCGATCATTTTCCCGCGTTGCCAGGGAGGGCAGCGGTCCATGAATGACTATCGGTACGACAACCAGACGGTCCAGGGGTTCATCCTCTCGGCCATCTTCTGGGGCGTCGTGGGGATCCTCGTCGGGCTCCTCATCTCGGTCCAGCTCTGGATGCCCAGCGCCAACTTCGCCCCGTTCTTCACCTACGGCCGGCTCCGCGTCGTCCACACCAACGGCCTGGCCTTCGGCCTGGGCGTGGGCGTGGTCTTCGGGCTGCTCTACTACGTGGTGATGCGGCTCTCGGGCCGCCCGCTGGTGTTCCCCAAGCTGGCCAGGGCGCAGCTCTGGATCTTCAACGTGGCCATCGCGCTGGCGGCGCTGTCGCTCTTCGCCGGCATGACCCAGTCGAACGAGTACGCCGAGCTGGAGTGGCCGCTCGACATCGGCGTGGTCATCCTGTGGGTGATGTTCGCCGTCAACGTCTTCGCGACCATCCTCAAGCGCAAGGACGCGCAGATGTACGTGTCGCTCTGGTACACCATCGCGACCGTCATCGCCATCGCGGTGCTGTACATCGTCAACAACCTCTCCATCCCGGCTGGCCTCTTCAAGAGCTACCACCTCTTCTCCGGCGTGAACTCCGCCAACGTGCAGTGGTGGTACGGCCACAACGCGGTGGGCTTCCTCTTCACCACCCCGTTCCTGGCCATGTTCTTCTACTTCATGCCCAAGGCGCTGGGGCTGCCGCTCTTCAGCCACCGGCTCTCCATCCTGGCCTTCTGGTCGCTGGTCTTCGGCTACCTGTGGACCGGCGCGCACCACCTGGTCTACTCGCCGGTGCCGGACTGGATCCAGACGCTGGCCATCGTCTTCACCCTGTTCCTCATCGCGCCGTCGTGGGGCTCGGTCATCAACGGCTACTACACGGTGGGGGCGGACTGGTCGAAGATGCGGACCAACTACCTCACCAAGTTCTTCATCCTGGCCATCACCTTCTACGGGCTGCAGACGGTGCAGGGCCCGACCCAGGCCATCCGGGTGGTGTCGCAGCTCATCCACGCCACCGACTGGCTCCCCGGCCACGTGCACATGGGGACCATGGGCTGGGTGACGCTGACCGCCTGCGCCTCCATCTACTACGTCATCCCCAAGATCCACGGGACCACCATCTACTCGGAGAAGGTGGCCAACGTGCACTTCTGGCTGGTGCTGGTGGGGCAGCTGCTCTTCTCGGTGACCATGTGGATCACCGGCATCCAGCAGGGCGCCATGTGGAAGGCCACCAACGCCGACGGCACGCTCAAGTACACCTTCGTCGAGTCGCTGGTGAAGAACTACCCGTACTGGCACACCCGCACGCTGGCCGGGCTGATCTTCACCGTCGGCATGCTCTTCTTCATCTACAACGTGCTCATGACCATCCGGAAGGGGAGGGCGCTGCAGGCCTCCCCCTCGGTGGCGGCGTAGCGAGGGGCGACCACCATGGCCGGCGCGATCTACAAGAACCCCATCACCTTTGCGGTCATGGCCACCGTCGCGATCCTGATCGGATCGGTGGTGACCATGGCGTATCCGATGCTCCGGGCCGACATGCACCCGAAGCTCGACTCCCTCAAGCCCATCACGGCGCTGCAGCTGGCCGGGCGTGACGTCTACCAGCGAGAGGGCTGCGTGGGCTGCCACACCCAGATGATCCGCCCCCTGCCCAGCGAGGTGGCGCGCTACGGCGACTTCTCCAAGGCCGGCGAGTTCGCCTACGAGCACCCCTTCCTGTGGGGCTCGAAGCGCACCGGGCCGGACCTCGGCCGCGAGGGCGGGCTGCGGCCCGACAAGTGGCAGCACGACCACTTTGCCAACCCGCAGGCCTTCTTCGCCCGCTCCAACATGCCGTCCTACGGCTGGCTCAAGGGCCGGATGCTGGACGCCGAGGAGGTGACCAGCCACATGGCGGCGCTGGCCTTCATGCACCCCGAGCTCGCGCCGGACGCGGCCGCCATCAAGGCCGAGCTGGCCGGCAAGGACGAGCTGGACGCGCTGGTGGCCTACATGCAGCAGCTCGGCACCGCCGTGTCGCGGCGCAAGGCCGGCACGGTGGACCTGGCCGAGGTGAACCCGCTGGCCGCCGACAAGGCCGCCAAGAAGAAGGGCAAGCACCTGTACGAGGACAACTGCGCCGTATGCCACGGCGAGGAGGGCGAGGGGGTCGAGGGCGTGGCGCCCAGCCTGATGGACGAGCGCTTCCTGGAGGTGGACGGCGACATGCCGGACGCCGCCTACCTGGCCCTCATCCAGAACGGCTCCGACGCCAAGCCCAGCCTGGGCCGGCCCGGCGCCAAGGACGGCGGCATGACCGCCTTCGGCGGCCAGCTCTCCAAGGACGACGTCTGGTCGATCATCGCCTGGCTGCGGGCCCACAAGGCCCACGAGCAGCTCGAGGAGGACGCCAAGTGACCACCGAGACCGAGCTCCCCGACACCGCCGAGGCCATGGAGGCCAAGGAGACCGCCAACGTCCTGCCCACCGGCTGGCTGGTGCTCTTCTTCGGCTTGATCGCCTGGGGCGTCTACTACCTCTACATGTACTCGCCCTGGACCACCGGCTGGACGCAGGCCGGCGAGCTGGAGGCCGTCTCCGCTGAGGTGGGCGGCAACGTCTTCATGACCATCCTCTTCACGGCCCTGCCCACGGCGGCCGCGATCGGGTTGTTCCTGATGCAGCGCCGCAGTAAGTCCTGATCCGGGGAACGATGGCGCCGGACACCTTCTACCTGCTCTTCGGGTCCACCCTGGTGGTGGTCCTGGTCGGCATCTGGATCTTCCTCTACTCCCGCAAGCGGCGCGACCAGGGTGAGCAGGCGAAGTACAAGATGCTCGATGACGACGGGTAGCGGCACCATCCAGCGGTGGCGGCGTGCGGCGGGGGCAGCCCAGGCGATTCTCTTCCTGGCGCTGCCCTTCATCCGCGTGGGCGGCGAGAGCGCGGCCCGCTTCGACGTGCCCACCCTGACGCTGCACGTCTTCGGCGCGGCGCTGGCGATGAACGAGTTCTTCGTCCTGCTGCCCGCCACCATCTTCGTCTCCTTCCTCTTCCTGCTGGTGACCGCCGCCTTCGGGCGGGTCTGGTGCGGCTGGTCCTGCCCGCAGACCGTCCTGGGCGACCTGACCCGCCTGGTGCAGCCTTCCACCGGCAAGCGCCCGCACCCCTGGCGCCGCGCCGCCGGCTTCGCCCTGACCGCCCTGGTCTCGCTGGTCTTCGGGGCCGCCACGGTCTGGTACTTCGTGCCGCCCCTCGAGTTCCTGGGTGACCTGGCGGCCTGGCAGCTCGGGCCGGTGGCCACCGGCGCCTGGCTGGTGCTGGCGGGCGTCCTCTTCCTGGACCTGGCCTTCCTGCGGGCCGGCTTCTGCGCCACCGCCTGCCCCTACGCCAAGCTCCAGGGGGTGCTCTACGACAAGGCCACGCTGGTGGTGGCCTACGACGAGGGGCGCGACGCCGACTGCGTCGACTGCGGCGCCTGCGTGCGCTGCTGCCCCACCGGCATCGACATCCGCGACGGCCTGCAGATGGAGTGCATCGCCTGCGCCGAGTGCATCGACGCCTGCCGGCCCATCATGCTGAAGCTGAAGCGGAGGCCGGACCTGATCGGCTACTTCTTCGGGGAGCCCGGGACGCCGCGCCGCCTGCTGCGGCCCGCCACCCTGGCCCTGGCGGCCGGCACGCTCCTGTCGCTGGCCGCCACCACGGCGGCGGCCCACGGCGCCTCGCGCGACACGCTGGACCTGGTGGTGGTGCCGGCCAGCGGCTTCGCCGCCCGCCTGGCGCCCGACGGCCGGGCCCTCAACGCCTTCGACGTCTCGGTGGAGAACCGGGCCCACGGGGCGGTGACGGTGCGGCTCTCGGTGACGGCGCCCGGGCTCACGGTGTCGGCCCGCCCCGACCAGGTGGCGCTCGGGCCGGGCGAGCACAAGCGCCTCCGGGTGGTGGTGGACGCCCGCGGCGCGCCCGGCCGCGCCACCGGCGCCCTGACCGCGGCGGCGTCGGGGGAGGGGACCCGCCCCGTCACCCGCACCTCGCCGCTCCTGCTGGCCGTCCCGGAGCGCCCCTGATGAAGATCTCGCCGCTCACCGTCCTGCTGGTGGTGGTCACCGCGGTGGGCCTCGGCAGCGTGGCCGCCACCCTCTGGATCGGCGCCGGGCTGCGCGAGGAGGCGGTGGCCGACGCCTCCCTGGAGCACGGCCTGCGCTACGACCGCGACCGGGCCCTGGCCGCGCCGCTCGGGCTGCGCGCCACCTTCGACCGGGAGGGGCTGCGCCCGGGGGGGCAGGTGCTGCGCTTCACCCTGCGCGACAAGGACGGGGCCCCGCTGGAGGGCGCCACCATCCGGGTGGCCATCACCCGGCCGGCCGGCGGCGGGGGCCAGGCCAGCGCCGCCGCCGTGCCCATCGGCGACGGCCGCTACCGCGCCGACCTGGGCTTCGCCGCGCCCGGCTTCTGGGACGTGCGGCTCGACGTCACCGGCCGCGGCCTGGAGGTGGGGCTGGTGCAGCAGGTGCGGGTGGAGGGCGCGGAGGCGCCGGCCTGCCAGCTGGCCGCCGGAGCCTGCCGCGCCACGGCCGGGCCGCTCGAGCTCAGCCTCGACCTGGGCCGCTCGCTCAAGGTGCTGCAGGACCTGCCGGTGGTGGTGGAGGTGCGGCGGGGAGGCGCGCCGGTGGAGGGGGCGACCGTGGAGGTGGCCTTCGCCATGGAGGAGATGAACATGGGCGAGAACCGGGTGGTGCTGGAGCCGGCCGGGCCGGGGCGCTACCGCGGCGCCGCGGTGCTCGTGCGCTGCAGCACCGGCGCCACCGGGTGGACGGCCAGCGTGACCGTGCGGGCCCCGGGCGCGGCCCCGGAGAGCGCCCGCTTCCCCTTCGCGGTGCGGCAGTGACCGGACCGGGCCGGTGGGCGCGGGCGTGAGCGATCCGGCCGCCGCCACGCTGGCGGCCCAGGTGGCGGCCAGCGCGGCCGCCGGCCTGCTCTCCAGCTTCAGCCACTGCCTGGGCATGTGCGGGCCGCTGGTGGCCTCCTTCGGCCTGGCGGCCCGGCCAGGCCAGGGGCCGCTGCGCGCCGCGGCCGGGCAGCTGCCCTACCACCTCGGGCGGATCACCACCTACGGCGTGCTGGGCGCCGTCATGGGGACCACCGGGGCCTTCGTGAACGTGGCCGGGCGGCTGGCCGGGCTGGCCGACGTGGCGGCGGTGGCGGCCGGGCTGCTCATGCTGCTGCTCGGCCTGGGCGCGGCCGGCGTGTCGGCGGCGCTGCGGACCCTGGAGGCGCGCGCCTCGGGGCGCGTGCTGGCGCTGGTGCGACCGCTGCTGGCGGGCGGCCCCTCGCGGCTCTACCCGCTCGGCCTGGCGCTGGGCGTGCTGCCCTGCGGCGTCTCCTGGACGGTCTTCCTGGGCGCCGCCGCGTCCGGCGGCCCGGTGCCCGGCCTGCTCATGGCGCTGGCCTTCGGCCTGGCCACGCTGCCCGGGCTGCTGCTGCTGGGCGCCTTCGGGGCCCTGGTGGGGCAGCGGGCCCGCGGCCTCCTCTACCGGGCCGGCGGCCTGGTGATCGCGCTCATGGGCGCGCTCTTCCTGCTGCGCGGGCTCGGCCTCCATGTTGCGCTGTGACCACTGCCTGGCCTCCTTCCCGGCCAAGGAGGTGGTGCGCCTGGAGGGGGCCGCCGGCGCCGCCCGGCCGGCCGCCGCGCCCGGGGACGGCCCGCCCGGCCTGGCCCGCCCGGCCGACCTGGTCTTCTGCTGCACCGGCTGCCGCGGCGTCTGGCTGCTGGTGAACGAGGAGGGGCTGGGGCGGTTCTACGCCGAGCGGCGCTGGGCGCTGCCCGGCCGGCCGGTGGGGCAGGTGGCGCCGCCGGCCGACCTGTCGGCCTACGCCGTCACCCCCGCCGACGGCGGCGCGGCCGCCGAGGTGGACGTGGCCATCGACGGCATCCACTGCGCCTCCTGCGTCTGGCTCAACGAGCGGCTGCTGCAGCGCACCCCCGGCGTGCTGGCGGCGCGGGTCAACTACGCCACCCACCGGGCCCGCGTGCGCTTCGACCCGCGCCGCATCGACCTGCCGCGGGTCCTCTCGCGCATCCAGTCCGCCGGCTACGAGCCGAAGCCCTGGGTGGAGACGGCCCAGGCGGCGGCGCGCGACGCCGAGGTGAAGGACCTCCTGGTGCGGCTGGGCACCGCCTGGTTCCTGGCCTCCCAGCTCATGATCTACTCGGCGGCGCTCTACGCCGGGTACTTCCAGGGCATGGACCAGGGCACCCGGTCGCTGCTGGAGTGGATCTCCATCGGGCTGGCCGCGCCGGTGCTCTTCTCGGCCGGGGCCCCCTTCTGGCGCTCCACGCTGACGGGGCTGCGCCACGGCCGGTTCAACATGGACTCGCTGGTGGTGCTGGGGTCCGGGGCGGCGCTGGGCTTCTCGGTCTGGCAGGCGCTGCACGGCGGCGAGGTCTGGAGCGACACCGCCGCCATGATCCCCACCCTGGTGCTGACCGGCCGCTACGTGGAGGCCCGCGCCCGCCGCGCCGCCTCCGAGGCGGTGGCGCGGCTGGCGACGCTGCGGCCGCGGGAGGCCCGGCTGGTGCGGCGCGGGCAGGAGCCCTCGACCACGCCCCCGGGCGCCGGGGCCCCGCGCCCCTCCGCGGAGGAGCACGGGGGGAGGGGCGCGCCCCCCGCGGATCGGCTCGTCCCGGTGGACCAGGTCCGGCGCGGAGACCTGGTCCGGGTGGTCCCCGGCGAGCGCATCCCGCTCGACGGCCGGGTGGTCGAGGGGGAGTCGGAGGCCGACGAGGCCCTGGTGACCGGCGAGTCGCGGCCGGTGCCCAAGGGGCCGGGCGCGGCGGTCATCGGCGGCGCCATCAACCTGCACGGCAGCCTGGTGGTGGAGGTGACCCACGTCGGCGAGCAGACGGTGCTGGCCGGCATCATCCGCGCCGTGGAGGAGGCGCAGGCCCAGAAGCCGCGGCTCCAGGCGCTGGCCGACCGGGTGGTCGGGGTCTTCGTGCCGCTGGTGCTGGCGCTGGCGGCGGCCACCGCGGCCTTCTGGCTGTGGCGCGGGGCCGGGGCCGAGCGGGCCCTGCTGCACGCCATCGCGGTGGTGGTCATCGCCTGCCCCTGCGCCCTGGGGCTGGCCACCCCGGTGGCGGTGCTGCTGGCCACCGGGCTGGCGTCGGCGCGCGGCCTGCTGGTGAAGGGCGGGGACGCGCTCGAGGTGGCCGGCGGCGTGCGCGAGGTGCTGCTCGACAAGACCGGCACCGTGACCCGCGGGCGGCCGGCGCTGCGGGCGGTGCTGGTCCTGGCGGGTGGGTCCGACCCGACCACGGCCGTCGCGCCGTTCGCCGGCCGGGCCGCCGGCCTGGTGGCGCTGGCCGCGGCGGTGGAGCGCCGCTCCGAGCACCACGTCGGCCGGGCCATCGTGGAGGCGGCCCGCGCCCTGCCCGCCGCGCCGGAGCCGGAGGTGACGGGCTTCGCGGCCGTGCCCGGGCGCGGCGTGGAGGCCGCGGTGGACGGCCGGCGGGTGCTGATCGGCAACCGCGCCTTCCTCGAGGACCGCGGCGTGCCGGTGCCACCGGAGGCCGACGGGCGGGCCCTGCCCTTCGAGGGGGCCGGCGACACCACCGCCTGGCTGGTGTGGGACGGGGCGGTCGAGGCGGTCTTCGTGGTGGCCGATCCGGTGCGCCCCGAGGCGCCGGCGGCGCTGGCGCGGCTGCGGGGGATGGGGCTCACGGTCTCCATCGTGAGCGGCGACGCGCGCGCCACCACCGGCGCCATCGCGGCGCTGCTCGGCGTGGCGGCGGTGGCCGAGGCCAGCCCGCAGGAGAAGCGGTCGCTGGTGGCGGCGCGCCAGGCGGCGGGCCGGCGGGTGGCCTTCGTCGGGGACGGGCTCAACGACGCCCCGGCGCTGACCCAGGCCGACGTGGGCGTGGCCATGGGGCGCGGCACCGACGTGACCATGGAGAGCGCCGACGCCGTGCTGGTGCGCGACGACCTGTCGCTGCTGCCCGACCTGCTCCTGCTGGGGCGGCGGGCCACCGCCATCATCCGGCAGAACGTCTTCTGGGCCTTCTTCTACAACGTGGTGGCCATCCCGCTGGCGGTGGCCGGCGTGCTCCACCCCATCGTCGGCGCCGCGGCCATGGCGGCCTCGTCGGCGTTCGTGGTGGGCAACTCGCTGCGCCTCCGCTCCACCTTCACCCGGGCCGACGCCGCCCTGGCCCGGCCGGCGGCCGGCGGCTCCGAGGTGCTCCCGTGAACCTCCTCGGCCTGATCATCCTGTCGCTGGCCCTGGGCGCGCTGGCCTGGTGGGGCTTCGTCTGGAGCGTGAAGAGCGGCCAGTACGAGGACCCCGAGGGCCCCAAGTACCGGATGCTCGACGACGACGACGACGAGCGGCCGCCCGCCCCGCCGCCCCCGGACGGGCCGCCGGCCTCCTCCGGGTAGGAGGCCCGAGCGACCGCGACCACGTGCCGCACCGGTCCGTCGCGCCTCCGCGGCCCGGCCGTCTCCACCCCGTCCGGGCCGACCACCCCTCCGATTCCTCGGGCTTCTGGGGTCGTCAGCGAAGCCTTCTCACCCGGCGCGGCTCCAGGCTGCTGCGAGCGGGTCCGCCGACCGTTCACAGGCTGGATGAGTCCAGATTACCAGGGGTTTCAAGCTTGACAGTGGAGCCCCGGATTTGGTGTCTACACCACTCCCCACCATCTGACCGAAGCCCCCCCTCCAAGGAGACGGCATGACGACCAAGACGTCGACGATCATCTGGACGCAGATTGACGAGGCGCCGGCGCTGGCGACCTACTCGCTCCTCCCCATCGTCCAGGCCTTCACCAAGGGCACCGGCGTGGCGGTCGAGACCCGCGACATCTCCGTGGCCGGCCGCATCATCGCCAACTTCGGCGACTTCCTGAAGCCGGAGCAGCGCCTGCCGGACTTCCTGCAGCAGCTCGGCGACCTGGCCAAGACGCCCGAGGCCAACATCATCAAGCTGCCCAACGTCTCGGCCTCGGTCCCGCAGCTCAAGGAGGCCATCGCCGAGCTGCAGGCCCACGGCTACGCCGTGCCGAACTACCCCGAGGTCCCCAAGGACGACGCCGAGAAGGCCATCCAGGCCCGCTACGCCAGGTGCCTGGGCAGCTCGGTCAACCCGGTGCTGCGCGAGGGCAACTCGGACCGCCGCTCCCCCCCGGCGGTGAAGAACTTCTCCAAGAAGCACCCGCACCGGCTCGGCGCCTGGAAGCCGGACTCCAAGGCCCACGTGGCCCACATGACCGAGGGCGACTTCTACGGCAACGAGAACGCCCTGACGCTGGAGAAGGCCACCGACTACCGCATCGAGTTCGTCGACGCCGCCGGCGCCGTGACGGTGCTGAAGAAGAAGGCCGCGCTGCTGGCCGGCGAGATCATCGACACCACCAGGATGAGCGTGAAGGCCCTGCGGAAGTTCTACGCGGACCAGATCGAGGACGCCAAGAAGGACGGCCTGCTGCTGTCGCTGCACCTCAAGGCCACCATGATGAAGGTCTCCGACCCGGTCATGTTCGGCCACGCCGTCACCGTCTTCTACGCGCCGGTCTTCGAGAAGCACGCCGCGGCCCTGGCGCAGGCCGGCGTGAACCCGAACCTGGGCCTGGGGGACCTCCTCAAGAAGATCAAGACCCTGCCGGCCGACACGCAGGCGGAGATCGAGGCGGACATCAAGGCCGTCTACCCGACCCGCCCGACGCTGGCCATGGTGGACTCGGACAAGGGCATCACCAACCTGCACGTGCCCAACGACGTCATCGTCGACGCCTCGATGCCGGTGGTGGTGCGCGACTCCGGCTCGATGTGGGGCCCGGACGGCAAGCTGGCCCCCACCAAGGCGATGATCCCGGATCGCTGCTACGCCACCATGTACCGGGAGATCATGGACGACTGCCGCAGGAACGGCGCGTTCAACCCGGCCACCATGGGCGGCGTGCCCAACGTGGGCCTGATGGCCCAGCAGGCGGAGGAGTACGGGTCGCACGACAAGACCTTCTTCGCCCCCGCCGCCGGCACCGTCCGGGTGGTCGACGAGGGCAGCGGCGCCACCCTGCTGGAGCAGAAGGTGGAGACCGGCGACATCTTCCGCATGTGCCAGGTGAAGGACATCCCGATCAAGGACTGGGTCAAGCTGGCCGTCACCCGGGCCCGCGCCACCGGCGCCCCGGCGGTCTTCTGGCTGGACCGCAACCGCGCCCACGACCGCCAGGTCATCCTCAAGGTGGAGCGGTACCTCAAGGACCACGACACCAGCGGCCTCACCGTCCAGATCATGGCCCCGGTCGAGGCCATGAAGTACTCGCTGGAGCGCATCCGCAAGGGGCAGGACACCATCTCGGTGACCGGCAACGTGCTGCGCGACTACCTGACCGACCTCTTCCCCATCCTGGAGATCGGCACCTCGGCCAAGATGCTGTCGGTGGTCCCGCTGCTGGCCGGTGGCGGGCTCTTCGAGACCGGCGCCGGCGGCTCGGCCCCCAAGCACGTGCAGCAGTTCCAGAAGGAGGGGTACCTGCGCTGGGACTCGCTGGGTGAGTTCTCGGCGCTGGGCGCCTCGCTGGAGCACATCGCCGCCACCTCCAAGAACGCCAAGGCCGCGGTGCTGTGCGAGACCCTCGACGCCGCCATCGGCAAGTTCCTCGACAACAACAAGTCGCCGGCCCGCAAGGTGGGCGAGATCGACAACCGCGGCAGCCACTTCTACCTGGCCATGTACTGGGCCGAGGCGCTGGCGGCGCAGTCCAAGGACGCCGAACTGAAGGCCCGCTTCACCAAGGTGGCGGCGGACCTGCTCAAGAGCGAGGCCGCCATCAACGCCGAGCTGATCGGCGCCCAGGGGAAGCCCGTCGATCTGGGCGGCTACTACCAGCCGGATCCGGTGAAGACCGGGAAGGCCATGCGGCCCAGCCCCACCCTCAACGCCATCATCGACGGCATCGCGTAGACCCCCGCAGCGCGTAGACCCCGTACCAACACACCCAAGGAGACGACCATGGCAAGGAAGAAGATTGCGTTGATCGGCGGTGGGCAGATCGGTGGCGTGCTGGCCCAGCTGGCGGCGCTCCGCGAGCTCGGCGACGTGGTGCTGTTCGACATCGTCGAGGGGCTGCCCCAGGGCAAGATGCTCGACATCGCCGAGGCCGCCCCGGTCGACGGCTTCGACGTGAAGCTCACCGGCACCAACAGCTACGCGGACATCGCCGGCGCCGACGTGTGCATCGTCACCGCCGGCCTCCCCCGCAAGCCGGGCATGAGCCGCGACGACCTGATCTCGGTGAACTCCAAGATCATGACCAGCGTGGCCGAGGGCATCAAGCAGTACGCCCCGGGCGCCTTCGTCATCGTCATCTCCAACCCGCTCGACGCGATGGTGACGCTCTGCCAGCGCATCACCGGGTTCCCGCACCACATGGTGGTCGGGCAGGCGGGCGTGCTCGACTCGGCCCGCTTCGCCGCCTTCATCGCCTGGGAGCTCGGCGTGTCCGTCAAGGACGTGACCGCGGTGACCCTGGGCGGCCACGGCGACGACATGGTGCCGCTGGTCCGCTACACCTCGGTGTGCGGCGTGCCGGTGATGGAGCTGCTGGAGCAGAAGTACGGCGCCGAGAAGGCGGCGGAGTGCATGGCCGCCATGGTCAAGCGCACCCGCGGCGCCGGCGGCGAGGTGGTGGCCCTCCTCAAGACCGGCTCGGCCTTCTACTCGCCGGCCTCCTCCGCCATCTCGATGGCCGAGTCCTTCCTGCGGGACTCGAAGCGGGTGCTCCCCACCTGCGTCTACCTGAACGGCGAGTTCGGCGTGAAGGGGCTCTACGTCGGCGTGCCGGTGGTCATCGGCGCCGGCGGGGCCGAGCGCATCCTCCAGCTCAAGCTCAACGCCGAGGAGCAGACCATGATGGACAAGTCGGTGAAGGCCGTGGCCGACCTGGTGGCCACGCTCAAGTAGCAGGATCCCGCCTTCGGGTGGTCCATGAGGCCCCGGCCGCTCCTGCGACCGGGGCCTCGCTGCGTCCGGCGCCGGCCCATGGTAAGTGCGCACATACGCCCCGTTGAGTGGCCCACCCGGCGTCCGTCGGGGCGCTAAGGTCCGCCCCGGTGAGGGCCCGTCGGTCACCGCCTCCCGCCCATGGCCCACGCCAAGCACATCCGACAGAAGCTCGACGCGGAGCTCGCCGAGCACCTGCGCAAGGGGCGGGTGCGGCGGGCCGCCAAGGTCGTCGACGCCATCCTCGAGAAGGACCGCGACGACGATCGGCTCTACGTGCGGCAGGCCGAGCTGGCGCTCAAGCTGGGCGATCACGACGCGGTGCGCCGCGCCTTCCGTGGCGCCGCCGACGCGGCCGAGCGCAAGGGCTTCTACCTGCGCGCCACGGCCGCGCTCCGGCAGCTGGCCCGCTACCAGGCGCCGCCCGACCGGCCCTGGCTGGAGCTGGCGGAGCTGGCCCAGCGGCTCGGGCTGATCGCCGACGCCCTGGGCTACGCCGAGGAGGGGCTGCGGGCCTGGGAGCTGGTGCAGGACGGGCCCCGGGTGCTGGCGGCGGCCCGGCGCGCCAGCCACCTGGCGCCCGACGACGCCCGCCGGCTCATCCGGCTCACGCAGGCGCTGCGCGACGCGGGCCAGGTCGGCGAGGCGCAGGCGCTGCTCGGCGCCGAGGTGGAGCGTCACCGCGCGGCGGGGCGGGAGGAGACGGTGGCGACGCTGGTCCGGGAGCAGGCCCGCGTGGCCCCGGTGGTGCCGCGGCTGCAGCCCACCGCGCGGGCTGCGGGGTCGACCTCGACCTCGACATCCTCCAGCACCTCGAGCGGCCTGGCCGCTCACCCCGAGCGGAGGGCCGCAGGCCCGGAGTCGAGGGGGACCCCGACCTCGACCCCGACCTCGACCCCGACCTCGACCTCGACCCCGACCTCGACCCCGACCTCGACCTCGACCTCGACCCCAACCTCGACCCCGACCTCGACCTCGACCTCGACCTCGACCTCGACCTCGACCTCGACCAGGGCCGCCCCCAGGGCCCCGTCCCGGACTCCGCCCCCGCTCCCGCTCCCGCCGCCCCTGGTGGCGCGCCCGCCCCTGCCAGCGGTGACCCCGCCGCCGCTGCCCATCCTGCCGCTGCTTGAGGCAGCCGCGCCGCAGCTCCCCGCGCCGCCCGCGCCGGCGCCCGATGGGCCCCCCCCGCCGCTCGTCGGCGACGACCTGGACGACGACACCGAGCTCATCGATCTGGCCGGCGAGGGCGTGTCCGTGGAGGACGAGGTCGCGCCGCACGCCGACCTGGAGGACGACCTGGCGCACGCCGAGTTCCTGGTGGCGCACCGGTTCCAGGACGAGGCGCGCGACCTGCTCGGCGGCCTGGCCGCCACGCACCCGGGCCACCCGGGCGTGGCGGCGCTCCTGGCGCGGCTCGAGGCCGGCCGCGAGGTGATCCGGCCGGCGCCGCCCCTCCCGCCCGACCCGGCCAGCGACCCGCTGGCCCTCGACGTCGAGCTGCTCGAGCCGGCCGAGTTCGCCACCGTGGAGGAGGTGCTGCAGCGCTTCCGCGAGGGTGTGGCCGCCGAGGTGGCGCAGGACGACGTGGCCACCCACTACGACCTGGCCCTGGCCTATCGCGAGATGGGGCTGCTCACCGACGCCATGGCGGAGCTCGAGGTGGCCCTCGGGTCGGCCACCGGCGGGCGCGCCATCGACTGCCTGGTGGCCCTGGCGCTCTGCCAGGCGGCGGGCGGCGCGCTGCCGGAGGCGGCCAGGACCCTGAAGCGGGCGCTGACCCATCCGGCCCTGGCGCCCGCCAGCGCCGCCGCCGTCTTCTACGAGCTGGGTCACGTACGCGAGCTGCAGGGGGAGCCGGAGGCGGCGGCCCGCGCCTTCCAGGCGGCGGAGCGCGCGGTGAGCGGCTTCAGGGACGCGCGGGCGCGGGCCACCAGCCAGCAACCCGCGGCCTGAGAGGCCGTGAAGGAATCCCCTCCCGTCGCCGGATCGGCCGATGCGCGGCGCATCGCTGCGTTGCGCCTCCCTCACCCATCGGCGAGATGGGCTCGGTCGGCGCGCCTGGCGCTGCGGGCGCCTCGACCGCCCGGCTCGGTCCGGGGACTCCCTCACGGCCTCTGAGGGCGCCGCCCACGAGAGGATTCCCGAGGGGCCGCGCCAGCTTCCGTGGCGTCCGAATCGTGGACCGCACCGGTCCTCCCAAGCGGCGAATCTCAGGGCGGTTTTCGGGGTAGGCGCGGCTGACACCCACACCGCGGCGTGGTAAACGAGGCGCCTCCCCGAGCACCATCCTCGGAGCATCTTCGAGCCCAACCGGCCAAGGAGAACCCACGTGATCGAGGCGTACCTGAAGCACGAGGCGGAGCGGAAGACGCAGGGCATCCCGGCCAAGCCGCTCGATCCCGAGCAGACCCGGGAGCTGGTGAAGCTCCTCGTGAAGCCGCCCAAGGGCAAGGAGCAGTTCCTCCTCGGCCTGCTCACCGACCGGGTCTCCCCCGGCGTGGACCCCGCCGCCGCGGTCAAGGCCGCCTTCCTGGCCGACCTGGTCAAGGGCAAGCAGAAGAGCCCGCTCATCGACAAGAAGAAGGCCGTCGAGCTGCTCGGCACCATGGGCGGCGGCTTCAACGTGCCGCCGCTGGTGGCCGCGCTGCAGGTGAAGGGGCTGGCCGACCTGGCCGCCACCGCGCTCTCCCGCATCATCTACGTCTACGACGCCTTCGACGAGGTGGCCGCGCTGGCCAAGGCCAAGAACCCCGCCGCCAAGAAGGTGCTGGAGTCCTGGGCCGCCGCCGAGTGGTTCACCTCCCGCAAGGGCGTGCCCGAGACCATCACGGTGAAGGTCTTCCGCGTCGACGGCGAGATCAACACCGACGACTTCTCGCCGGCCGGCGACGCCGCCACCCGCCCGGACATCCCGCTGCACTCGCTGGCCATGGGCAAGACCAAGTTCCCGGCCGGCCTGGCCACCATCGCCGAGTACCGCGCCGCCGGCTTCGAGGTGGCCTTCGTGGGCGACGTGGTCGGCACCGGCTCGTCGCGCAAGTCGGCCTGCAACAGCGTCCAGTGGGCCATCGGCGAGGACATCCCGTTCGTGCCCAACAAGCGGAACGGCGGCGTCATCATCGGCGGCGTCATCGCCCCCATCTTCTTCAACACCGCCGAGGACTCCGGCGCGCTGCCCATCAACAAGGCCGACGTCTCCCGGCTCAAGATGGGCGACGTGGTGGTGGTGGACACCAGGCAGGGCCAGATCCGCAGCCAGGCCGGCGAGGTGCTCTCCACCTTCACGCTCTCGCCGGACTCCATCCGCGACGAGTTCCAGGCCGGCGGGCGCATCCCGCTGATCATCGGCCGCGCCCTCACCGAGCGGGCCCGCAAGGCCCTGAAGCAGGGGCCCGCCACCACCTTCGTGGTCAAGAGCAACCCGCCCGCCAAGAAGGGGCAGGGCTACACGCTGGCGCAGAAGATGGTCGGCCAGGCCTGCGGCCTGCCGGGCGCGCTGCCCGGCTGGTACGTCGAGCCGAAGATGACCACGGTGGGCTCGCAGGACACCACCGGCCCCATGACCGCCGACGAGCTCAAGGAGCTGGCCTGCCTGAAGTTCCAGGCGCCCATGGTGATGCAGTCCTTCTGCCACACGGCGGCCTACCCCAAGGCGGCCGACGTGAAGATGCACGCCTCGCTGCCGGCCTTCGTCCAGGCCCGCGGCGGCGTGGCGCTGCGGCCCGGTGACGGCGTCATCCACTCCTGGCTCAACCGGCTCCTCCTCCCCGACACGGTGGGCACCGGCGGCGACTCGCACACCCGCTTCCCCATCGGCATCAGCTTCCCGGCCGGCTCTGGCCTGGTGGCCTTCGGCGCGGCGCTCGGCTTCATGCCGCTGGAGATGCCCAAGAGCGTGCTGGTGCGCTTCACCGGGAAGCTCGCCCCCGGCATCACCCTGCGCGACGTGGTCAACGCCATCCCGCTGTGGGCCATCAAGTCGGGTGACCTGACGGTGCCGAAGAAGGGCAAGAAGAACATCTTCAACGGCGCCATCCTGGAGATGGAGGGGCTGCCCGACCTGACCGTCGAGCAGGCCTTCGAGCTGACCGACGCCGCCGCCGAGCGCTCCGCCGCGGCGGCCTGCGTGGCCCTCTCGCCCAAGACCATCGCCAACTACCTGCGCTCCAACGTGGCGCTCATGAAGAAGATGATCGCCGACGGGTACGGCGACGTGGCGGCGCTCGAGGGCCGCATCGCCGCGGTGCAGAAGTGGCTCAAGAAGCCCGAGGTGCTCAAGGCCGACAAGCACGCCGAGTACCAGAAGGTCTTCGAGATCGACCTGGGCGAGATCACCGAGCCCATCCTGGCCTGCCCCAACGACCCGGACGACGTGAAGGTGCTCTCCGAGGTGGCCGGCACCAAGATCGACGACGTCTTCCTGGGCTCCTGCATGACCAACATCGGCCACTTCCGCGCGGCCGGTGAGATCTGGAAGGGGGCCAAGTTCAACCCGGCCGTCCGCACCTGGCTCTGCCCGCCCACCCGGATGGACCAGCAGCAGCTGCGCGACGAGGCCTACTTCACCACCTATAGCGCCATCGGCGCCCGCATCGAGACGGCCGGCTGCTCGCTGTGCATGGGCAACCAGGCGCGCGTGCCCGACGCGGTGACGGTCTTCTCCACCTCGACCCGCAACTTCGACGACCGCATGGGCGCCGGGGCGAAGGTGTTCCTGGGCTCGGCGGAGCTCGGCGCCATGGCCGCCACCATGGGCAAGCTGCCCACCAAGGCGGAGTACTTCGAGGCCTTCAACGCCAAGATCGCGCCCAGGGCGGACAAGGTCTACCGGTACCTGCAGTTCGACGAGCTGCCCGAGTACCAGCCCGCGGGCGGCAAGCTCCGCGTCGTCGGCTAGGCGCGCCTCAGGCCATCGGCCCGCCCTGGCTCGTCGCCAGGGCGGGCACGCCGATGGAGCGGGGCAGGGTGAGCTCGAAGGTGGTGCCGGCCGCGGCGGAGCTGGTGAAGCCCAGCCGGCCGCCCAGGGCGGTCTCGCCGAAGAACTTCATCACGAAGGTGCCCTGGCCGCGCCCCACGCCCACCTTGGTGGTGAAGTAGCGCTGGAAGATGCGCGGGGTCACCGAGGGCGGGATGGCCCCCTGGTTCCAGGCGCGGAAGGCCACCCGCCCGTCCTCCTCGGCCACCGAGAGCCGCACCTCGCCGCCCGGCGGGGTGGCCTCGAAGGCGTTCACCAGCATGTTGGTCAGCACCCGCTGCAGCAGGTCGCCGTCGGTGTCCAGCGCCGGCAAGTCGGAGGGCGCCGCCACGGCCAGCCGCTTGCCGGCCGCCGACGGGTGGTGCTGGAAGAGGCTGCGCAGCTGCGCCAGCGCCGGCCCCAGCGCCAGCCGCTCCACCGCGAGGTGCAGCGCGCCCGGACGGGCCGAGGCCAGGGCCCGCTGCACCTGCACCTCGCGCGACAGCCGCGCCGTCAGGGCGCGCACGTCGTCCGACACCGCCGCGGCCGCCGCCGGATCGGGGTCGTCGAGCGCGTCGGCCGCGCCGGCCAGCCCGGCCACCAGGTTGGCCAGGTCGTGGAAGAAGGCGCGCTCCAGCGCGGCGCGGCGGCGCTCGGCGGTGACGTCGGTGATGGTCACCAGGGTGAAGGTCAGGCCGTCCAGGGTGAGCGGCGCGGCGCGCACCCGCAGGTCGAGCGCCAGCGGGGCGCCGTCGCGGGCGACGGTGAGGACGCAGTCGCGCTCCTCGGGCCGCTCGCGGGCCACCGAGGAGACGATGGCCACCGCCGCGCCGCAGGTGGCGCAGGCTCGGGCCGTGCCGCACCCACCCGGGTGGGCCGCTGCGTGGGTGCAGCCGATGGCCTCGCCCGGGCGGAGCCCCAGCACCGCGGCCGGGTCGGCCGCCCCCACCACCTCCAGGTAGGTGGCGTTCAGGGCCACCAGCTGGCGCTGCTCGTTGAGCACCGCCACTGCGCCGCCCCAGCTGCGCAGCATGGCGTCGACCACCGGGTTCGAGGTGGCGTGGGCGATCTGGCGGGCCAGCAGGGCCGGCGCGGCGCGCTCCGCCGGCAGGAACCAGGTGGACGGGCCCCGCACCGCGCTCGACTCCCCCATGCCGACTCCCCTGGTCCGCCCTCCGCTCCGGCAGGCTCGTCGTCCACCCTAGCGCACGGCGCCCCCGGCCAGGCAGGGGCCAGGCCCGGCCGCGCCGCGATGCCGCAGGTCCGCGCCGGCCCACCCCTCGAGGTGGTGCGACCAGGCCCTCCGCCCGGGCGGCGCGGGAGCGGCCAGGCGCGGCGGGCTTGCGCGGCGAGCCCTCCCGGGCAGGATGGGCGGATGATCGAGGTCACCGCCATCGAGATCGTCGAGGACCGGACCGCCAGCGCCCGCTGCGACGAGGGGTTCCTGCGGCTCAAGCGCTACCGGGCACGTCAACCGGCGCGCCGACGGCAGCACCTCGGCGGAGTACCCCATCGACGTCATCGACCGGCCCACCCTGGACGCCGTGGCCGTGGTCCTGTGGGCCCGCACGCCGCGCGGCGTCGAGGTGCTGACCCGGCGCGGGCTGCGGCCGGCCGCCTACTTCCGGCGCGGGCAGGTCACGGCGCTGCCGGAGCCGGAGTACCTGCTGGTGGAGGAGATCGTGGCCGGGGTGCTGGAGGCCGGAGAGACCGGGGAGGGGGCGCTCCGGCGGCGCGCCATGGAGGAGGCCGCCGAGGAGGCCGGGGTGACGCTGACGCCAGGGCAGCTGCGCCTGCTGGGCGCCCCCTTCTTCCTGGTGCCGGGCATCGCCTCGGAGAAGATCCACCTCCTGGAGGCGGAGGTCCTGCGCAGCGGCGGCGACGGGCCGTTCCCGGCGCCCCAGGGCGGCGACGGCTCGCCGCTCGAGGAGGGCGCCCTCCTGCAGTGGCGCGAGCTGCAGGCCGCCATCCGGGCCTGCGAGGCGGGGGAGGTGGAGGACGTGAAGAGCGAGCTGGGGTTCCGGCGGCTGGCCTCGCGCCTGGCGGCGCGCCATACTGGGTCGCCATGAACGCCCTGCTCGCCGCCCTGCTGCTCGCCGCGCTGCCCTTCCCCGCGCCGCGCCTCGCCGCGGCCACCGACCGGACCAAGTGCGACGCCGGGGTGGTGGTCTCCACCGAGGCGGTCAAGGGCGAGGTGGTGGTGAAGACGGCCGCTGGCCTGGTGACCTTCAAGGCCGGTCCCGACGTGCAGGTCTTCGACGCCGCGGGCAAGCCGGTGGGGGCCCCGTCGGCGCTGCAGGCAGGCCAGCAGGTGCGGCTCTGGTACCTGGTGGACGGCGCGGCCCGGGCCGTCGAGATCGCGCTGGAGTAGCGCCCCCCCCCTCATCAGGGCCGCCGCCGCGGGCCGCGCTTTGGCGCTAGGCTCCGGCCCATGGCCACCAGGAAGACCAGGCGGACCCGCGGCGAGCAGGACACCATGGGCGAGGTGCGCGTGCCGCTCGACGCGCTGTGGGGCGCCCAGACCGCCCGGGCGGTGGAGAACTTCCCCATCTCCGGCCTGACGGCCCACCCGGCCTTCGTGACCGCCACGGTCCGCATCAAGCTGGCCGCCGCCCGCACCAACGCCCGCCTCGGGCTCCTGCCGCCGAGGAAGGCCCGGGCCATCGAGCGGGCGGCCCGCGAGGTGCTGTCCGGCCGCTGGCCCGGCCAGTTCGTGGTGGACGTCTACCAGGCCGGCGCCGGCACCTCGCACCACATGAACGTCAACGAGGTGCTGGCCAACCGGGCCTGCGAGCTCCTGGGCGGGCGCCGCGGCGACCGGGCGCTGGTCGATCCCAACGACGACGTCAACCTGGGCCAGTCCACCAACGACGTGGTGCCCACCGCCATCCGGCTGGCGGCGCTGGAGCTGGCGCCGGCCGTCATCGAGGCGCTGTCGGGCCTGGCCGCCACCTTCGAGCGGAAGGCGCGCGCCTGGGACGGGGTGGTCAAGGCCGGGCGGACCCACCTGATGGACGCCACGCCCATCCGGCTGGGGCAGGAGGTCTCGGGCTGGGCCGCCACCCTGCGCTCCTCGGCCGGCCGGGTGCGCGACGCCCTGCCGGAGCTCTCGCTGGTGGGGCTGGGCGGCACCGCCGTGGGCACCGGACTGAACGCCCACCCGCGCTACCAGGCGCTGGTGGTGGCCGAGCTGTCGCGCCTCACCGGCGTGCCGCTGGCCCCGGCGCCCAGCCTCACCGCGGCCATGCAGTCGCTGGCCCCGTTCGTGGCGCTCTCCGGCGCCCTGCGCGGCGCGGCGGTGGAGCTGCTGCGCATCGGCGGCGACGTGCGGCTGCTGGGCAGCGGCCCGGCCACCGGCCTGGGCGAGCTGCGGCTGCCGCCGGTGCAGCCCGGCTCCTCCATCATGCCCGGCAAGGTGAACCCCTCCATGGCCGAGATGCTGGCCATGGTCTGCTACCAGGTCATCGGGCTGGACGCCGCCATCGCCGCGGCCGCCGCCGGCGGGCAGCTCGAGCTGAACGTGATGATGCCGCTGGTGGCCTTCGACCTGTGCCACGCCCTGCAGATCACCGCCGCGGCGGTGCGGGCCTTCGACCGGCGCTGCGCCCGCGGGCTGACCGCCGACGCGGCGCGGGCCCGCCACTACGCCGAGCGCACCGTCAGCCTGGCCACCGCGCTGGCGCCGCGCCTCGGCTACGCCCGCGCCGCCGCCATCGTCAAGGCCTCGGTGGCCAGCGGCCGGTCCATCGCGGACCTGGCGGTGGAGCTGGGGGGGCTGACCCCGTCGCAGGCGCGCCGGCTGCTGGACCCGGCGCGCCTGACCCGGCCCGGACGCGGGTGACCGGCCGGGGGGGCGGGCCCTGGCGCGGTTCACCCGGCGGCCTCGCCTCCGCCCCGCCGCTCCGGGCCGCGGCGACCCGCCAGGGAGCCGGCGGTTGGCGAGCGTACCGTCCGTTGGGCTAGCATCCTTCCAGCCATGACGCAGCGCCTCGGGGAGCTCCTGGTCGAAGACGGGGTCTGCACCGCCGACCTGGTGCGGGAGGCCCTGCAGAACCAGGCCATCTTCGGTGGGCGGCTCGGCACCAACCTGCTCGAGCTGGGGCTGGTCACCGAGGACGTGCTGGCCTTCACCCTGGGGCGCCAGAGCGGGGCGGCGGCGCTCTACGGGGACCTGCCCCCCGAGCCCCGGGCGCTCAGGCTCCTGGATCGCCGCGTGGCGGACCGCTGGGACGTGGTGCCGTTCCTGCTGGCCGACCGGCGGCTGGCGGTGCTGGCCCGCGACCCGCGCGACCTGCGCATGCTCGACGAGGTGGCCTTCGCCACCGGCAAGGACGTGCACGCCTTCGTGGTGCCGGAGGCCCGGCTGTGGCGCATCCTGAGCCGCGCCTACGGCGTCGACCGGGAGCACCGCGGCCTGGACATGGGGCGCCGCGCCGCCCTCCCGCCCCCGGAGCCTCCGGCCCCGCCCACCCCGGACCTGATGGACGAGGCCGGGTTCGAGGACCTGTACGGCCAGATCGGCCTGGCCGCCACCCCGCCGCCCGGCGCCCTGCGTGCCGTCCAGCTGGCCCCCGGGCCGCCCCCCGATCCGGCGGTGGCCTACGCCCCCCCGACCGGCGCGCCCCCGGTGCCGGTGGGGCCGCTCCTGGCCCAGCTCGAGGTGCCGCCGCTCACCCTCGACGTGCTCGACGAGCTGAGCCGCGCCACCGCCCACCGCCCGCCGGCGGCGCTCCCCACCACCACGCCCGTGCCGGGCGCCCCGCCGGCCGACCCCGCCGCCGCGTCCTCACCGCTCGCCTTCGAGGAGGCGGTGCGCTTCCTGGAGGGGGGGGCGGACCGGCAGACCATCGCCCGCACCGTGCTGCGCTACGCCCGCACCCGCTTCGAGCGGGTCCTGCTGCTGGCGGTGCACGGCGGCGAGGCCCGCGGCTGGGCCGGCCTGGGCGGCGACCTGACGCCCGAGCTGGTGCACCGGCTGCGGATGCCGGTGGACCTGCCGGGGGTGGTGGCCACGGTGGTGGCCACCCGCGCCCCCTACGTCGGGCCGCTCCACAAGACCTGGGCCAACGTGCGGCTGCTCAAGGGGCTGGGCGGCGGCGTGCCGCAGAGCGCCCTGCTGGTGCCGGTGCTGGCGCTGGGGCGGGTGGTCAACGTGCTGTACGCCGACGCCGGCCGGGGCCGCCCGGTGGAGGCCTCCGACCTGGGCGAGCTGGTGATCCTGGCCGCCCGCATCACCCGGAGCTACCACGCCCTGGCCGGTCGGGCGCTGGGCGGCCGGCCGGTGTAGAGTCCGCCGCCTCATGGCCTCCACCCTCGACTTCTTCATGCTCCCCGACGACGAGAAGGCGCTCTTCCGCCTGCTCGCCCGGCACGAGATCACCTGCTACCCCGAGCTGTTCCCGCCCGGCTGGGTCCCGCCCGTGGCCACCGAGCACATGCTGGACCAGCTGGTCGAGAACACCTACTACCTGGCCTTCGAGAAGCTCGCGCCGGTGGCGGTCCACCCCATCAAGCGGGGGCCGGACAAGGGGCTGCTCAAGATCGAGGAGATCCCGTCGCCGGTCTTCCACTACGAGCGCTGCCACCGCAACGAGGCCAACGAGCTGATGGGCGGGCGGCTGTGGGCCGAGCTGATCGTCACCGGCGCCACCGAGGACAAGCGCGGCAAGCCGCGGGCGCTCACCTTCGTCTTCGACGAGCTGCACGACTTCTTCCGCAAGAGCTGGCGGCGCAGCGACCCCAAGGGCTACTGGGTCGGGCCCAAGGCGGCCGAGGCCCTGAAGCGGACCGGCCTGGTGCTGCGCGAGCCCGGGCACAAGGGCCGGACCTACGGCGTGTGGCGCTAGGTGGACCGCCCGGCGCCGGCGCCCGACGCCGGGCCTCGGGCGCGGCCGGGGTGGGCCTTCGGCGGCGGCGTTGACCGGGGGGGCTCCGGGGGGTACACCGGACGCTTGACCATGACCGCCGCGCCTCGATATAAGGCCGCTCTCGCCGCACTCCTCGTGGCGCTCCCGGGCGTCTCGCTGGCCGACAAGGTGGCCGGCGCGACGCTCCCGGACGACGCGAGGCGGATCGGCGAGAACCGGTACCAGGTGGCGCGGTCGTACGAGGATCTCCTCAAGCATCTGCGCACGGCCTTTCCGCCGGCGAAGCACCCCAGGCGCCCCATCGCCGACCAACCAGGCGTGAAGGCCGTCCACATCGAGAACCCGGACGCGAAGCCCGGGACCTGGGAAGGGTTGAACGTCTACGAGCTGAAGGGCGAGGCCAGAATCTTCGTCCTGGTGAAACCAAAGTAGGGAGACTTTGGGGGATCGTCTAACGGCAGGACGCCAGTCTCTGGATCTGGCTATCAAGGTTCGAATCCTTGTCCCCCAGCTTCATCGAAATCCGCCTCCCAAGCGTTGACTGCCGCAACGCCGGAGGGTACAGAAGGTCCGCTTGTTGGCCCCTTAGTCTAGCGGTTAGGACGTCGGCCTCTCACGTCGAAGACATGGGTTCAATTCCCGTAGGGGTCACATCGTGCCCCGCCAGCTCTCGTCCAGCTGGCGGGGTTTTTCTTTTCGGGTAGGCGAGGCGAACCAGCTCCCGCTCCCGCCCCGGCCCGGTGCCGCGCACCTGCCTCGTGGCGGCCGGAGAACGTTCGCGAGCGCCAGCCCGGCGCGCGCCCCGCGCCACCTGGAACGAAGAAGCGCCCAGAGCGACCACCTGGCGAGGGGCACGAGGGATGCAACCTCTCCTGCGCGGGTGCGCCGGCCTCTCCTGAGGTCACGGCGGCGCCGGGCTGGGAGGCCAGACATGACGAACGTCCTTCGGTGGTCTGCCGCCGCGCTGCTGCTGGCCGGTCCCGTGGCCGGGCTGGCCGCTCCGTCCATCCGAGCGGTCGACCCGCGCGCCGCTGGCCTGGCGGTGGCGTCGGACGGGGTCGACTACCTGGTGGTGGGCTCGCCCTGTGCCGTCGCGGGCTCCGGGCTCTGCGCCACCCGGGTCGGCGGCGGCGGCGCGGTCCTCGAGCCGGCCGGCTTCGCCATCGCGGGCGCCACGGTCGAGGGGGCCGCGGTGGCCTTCGACGGCGCCAGCTACCTCGTGGTCTGGACCGGCCCGGGCGGCGTCGAATTCGCCAGGGTCTCGCCGGGCGGGGTGGTGCTCGATGCCCCGGCCGTGCCGCTCTGGCCGTCCGGCAACACGCCCTCCGTCGCGTCGAACGGGAGCGGGTCCCAGGTCGTGTGGGAGGTCTTCCGGGAGCCGCGCTGGCAGGAGTACCCGGGCCGGTGGGCCGACATCACCGGCGTGTACCAGGCCCAGGTGAGCCCGGACGGCGTCGTCCAGGGCTCGCAGCTGGTGAGCTGGGCCTTCGCCGACGAGCACCACGCCCCGCAGTACTTCTTCCCCCTGGTGGCCTCCGACGGCGTCGGGTACCAGGTGGCCATGCAGTCCCTGGGTTACGGGATCTGCGACCTCACCGGCGTCGCTCGCCGCGTCGCCTACGACCTCTGCCTGTCCCCCATCGCCGACCTGGCCTCGGACGGCGCGGGCTACTTCATGGTGTGGGACAACTTCGACTTCGGCGACCACGAGACGGCCGGCGTCCTGGGCGCCAGCCTGGGCTCCCCGGGGGTCCTCAGCGTCATCAACGCCACGGCCCGCGTGGTGCAGAAGCCGGCGCTGGCCTACGACGGCCAGGGCTACCTGGCCGTCTGGCAGGAGGGCGCGCTCTTCGCCACCCGGCTGCTCGCGGATGGCTCGGTCGTCGACGCCGAGGGCATGTTGCTCTCCTCGGCGGGCCCCTTCACCGACGTCCACGTGGCGTCCAACGGGACCACCTCGCTGGTGACCTGGGTGGGCGGCGCCGCGCTGTTCACGCCGGCGCAGCCGCGGCGCCTCCGCCTGAGGCCGGACTGGAGCCCGCTCGGCGGCGGCAGCCGGGCGCGCCTCACCGGCCAGGGCCTGGAGGCCGGGGCCACGGTGATGGTGGGCGGCGTCCCGGCGCCGGACGCGACGCTGCTGGGGCCCGGGGTCATGACCTTCACGACCCCGGCGCATGCGGCCGGCGTGGTGGAGGTGGTGGTCACCAACCCCGACGGCCGGTCGGGTCGCCTGGCCGCCGCCCTCACCTACGCCGGCGCGCCGTACCTGGCCACGGTCGTCCCACCCAGGGGCGCCGCGGCCGGCCACACCCGCGTCACCCTGGTCGGTTCGGGCTTCGAGCCCGGGATGAGGGTCCGGTTCGGCCACCGTCCGGCCAGGGCGGTGGTGGTCGTCGACGAGGGCCACGCGACCTGCACCACGCCGCCCGGCGAGGGGACGGTCCCGGTCACCGTCATCGGGGCGGCCGGCCAGTCGAGCACCCTCGAGGGCGCGTACCTCTACGAGCGCCGCTGCCCTGGTCGGCACGGCCACGGGCGGGGGGACTGAGCCGGCGTTTCGGCGCACCGCACGCAGCGCACCACACGGAGCGTTGCCCGGGCCCAGTCGGCGTGGGACCATCGGTCCGCTCGACGCCCGCCACCGGCGCACCGCCGGACCTGGCGGCCGTCCCGGAGGGGGATCCATGGTGCACGCGCCTCGCGGTCTGCTGCTGGCTGCCGTCCTGCTCCTCGCCGCACCCGCCCGCGCCGGTGATCCCGACGCCGAGGGCTGCAAGGACCTGCCCCTGTTCAGCCGCTTCCCCGGCTATTCGATCGTGAACTGCGAGGCGCTCGACTTCGGGTCGGGGACCTTCCGCGACGGCGCCGGGCGGGAGGTGACGGTGGAGGGGAAGGTGGGCACCGTCACCTACATCCGGGGCGAGGGGACCCGGCAGCCCAGCCGCGTGCAGCTCCACCGCAACCACGAGGCCGCGCTGCGGAAGCTCGGGCCGGTGACCAGCTTCGCCGACCAAGACGGCGGGCTCTTCCTCATGCTCCGGAGGGACGGCAAGGAGCTCTGGGCCAAGGTCGACGCCTACGTCCCCGACCGGTACAGCGTCACGGTGCTGGAGAAGGAGGCCATGGCGCAGGACGTCACGGCCAGCGCCGAGGCGCTGGCGGCCGGGCTCGAGGCCACCGGGCACGTCGCCGTCCACGGCATCTACTTCGACACCGGGCTGGCGGTGGTGAAGCCCGCCTCCGACGCCGCCATCGCCGAGATCGCCAGGCTCCTCAAGGCCACCCCGGCCCTCAAGCTCCACGTGGTGGGCCACACCGACTCGGTCGGCGCCTTCGAGCCCAACCTGCGGCTCTCGCAGGCCCGGGGCGAGGCGGTGGCGCAGGTGCTCACGGCCAGGCACGGCATCGCGGCCGGGCGGCTCCGCGGGGCCGGCGTGGGGCCGCTGGCGCCGGTGGCGTCCAACGCCGCCGAGGCCGGGCGCGCCCAGAACCGGCGGGTCGAGCTCGTCGAGCAGTAGCCCGGCTACGGCCCCGGCTGCGGCCGGTAGCGGTCGCTCACCACCAGCTGCCGCCTGCAGTCGCCGTGGGTGGCCGGTCCGGCCCGCGGCTGCGGCGCGTGGCCAGGCGCGTTCACGCCGGTGCCGGCGGGCGAGTCGCACAGCGAGGTGCGGGCGCGGCGGCCAGGCCCGTCCGGCAGGTAGCGGACCGAGCCAGGGTCGGCGCGGGAGAGGTAGACCCCCTTCTCCCCGTAGCGCATCAGGCAGGTGTCGTCGCCGCTGGTCTCGCCACCCGGGTGCGCCTCGTAGGTGAGGTAGCCGCCCAGCCGGGCGTCCCACTCGAAGCCAGGGGTGGCAGGGCCGGGCAGCACATCGGAGCCGTCCGACTCCCGCAGGATGCGGACGCGGGTGGGAGGGTAGGCGGGATCGGGGGCGACGGCGCCGTCCGAGTCGCCCACCACCGCCTGCCTGGTCAGGACCTCCCGGTCGCCGGCCCGGGCCCGCTTGAAGAGCACCGCCTTCAGCCCCTCGCCGTGGTGCTGGAGCCCCACCCCGTGGGCCACCTCGTGGGCGATGTCGGAGATCATCTCCTGCCGCTGGCGCGGGTCGCCGGAGGGTGCGGCTGGCAGGAGGATGCGGCTCGAGGTGCGCGGCGGGCCGAACTCGTCGCCCACGTTGATGGGGCTCGTGCCGCCGGCCTCGATGAGCAGGCCGTGCTGGTTCACCAGGTGGGCCCCCGCGGAGAAGTGGCGGTTGATGACCCGGTCCGCCCCCAGCTCCCGGCCGGTCACCTGGTGGACCGTGAGCCCGCTGGCCGACTCGAAGAGCGCCAGGCCCTCCCCGGCGAAGCCGGTCCGGTCGCAGACGAAGAGGTCCTTCCGGCGGGGGTCGGTCTCGACCCATTCGCCCCGCACCTGGAAGCCCCGGTATTCCTCGTAGAGCGTCAGGCCGTCACCTGGGAAGCCGTTGCCCACCGGCAGCTCGTCGGCGTCGTCCGTGCCGAGCCGCCCGAGGACGCCGCGCTGCTCCTGCCAGGCGTCGGCGATGCGGTTCTCGTCGTCGTCCCTGGGGATCTGGAGCGCCGCGCCGACCTTCCCCTCGCGGCCCTTCACCGTGACCGGGACCGCCCGCCCCTCGGCGTCCAGCGCCGTCACCAGGAGCCGGCCCCAGGCGCCGTAGTCGAAGCTGGAGACGACCAGCCGGGCCTCGCCGACGGGGCCCCGGGTGCTGGCGGTGGCCTCGTCGGGCACGTCGAGCCGCGGGTTGCGGGTCTTCAGGAGGCGGAGGTCCGGCCTGGAGTCGGCCCCCTCGGCCGGCCAGTTGTTGCAGACCCCCCGCTGCGTCGAGGCCCCCTTCAGCTCGAAGGTGAGCCGCACCTTCGTGTCGCTCGGCCTCGACGGGTCGCCGGTGGCGTGCACCCTGGCGGTCACGACCAGCTCGGCCCCGGGCGCGGCGGCGTCCGCCAGCGACCCCAGGGGCCGCCACCGCTCGTACCCCTCCGCCTCCACCAGCACCTCGCCGAGGTCCGGCTGCTCCACGGCGAGGCGCAGCGAGACGGTGAGGTGGCCCACCTGGGCCTGGCCCGCCACGGTGGCGCTGCGGGTGAGGCGGGACCAGCCGGAGAGCTCCCGCTCGGTGAGCTCGAACGAGGTCAACTTCCGCTCCTCGGACGGCGGCAGCGACAGGGTGCTGACCTCGATGATGCCGATGTCGGTGTCCTCCGCGGACTCGCCGCTCCCCGGCGAGAAGGTGAGCCGGGCGCCGGTGGGGGTCCGGATCAGCTCGGCCGTGGCGTTGCGGCCCGGATCGTCGCCGGCTGGGCTGCTGGTCTCGAAGGGGTGGGGCGGCGCGTCGCCGAGCAGGACCCCGCTGGTGCGGAAGGTGCCCTGCTCGTCGGTGTCGGAGGTGACCACCGAGCCATGGCCGTCGCGGCCGCTGCCGTGGGAGCGCTCGGTGCAGAAGGGGAGTGCCTCGCCCACCGCGAGCCCGAGCAGGCTGCGGCGCAGGGCGAAGAGCTGGCGCGGCGTCCCGGTTGCCTGCATGCCCGGCAGGCCCCGGCCGATGGAGCGCCCGAGGCCGAGGTCGCCGGTCGCCACCACGCCCCGCCGGCCACCGTCCCAGATGTCGCAGAGCCGGTAGCTGGTGGTGGTGGTCGACTCGAACGAGAAGCTGTCGCCGCGACCGACCAGGTGGACCTGGATCTGGAAGCGAGGCTCCTCGGATGGCCCGGCGGCGCGGACAGGCTCGGCGGGGACGACCGCAGCCAGCAGGGTGACGGTGACGAGCGTGGCGGCTGCCCAGCGCATGGATGACCCCCGCTACCGAACCTACCAGGCGTCGCCGGACCGTGCCGAACGTCCCGCGAACGCTCGGGCAGCCGCGGCCCGCGGCGCTTCCAGGGCCCCCGCGCCGGCAGGCGGCCACCCCGGGGCCGGCTGGAGGGCGGCGTGGATGATGCAGTCCCGCCACGGATTGGAATCCGACCGGCTGGATCTGCCGCGACGCCTGGGCGTGTCGCGGTCGGTCCGCGCCGGCGGTCCGCACACCAGAACGGAGCACGACGATGACCACCTCCCGCCACGGGCGAGCCGCCGCACCTCAGCACCAGCCAGTCGGGAGCGCGAGCCACGCCGCTCCCAGGGCGTCGGGCGTCGCCCGGCGCCTCGGCCACCTGGCGGTGGCCTGCCTGGCCGCCGTCGCCCTGGCGGCCTGCGGCGGGGCCTCGGGCCAGGGCGGTGCCGCGCCGCGGCAGGAGGCGACCGCCCTGCCGGCGCTCGGGTCGGTGCAGGCCTTCGCGGTGCTGGCCGGACAGACCGTGACCAACACCGGACCGAGCACCGTGGCCGGCGACCTCGGCGTCTCCCCGGGGACCTCGGTCACCGGCTTCCCGCCTGGCCTGGTCAGCGATGGGGTGATCCACGCCACCGACGCGGTGGCGCTCCAGGCGCAAGCCGATCTCGTGGTGAGCTATGACGACCTGGCGGGCCGGGCCTGCGACTTCGACTCCACCGGGGTGGACCTGGCGGGCCGGACGCTGACGGCGGGCGTCACCTGCTTCTCCTCGTCGGCCCTGCTGTCGGGGGACCTGGTGCTCGATGCCCAGGGCCTCCCGGACGCCGTCTTCATCTTCCAGGTCGGGAGCAGCCTCACCACCGCCTCGAACGCCTCGGTCCGGGTGGTCAACGGAGGCCAAGACTGCAACGTGTTCTGGCAGGTCGGCAGCTCGGCCACCCTCGGCACCGGGACCACCTTCGTCGGCAGCATCCTGGCCCTGACCAGCATCGACCTGGCCACCGGCGCCAGCCTGGCCGGCCGGGCCCTGGCGCGCAACGGCGCGGTGACGCTCGACTCGAACCGGATCGCGCCGGGCAGCTGCGGCGGCTGCGCGGGCACGACCTGCGGCGTGGCCTGCGTGGACACCGCCACCGACGCCGCCAACTGCGGGGCCTGCGGCAACGCCTGCGCCGCGGGCGCGGCCTGCACCGCGGGCGTCTGCTCGACGCCGGTGCCCCCGGTGTGCCGCGACCTGGGCCCGGCTGCTCCCTTCGACGTCTTCACGCTGGGGAACTTCACCACCAACGGCGGCTTCGTCGAGGGCGCCCTCGCCGCCGGCGACGACTTCTGGGCGACCAACTTCTCGGTCGGCCAGGGCCTTGGCCCCAGCTCGGTGGCGCTGGTGGTGGGCGGTGACCTGCGCTACACGAACGGCGCCGTCAACGGCGACCTGATCGTCGGCCAGACGATCTGCTGGATCTGCGACGTGGTGGTGGCGGGCACCGTGTCGTCCGGGCGGCCGATCGACTTCCGAGCCGCCGCCACCCCCCTGCGGGACCTCTCGGCGGACCTGGCCGCCCTCCCTGCCACCGGAACCGCCACGCTGCAGGGCACCACCCTGCTGCTCTCGGGCACCGGGCCCGTGCTGAACGTCTTCTCGGTGCCCCTCGAGCTGCTGGCGGGGGTCCGCGAGCTCGTGCTCCAGGTGCCCGCCGGCTCGGGCGTCCTCGTCAACGTGGTCGGCGGGGGCAACGCGCAGCTGCACGACGTCATCTGGACCTCGAACGGGCTCCCGGCCGGCCGCACCCTGTTCAACTTCGACCAGGCGGGTGGCGTGGAGATCCAGGGCTCCACCATCGAGGCGTCGATCCTGGCGCCGAACGCGATCGTGTGGTTCAGCAGCTCCGGCGCCATCATCGGGCAGGTCGTCGGCTGGAACTTCACCGGCACGGCCCAGGTGGGCTCGGCGCCGTTCACGGCCTGCATCGAGACCCCGTGAGCCGGCGCCCCTCCTCGAGGGGCCCCGATCCACACCGCGACGCCTCGCCCCGCCAGGGGTCGTCCACCTGGCGGGGCGTCTCGGGTCGGTGACCTGCGCCGGGGGTGCGCCCAGGTGGCCCCGCAGCCGGTCCTGCTCGGTCCACCTCGAACCACGACACCGCATGGCTGGACGGCGGGCCCCGTTCGTGAACGTTCGTGGACGGACAGGGGCGCCTGGCCGACCACCGGGGGGGGGCGCCCACCAGCCCGCTCCAGGCCTGAAAGCGCCGGTGGGCCGCTGGCACGGGGCTCGCTTTGTCCGTCGGCTCGGTCGACCCGGCGCGCAGCCGGGGGGACCGGCAGCCACCGGCGAGGCGCCGATGTGGCCATTCGAGCGCCGTCAGGCCCGGGAGAGCCACATGCACTTGCGCGCGCAGCGTTCCGTGGTGGTGGAGAGCTTCCTGGGCGGCGACGTCGCCCAGGTGGTGAGCGACGCGCTCGGCGAGGTCGAGCCAGGTGGCGAGTTCCGCCTGGATCTGACCCGGGCCCGCGACGTCAGGGCGGCCGACCTGGCCCAGGTGGTGCGCAAGCTCCTGCCGCACCGCGACAGGGTCAGCATCCGCATCCTCGGGCTCCGTCAGAACGAGTGGCGGCTGCTGGGCTACCTCGGCCTCGACCTCGACCGACCCGCCGTCGGGGACGACGATCAGGCCGCAGCCAGCTGACCCGGACGGGCCGGATGGTGGCCTGCCAGGGTGGCGGCCCCCTTGCAGCGAGGGATGGCCGCGCTCCCGGCACTCCGGCCGGCCGCGATCACGTCGGCGAGGACACCATGACGAGCGA
Organism: Anaeromyxobacter sp.; assembly: GCA_016718565.1. NCBI lineage: Bacteria > Pseudomonadati > Myxococcota > Myxococcia > Myxococcales > Anaeromyxobacteraceae > Anaeromyxobacter > Anaeromyxobacter sp. Next base: position 722,585 of record JADKCZ010000018.1, on the reverse strand, counting down.
CACCACCCACGATCCGGCGGACCAGGCGTCGGGCCCCACGCGGGAGCTGCACCGCGCCATCCTCAGCCTGCGCGAGGAGCTGGAGGCCATCGACTCGTACCAGCAGCGGGCCGACGTCAGCGACGATCCCCAGCTGAAGGCCGTGTACCTGCACAACCGCGCCGAGGAGATCGAGCACGCCAGCATGCTGGTGGAGTGGCTCCGCCGACACGACGCGCAGTTCGACCGGATGCTGCGGACCTACCTGTTCACCGAGGCGCCCATCACCTCGGTCGAGAAGGCCGCCGCGGGCGCCGCGCCACCGCCGGTGAAGCGGTAGCGCGCCGCCTGCCACCCTAGTTCGCGTTCACCAGCAGCGCCGCGCCTCCGAACGTGCCGCCAAAGTAGCTGGCCACGACGTACTCGGTGGCCGACGAGCTGATGGCGCGCGACAGGTGGGTGCGGACCGGGAAGGTGGCGCTGGTGGCGCCGGCCGGCACGACCACCACCGCCGGGACGTCGGCGTCCAGCCCGAAGAAGTCGTTGCTGATGGAGACCATCACCGCGGCGCCCATGGACGGCGCCGGCGCGGACAGGGTGAGGGTGCAGGTGGAGGTGGTCCCGGAGGTCACGGTGGAGGGGCTCAGGACGGCCGAGGCGACCTGGGGGCGCGCCGTGGCCGGCGGGGTGGAGGCCGGGAGCACCGCGACGGCCAGGGACGTGAAGCTGGCCGGGTCCGGGGTGGAGGTCCTGGCGGAGATGGTGGTCGCCGTGGCGGCGGCGACGAAGGGGTTGCTGGCCAGCGTGAAGGTGGCGCTGCGCTTCCCGCTCGGGATGCGCACCCAGCCAGGGCCGGCGAAGAGCGTCTTCGAGTAGGTCAGGTAGACCACTGCCCCTTCGCTGGCGCGCACCGTGCCGGTGATGGCGGCGCCGGCGGTGACCGCGGCGGTGGAGAGCGTCAGGGCGCCGGCCCCGCTGGAGCCGCCGTCGGTGCGGGCCTGCAGGGCGGCGGCGAACTCGGCGTCCTGGGCGGCCAGCTCCTCGTCGGTCTCCAGAGGACCGCAGGCGACGACGAGGAAGGCGAGGACGGCGGCCGGGAGGAGCTGGGAGCGGGTCATGGGGGTGCGCCTTTCGCGGGCGGTGCTGCCGGGGGGTGATCGCGGCGGGCCCGGTGGCTCGTCGCGGTCGTCTGCCTCGGATGACACCGGGTCCCTGGAACGAGGGACATGGGCCCCGAAAGGGCCGCTCAGCCGGACTGGCCAGGCTGCCGCGCCAGGTGGCGGGCGAAGGAGCGCATCACCCACAGGTGCAGCCGGGCCTGGGTGAGCAGGTAGAGGAACCACGGCAGGCGGGGCCTGAAGTCGTGCAGGGCCACCAGGACGTGGCGCCGCCCCAGCACCTCCCGGAACTCCAGGCGCTGGCGGTGACCGCGGGCGGCCAGCAGGCCCCCGGTGATGGAGAAGAGCCAGCGGTCGGGCCAGCTCTTGTCGTCGACCCGCTCCAGCACCAGCAGCGGCCGGCCGGGCAGCAGGCGCAGCGAGATGGTGAAGATCCGGTCGTCCCGCACCTCCACCTGCACCAGGGCCGCCAGCGAGCGCGGCAGCCAGGCGAGGTACTCGCGGGCCACCCACTCGGCGGTCCGGCCGGCCGGCAGGGGCAGGCGCTGCACCGAGCGCACCGTGGATCCCCCCGCGACGGTGCGCGAGCGCTGGTAGGCGATGGGCAGCCGCGGCACGCCCTGGGGGGCGCGGCGCAGCTCGGCGACGGCCTGGCGCACCGCCTCGGGGAAGGGCGTGCCGGGCAGGTCGGCCATGGCGTTCAAGGTCCGCTCCCGCGCCACGATGGGGTAGCGCAGGCTCTCCACCAGCGGCTCGATGAGCTCCCGCGGCGCGCCGCTGACCAGCGAGACCAGGCGCTGCAGCACGCCGGGGTGGGAGATGGGCAGCGGGACCGCGGGGCGCCGCAGCCCCAGGGCCGCCGCGATCTCGCCCATCATGGTCCGGTAGGACATCACCTCGGGGCCGCCGATGTCGAAGGTCTCGCCGATGGTCCGCCGGTCGCCCAGGCAGTAGGCCAGCAGCGCGATGGCGTCGGCGAGCGCCACCGGGTGGCTCAGGGTGTCGGCCCAGGGCGGGCAGAAGATCACCGGCAGCCGCTCCAGCACCCGGACCATGGAGAGGAAGGAGGACCCCTCGGCGCCGATCACCAGCCCGGCCCGCAGCGTGGTCACCGGCACCCCGTAGCCCCGCAGCGCCTGCTCCACCTCGAAGCGGCTGGAGAGGTGGTGGGAGAGCACCTCGCGGCCCGGGACGATGCCGCCCAGGTAGACGATCCGCTGCACCCCGGCCCGCCGGGCGGCGCGGGCGAAGTTGTCGGCGACGATCAGGTCGAGGTTCCAGAAGTCGCCCTGGGTGAGCCGCGCCGACGGCATCATCGAGTGGACCAGGTAGTAGGCGACCTCGGCCCCCTCCAGCGCCCGCTCGGTGTTGGCCAGGCCCAGCAGGTCGCAGGTGCGCCACTCGTCCACCCAGTCGCTGCCCGGGCCGGGCAGCACCCGGGTGAGGCCGACGACGTGGGCCCGGTCGCGCAGGCTGCGCCCCAGGTGGCGGCCCACGAAGCCGGTGGCGCCGGCGATGACGACGGTGGGTCTCCCTGCGTCCACGTGGGCTCCTGGCGCGGCCGGGCTCAGCAGAGGAGCTTCAGGATGGCGTCGCGGTGTCCCGGCTCGAGGCCGGGGATGCCGGAGACGAAGCGGATGGTGGTGGCCAGCTGCTCGGCGTTGATCATCCTGAACCAGTGGACGTCGCCGGGGCGCTCCGTGTCCAGGGCGCGGTCGCGGGTGAGGACCCCGAAGCGCACCGGCTGGTCGGCGCCACCCTCCAGGAAGTTGCCCAGGAAGGAGAGGTGGAACCGCAGGAGCACGCCCTCCTGCTCCACGTAGTAGAGCTCGCAGTTCTCGCGCCCGTGGAACCAGTGCGCCGCGCCCTGGTCCTGGCGCGGCAGGCGGTCCGCCTCGACCGGCGCCATCTCCAGCGCCGAGAGCTCGGCGGCCAGGTGCGCGTTGATGGCGTCCACCAGGGCCCGCCCTGGGTCGACGAAGCAGCAGCCCACCACGTCGTGGCTGACGTGGACCAGGCCGAGCACCACCGGCAGGCGCCGCTGGCCGAGGCCGAGCAGCCCGGCGAAGGTCGGCGCGGCCCCCGACGGCTCCGGCAGGATGCCGCGCAGCAGGGCCATGCCGGTGGCGGAGAGGTTGGCCACCGGCACGTCCACCGGCGGCCCGTCGCCGGTCCAGCCGAAGCTGATGTCGTGCAGCGGCTCGACCCGCACCCGCAGCGCGGCGCGGCGCGGCTCGGGCGCCGCCGGGCGAGGGGGCGAGCCGAGGATGCCGCGCAGGAAGGCCGGGATGGGCATGGCGGCCTAAGGTCAGGCCGCCGGCGGCGCCGTGCCGCCCGGGGGCCGCAGGGCGATGAGCTCGATCTCCACCCGCGCCCCCAGCGGCAGCGAGGCCACGCCCACGGTGGTGCGCGCCGGGTAGGGGGCCGCGAAGCAGGTGGCGTAGACCGCGTTCATGGCGGCGAAGTCGCCCATGTCGGTGAGGAACACGTTGACCTTGACCACGTCGTCCGGCCCGAGGCCGGCGGCCTCCAGGACCTGGAAGAGGTTCTGGAGGCACCGCCTGGTCTGGTCGCCGACGGCGCCGCCCTGCAGCCCGCCTGTGGCGGGGTCGACGGGGGTCTGGCCGGAGAGGTAGACCAGCGCCCCCGCGTCCACCGCATGCGAGTAGGGGCCGATGGTGGCGGCGCTGGCGCTGCGGTAGGCGGTCCGGGGCATGGGCGGGTCGCTGCCGTGAGCGGCTCAGGGCCGGACGTGGCGCCTGGCGATGACGTCGTGGTTGAGCCAGCGCACCGGCGACGACGGCTCCCAGGCCTCGGCCAGCATGAGCCGGCCGACCGCGCCGAAGACCACCCGCGAGAGCTCGCCGGCCACGGCGTTCTTGGCGTCGGCGCTGAAGGCCAGCACCTCCTCGGCGGCCGGCAGCATGACCTCCATCTCCTCGCGGGTGGAGTGCTGGGGCCAGGCCTCCAGCGACCGGAAGGGGGCCAGCGCAGGGGAGGCGAGGAAGCGCTCGGCCCGCTCCAGCATGGCCTCCAGCGTCGCGCCCTCCTTCAGCAGGGCGCGGCAGGCGGCCCAGAGCGCCTCGGCGGTGGCCTGCGCGGCGCCGCCGGCCTCGGCGCCGGCCTGCCGCACCGAGAGGAGGAGCGGGTAGAGCGACAGCTCCACGCCGGAGAAGAGGGCGCTGGAGTTGGTCCAGATCTCCGGGGCGTTGAAGACCGTGGCCTTCACCCCGTCCTTCCAGGCCGCCTCGGCGTGCTGCTCGAGCCCCATCTTGGCCCAGCCCTGCAGGTACGGCGTGTAGGACTGCCAGGTGAGCCGGCCGCCGATCAGCACCTCGCAGCCGTGGTAGCCGTAGGCCACGTAGCGGACGCGCCGCCCGGGGGTGCGCAGGGGCGCGGTGGCCGCCACCAGCCGCTGGAAGGTGCGCGCCGTCACCTCCTCGAAGCTGGAAGCCCACAGCTGCCCCAGCGGCGAGGCCCAGACCTCGGCCGACGCCAGGTGCTTCTCTCCGGTGCCCCGGAAGAGGCGCGTCATGAGGGGCAGGAGCGAGCGGGCCCGCGGCACGCCGCCGGCCATGGTGTGCACCACCAGCAGGTTGGCGCCAGGCGGGACCAGCGTGGCCAGCTCGGCGGCGAAGGCCGCGGCGTTGCGCTCGAAGCGCGCCGCGCCGGCCGCCCGGGAGCGCTCCAGCGCGGCCTGGTCGAAGCCGAGCTCGCGCCAGTTGTCCCCCTTGAGCCGCTTGAGCTGCTCCGCCGGCGAGGGGCCCCCGTCCACCGCCTCCAGGTCGAAGCCGGCCTCCAGCGGCACGTTGACGATGCGGCCGCCCAGGTTGGCCTCGGCCGCCGCCAGCTCCTCGGCGCTGAGGGGGCGCAAGGGTCCCTCGCTGCCGTCCCGCCGGCCCACGGTGGCGCCGACCAGCGTCATCCCGACCCGGCGGGCCTCGTCCACGATGCCGTTGGCGTAGCCGCGGCCGAAGAGCTCCCCGAAGACGACCAGCACGTCGCCTGGGCCCCAGCCGGCGGGGGCGGGGAGTTCGCGGAGCGGGTCGTAGCGCATGGGGGGGGTCCTCTCGGGTGGAAAGGCCGACAAGATGCTCGCGGGCCCCCCCGCTTGTCGAGTGGGAGGTGGGGAAACGTCCGCCAGCCTCCGATTGGGGGCTCGCCAGGACGTACCCGGGGTGATGGGATGGGAAGAACCCAGCTCCAGGAGGTCTCATGGTCCGGCCGGTGCTCGTCCTCGCGCTCGCGCTGCACGCTGCCGCCGCCCAGGCGGCCATCCACCAGGTCCCAGGCCAGCACCCGACCATCCAGGCGGCCATCGACGCGGCCGCCCCGGGCGACTCGGTGGTGGTCTTCGCCGGGCGCCACTGCGGCGCGGTGGTGACCAAGGCGGTCGCCCTGCTGGGGCGCGGGTCGCCGGTCATCGAGGGGTGCGCCGGTGGCCCGGCGCTGGGGGGCGTGCTGCGGGTGGGGTTCCTGCTGGACGGCGCGGCCGGGGCCAGCCCGGCCAGCGGCACCCGCATCACGGGGTTCCGGTTCGACGGCGCCGGCGTCTCGAGCCTGAACACCGCGCCGCTGGCCTTCGGCGTGCTGGCCCGCTTCGCCAGCGACGTGTCGGTGGTGGGGAACCGCTTCCAGGGGACGGTGCAGGCGATCACCAACACCGGCGGCGACCGCTGGAGCGTCACCGCCAACCAGGTGCGCGGCCTCACCCTGCTCGACTGCGCCGACGGCGGCCTGTGCGGTGGGGGCGCCGGCATCGTCTTCCAGGTGGCGCGCGGGGCGCTGGCGGCCGAGGGGGGCGACGCCAGCCCGGCCAACCGGCCCGAGGGCAACCGGGCAGCCTTCAACGACCTGGCGGGGTCCATCCCGGCCGGGTTCGACGTCTTCTCCATGGCCGGGGTGCTGCTGATGTCGGCCGACGACGCCACGGTGCTCGGCAATCGCCTGGCCATCCAGGGCGACGCCGCGCTGGGCGTGCCGGGCGAGGGCGTGCTGGTCACCAACACCTGCTGCGGCCTCCCCGAGCCGACCCTGCCGGGCACCCGCGACGCCCTGGTGGTCCTCAACGACGGCCGGCGCAGCGACTACGTGCTGGTGGTCGAGGGCGGGCCCGGCGAGAACTCCGGCGGGCTGCTGGCGTACTTCAACCTCGGGGCGGTGCTGCGGCTCGACCTCGAGCCGCCGCCCCCGACCCCGCTGGCGCTCACCCAGGCGCGTGCCGCGGCGCAGACCGACGCGGCTGCGGCGGCGCCGGTGGCCCGCACCGCCCGGACCTTCCAGTAGCGTCGCCGGGCGGGCGCAGGCCGCCTGCGGACGTCAGGGGCGGGGCGTCGCGGTCGGCGGCGCCGTGGGGTGCGGCCCGGAGCCGGCTGCCGGAGGCTGGAGCGGCGGGGCCGCCGCGGCCAGCGGCAGCTCCAGCACCGCCTCGGCGCCACCGCCCGGTCGCGCCGCGAGCCGGAGCGAGCCGCCGTGCGTCTCCGCCAGCGCCTGGGCCACCGAGAGCCCCAGCCCGCTGCCACGCCCCGCCGGCTTGGTGGAGAAGAAGGGCTCGAAGGCCCGCGCCGCCACCAGCGGGGCCAGGCCTCGGCCGTCGTCGCGCACCGAGAGGCGCAGCAGCCCGCCCGGGGCCTTGTCGACCTCCACCTCGACGCTCCCGGCCCGCTCCGGCGGCACCGCCTCACCGGCGTTGAGCAGCAGCGCCAGCAGCACGTCGTGCAGGACCTCGGCGGCCACCCCGGCGCGCAGGTCGCCCGCCTCCGCCGCCCGCCAGCGGATGCGCCCACCGAAGTGCGCCTGGGCCTCGGCCAGGGCGCCCCGCAGCCCGTCCCGCACCTCGGTGGCGCCGGCCTGGCGCGGCGCCGTGGCCAGGCGGCCGGCGTCCACCATCCGGCGCACCAGGCCGGTGATCCGCCCCATGGCCTCGATGGCCTCGTCCAGGGCCGGGTGGATCTCGGGCTCGTCCGCCCCCGCCGGCGCGGTCGGCAGGGCAGAGCGGACGAAGCGCAGGTTGGCGGACACCACCGCGGCGGGGTTGTTCACCTCGTGGGCCACGCCGGCGGCGAAGTGGCCCAGCGCCGCCAGCCGCTCGGCGCGGGAGAGGGCGTCCTGCGCCCGGGACAGGTCGCGGGTCCTGTCCTGCACCAGCGCCTCCAGCCGCTGGCGCAGGTCGGAGAGCTCCAGCGCGTCCTGGCGGAGGCGCGACGCCAGGGAGCCGCCCACCAGGGCCACCGGCAGGACGAAGCCGACGTCGAGCAGGAACGGCCCGTCCAGCGCCCCCGTGAGCACCAGGGCGTCGTTGCTGCCGAGCAGCAGGAGCGAGCCGATGGCCAGGGCGTGCAGCCCGGCGCGCGGCACCCCGCGGCGCCAGGCCCGCGTGAAGCGGACCACGCCCAGCACCGCCAGCCCCAGGCAGGCCGCCACCAGCGCGGTGCCGCACCAGGTCGGCTCCACCGAGCGCTGGAAGAAGGCGGCGCCGAAGCGGGCCTTCTCCTCGATGTGATCCCCCAGCACCAGGCCGGGGACGAAGGCCGAGAGCGCCAGGGCCGGCATGGCGGCCCGCCAGCGCCGCTCCCACCGCCCCACCGCCTGCCCCAGGAAGGCCTCGCCGTAGTGGAGCAGGGCCCACACCTCGAGCACCATGAAGGCCAGCTGGGACCGGGCGGCGCCGACCACCAGCCAGGCGGGCACGTCGGCGTTGGACACGGTGGCGGCCACCGCGAACCCGGCCGACGCCACGGCGGCCACCGCGAACCAGGCCTGGTCGCCCCAGCCCGGCGCCACCGCCAGGCGGAGCGCCTGCAGCGCGGCGAAGAGCGCCACCGCGGCGGCGGCGACCGGGGCGATGACGGCGTCGTTCACTGGCCGGGCCGGGGGCGGGGCTTGTCCAGCGCCCGGCGCAGCACCTCGGCCAGGCGCCAGGGCTCGAAGGGCTTGTCCACGAGCAGGAAGCCCTCCACCGGGCCGCCGCCCCGCTCCAGCACGTCCTGGGTGTAGCCCGACATGAGCACCACCGGCAGGCCCGGCCAGCGCGTCCGCAGCCGCTCCGCCAGGGCGCGCCCGTCGAGGCCGGGCATGACCACGTCGCTGAGCAGGAGGTCGAAGGCCCCGCCGCACCCCACCGCCAGCACCTCGGCCTCCAGCCCGTCGGCCGCGGCCAGCACCCGGTAGCCCAGCCGCTCCAGCAGCGCCCGCGCCACGTGGCGCACGGCGGGCTCGTCCTCGGCCAGCAGGATGGTCTCCCGTCCGCCGGGCAGGGCGCCCTGGCTGGCCGTGGTGATGGCCAGCGGCTCTGCCGGCGCCGCCGCCAGCGGGAACGCCACCCGGAAGGTGGCGCCGCGGCCGGAGGCCGAGTCCACCTCCACGAACCCGCCGTGCTGCGTGGCGATGCCATAGACCGTGGCCAGGCCGAGGCCGGTGCCCTTGCCGTGCTTGGTCGTGAAGAACGGCTCGAAGATGTGGGGCAGCACCTCGGGGTCGATGCCGGGGCCGTCGTCCCGCACCAGCACGGCGCCGTAGCGGCCGGCCGGCCGCCCCTCGCCGCCGCCCGCCACCTCCACCTGCTCGGTGGAGACCACGATGCGTCCGCCGCGGGGCAGCGCGTCGCGGGCGTTGATCGCCAGGTTCACCAGCACCTGCTCCACCTGGCCCGGGTCGGCCAGCACCGCCGGCGCCGGGCCGGCCGGCGCCACCTCCAGGGTCACGTCCTCGCCCAGCAGGCGCCGCAGCATGCCGGCCAGCCCCTGCACCAGCCCGACCAGGTCGGTGGGGCGCGGCGCGATCACCTGGCGCCGGCTGAAGGCCAGGAGCTGGCGGGTCAGGGCGGTGGCCCGGCCCGAGGCCTCCAGGATCTCCTGGAAGGCGTCGCGGCAGCGGTCGTCCGGCGGCAGGTCCAGCAGCGACAGCGAGGCATTGGTGCTCACCGCCGTGAGCAGGTTGTTGAAGTCGTGGGCCACGCCGCCGGCCAGCCGCCCGATGGCCTCCAGCTTCTGCGCCTGGCGCAGCTCGTCCGCCAGCCGGTCGCGGTCGGCCTCGGCCTGCTTCCAGGCCGTCACGTCGCGGGTCACCGAGAGGATGTGCGGCACGCCGCCCACCGGGAGCACCTGGGCCGACAGGAGGCTGACCAGCTGGCGCCCGTCCTTGCAGCGGAAGCGGCACTCCTGGTTCTCGACGCGGCCAGCCGCCTGCAGCCCCGCCACCAGCACCGCCCGCTCGGCCGGGTCCACCCAGATGCCGAGGTCCACGGCCGAGCGGCCGATGACGTCCGCCTCGGTCCAGCCGGTCATGCGGGTGAAGCCCTGGTTGACGGCCACGTAGGTGCCGTCGGCCAGCAGGGTGAAGTTGATCGAGTCGGGGCTGGTGGTGAAGGCCAGGCGGAACCGCTCCTCGGCCTCGCGCAGGCTGGTGGTCCGCTCCGCCACCTGGGCCTCCAGGCGGGCCTGGGCCACGCCGCGCTCCACGTCCACCCGGTCGAAGTGGCTCAGGAGCAGCACCACCCCGCCGACCCACATGGCCACCTGGAAGCCGCCCAGCGTCAGGCCGGTGGCCGGGCCGAGGCCGAGCAGCGCCAGCAGGTAGAAGAGGCCGAACCCAGACATGATGGAGGCCGAGGCCAGGAAGAAGCGCGCCGGCCGGTTCCCGGTGCGCACCACCAGCACGCCCAGCAGCATCATGAACGAGAAGGTGACGGCCACCGCCAGGATGGCCACCACCGCCCCGGTGGCCGGGTGGATCAGCGGAACCAGCATGGCCGCCGCGCCCAGCCGCTGGACCCAGACCACCAGGCGGTCGAGCCGCGGCACCCGCGCGTCGGCCGCCACGAAGGCGCGGGAGTAAGCCAGGCCGAAGACGGCGCAGCCCAGCGCGGCGACGCTGGGCGCCGCGGCCCACAGGCGCGGCTGGTCCGGCCAGAGGGTGGCCAGCAGGCCGGTCTCCGAGCCCAGGTACCCGGCGAAGGTGGCCAGCACGGCGGTGAGCCGCAGGCTCCAGCGGTCGCGCAGCGACCACCAGCTCCAGGCCGCCAGGAAGACCACCAGCGCCACGATGCCGCCGATGAAGCCCAGGTAGCCGCCCAGCCACATGTCGCGCCGCTGCACGGTGCTGGCGGAGCGCAGGTGGGCCTCGGCCAGCAGGATGCGGCTGGACCTGGCCCGCACCAGCAGGTCGGCGCGCTCCCCGGGGGCCAGCCGGAAGGGGGCCAGGTGGTAGGGGCCCTGGTGCAGGATGGTCCGCTCCGACGACGGGACGGCCAGGCCCCCGCGCAGGTGCTCGGTGGCAAAGGCCCGGACCACCCAGACGTCCAGCTCGTCGACGAGCGGGCGATCCCAGGTGAGCGCCAGGTCTGCGCCGCCGGCGCCGCCGACCACCTCGACGTGCAGCCAGAGCGCTGCCGAGGTGGGGCCGAAGCTGCGGATGGGTTCGTCGAAGCGGGCCAGCGCGCCGGACCGGACCTGGGCCAGCACCTGGTCCACGCCGAGCGCGCCGCCGGGATCGAGCAGGAAGCCGGCCTGGGGACCGAGCGGCTGGTCCGCCGCGCCGGCCTCGAGCGGGTGCGCCAGCGCGGGGGCGGTGACGAGGAGGAGCCAGGCGGCGAGGCGGAGACCTGGCGTCACGTTCATTCGGGGGCGCACTCTGGCACGAACGGTCGGCACGTCTCGACCCCGTGATCGCGGGGCCTGGCGGTCGCCTCGGCCCGCCGCACCGGGTGCACGCACCGACCGTCACGCCGGCTCCCCCTGGCGGGGTGGGTCGAATCCGGCCAAGCTGGACCGATGACCGAGGCACCCGCTCCGGACCGTGGTCCCGCCACCACCTCCACTCGCCTGGCCTCCCTGGCGGAGGTCCAGGCGGTGACCACCGCCGACCTGGAGGCGGTGGACCTGGCCCCGGTCCGGCGCCGTGCCGGCTTCAGCGCCGACTCGGCCCGCGTGCCGCCGCCGTAGCCGCCTCCCCCGTCAGCGCTGCTCCAGGATGCGGAACTCGACGCGCCGGTTGCGCGACCGGCCGGCCGGCGTGGCGTTGGTGTCGATGGGCCTGTGCGGGCCGTACCCTTCGGCGGTGAGCCGCCCGGCCTCGACGCCGTGCTCCCCCAGCCAGCGCTCCACCGCCAGGGCCCGCTTGCGGGAGAGCACCACGTTGAGCTCCTGGGCGCCCTTCGAGTCGGTGTGCCCCTCGATGCGGAGCTTGAGGAGCTCCGGGTGGGTGATGAGCACCTCCGCCACCTGGCGCAGGACGTTCTCGCCCTCCGGGCGGATGACGTCCTTGCCGGTCTCGAACTGGATGGACTGGAGGATCTCGATCTTCTCGGCGGTGAGCTTCACCAGCGGCGCCGGCGCCGGGACCGGCGGGGGCGGCGGCGGAGGAGGCGGAGGAGGCGGAGGCGGGCAGCCGTGGCGTGCCGGGTCCTCGGAGGCCGGGCCGGGCTGGTCTGGGCAGGCGTCGAGCGGGTCGGCGATGCCGTCGCCGTCGCGATCGGGCGGCGGCGGGGGCACGGGCACCGGCTCCGGCGCGGGCGGCGGCGGGGTCGGCTCGGGCTCGGGCTCCGGGGCGGGCGGAGGCGGCGGCGGCGGGGCCGGCGGTGGGGCCGGGGGCGGCGGCGGTGGCTGGCGCCAGCTGACGCGCGCCAGCACCCGGACCGGCGCTGTGCCGGGGGCGCGGTCGAGCTGCGTGCCGAGCCCCAGCGAGGTGTCGAAGGCGCCGTGGGTCCAGTGCCCGCCCACCAGCAGCTCGGCCGGCGAGGTGACGGTGCCGTCCCACTGCCAGCGGCCGAAGGCCTCGGGGCCGATGCGCCAGGGCCCCTGCTTCCAGGCGGCGGCCACCGCCCAGGTGACGGCGCTGCCGGTGCGGGTCACGGCCAGGTCCTGGGCGTCGCGCCACAGCAGGCCGAGCTCGCCGCCGTACCCGATGGCGCCGAGGTTCCCGCTGGCCGACACGCCGACCTGGACCCGGGCGGCGCCGTCGGAGGCGAAGGCGTCCTTCGAGCCGGTGGGCAGCCACAGGCCCGCGAAGGCGGCGGCGTCGATGAAGGCGAGCGGGGGCAGCGGGGTGCGCAGGCCGAGGCGCAGGTCGCCGAGGGCGGTGCTGGCCACCTGTGGCAGCTCGCCGAGGGGCCTGGAGCCGCTCTGGTAGAGGGCCACCGGCAGCGAGGCGTCCAGCAGGAAGCGGTCGCCCAGCCCGACGGCGCCCTGCAGGAAGGCCCAGAACTGCCGGTGCACGATGCGGCCGCCGGGCGGGACGGCCCCGTCCACCCGCAGCACCAGCGGCTCGGTGGCCCAGGAGAAGACCAGCGCGGCCGAGGGGACCTTGTGCCCGGGTACGTCGGTGCCGGCCACCGTGAGGAAGGCGTCGCCCGGCGGGGGCGGCTGGTAGGTCTGCAGGGCGAAGGGGGCGGGCGCCTGGCCCCGGGCGGCGCCGGCCAGCAGGAGCAGCCCCAGCGCCGCCAGGTGGCGGCGGCTCACGGCGCCCTCCCGGCCGCGGCGCGGCGGGTTCGCCGTCCCACCAGGAGGAGCGCCAGGGCCGACCAGAGGGCCAGGGCCTCTCCACCCCCGCTGCCGCAGCCGCAGCCGCCGGAGCGGACGTCGATGAAGTGCTCCGGCAGGCAGGTGCCCTGCACGCAGACGTCGCCGCCGGTGCAGTCCGTGGAGGTCTGGCACACCGGCGGGGCCTGCACCGCCACCACCAGGACGTAGCTGGCGGCGGCGTCGCCGTCGTCGAGCGCGAAGGAGAAGGAGTCCTCCCCCGCGAAGCCCGGCGCGCTGGTGTAGCCCACCTGCAGGGCCGCCTCGTCGAGGCTGGCGGCGCCCGAGGAGGCGGGGGCGTCGATGGAGAGCGTCAGCGGGTCGCCGTCGGCGTCGTAGCCGGCGTCGGCCGGCGCCATGGGGTGGCCGGAGACGGCCTGGCGGAGGCGCCAGGCCTGCGAGGGGGCGAAGGGCGCCGGCGCCGTGGCGCCCGGCTCGACCAGCGCGATGGCGCCGTCCAGGGCGGAGGGCGAGGCGTCGAACAGCTCGAGGCCGCTCCCCTCGTCCAGGCGCCACAGGCCGGCCAGCCCGGGCTCGTCGCCCCCGAGCGGCCGCCGGGCGGCGGCGGCCAGCTCGGCCGCGCTGCGGGTGACGGACCAGATCCGCACCTCGTCCAGCTCGCCGGTGAAGCCCTGGCCGAGCGTCAGGGACTCGGCCGCCGCGCCGCCGAAGGGCAGCGGCAGCGAGCCCGCCTCGGCGCCGTCCAGGAAGAGCACGGTGCGCTCGGCGCCGCCCACCAGCGCCAGGTGGTGCCAGGCGCCGTCGTCGAGGGGCGCGGCGAGGCTGGCGCTCGAGCCGCCCAGCGTCACCTCGACGGTGCGCCGATCCGGCGACAGGCCGAGGCGCCAGCGCGGGGCGGCGGCATCGCCCAGCCTGGCCAGCTCGGGGGCCGGGCCCACCTCGCCCGGCGCCGACCAGCCGGCCCGCGCCCAGAGCTCCAGCGTGCCCTGCTCGAGGTCGAGCGCCCCGCCGCTGGTGTCGACGGTGGCCAGCGCCGCCGAGGCGGCCGGCCCGCCCAGCGCCAGCGCGGTGCCGGCGCCGGCCACCGGCGGGGTGTTCTCCACCAGCTGGTCGGGAGCCAGGGTGCCGGTGCCGGGCGCCGAGGTGCCGTCGCCGGCGTAGCCGGCGGTCACGGTCCAGCTCCCCTTCACCAGGGTGCGGGTGGTGAGGGTGGCGCGGCCCGCGGCGTCGAGGGTGGCGGTGCCGAGCACCACCGGCCCGGCGCCCAGGTCGCCGGTGAAGGTGACGGCGCCGGCGGGCAGGCCGTGGGCGGCGCTGACCTGCGCGGTGAAGGTGACGGGCCGGCCGCGGCGGGAGGGGTTGCGGCTGCTGGTGACCACCACGGTGGTGTCGTCCTCCACCACCTGGTGGCTGGCGGCGCCGCCGGCGCCGAGGAGCGCGGCGTCGCCGGGCCAGCTGGCGGCCAGGGCGTGCGAGCCGACCGCCAGGGCAGAGGTGGCCAGGCTGGCGTGGCCGGTGGCGTCGAGCGCGGCGGTGCCGAGCAGGGCGCCGCCGTCGGTGAAGGTCACCTCGCCGGCCGGGGTCCCGGCGCCGGGCGCCGGCACCGTGACGACGGCCGTGAGGACCACCTCCTGGCCGGCGGCGGAGGGGGCCGGGGCGGCGGAGAGGGCCAGCGCCGAGGCGGCGCGGGCCACCGTGACCACGGTGGCGGCCGCGGCCGGCTGCCAGGTGGCCGAGCCGGCCAGCGCGGCGTCCAGCGGGTGCGGGCCCACCGCCAGCGGGCCGATGGCCAGGGTGGCGACGCCGCCGCCGTCGAGCGGCGCGGCGCCGAGCACCACGCCGGCCGCGGTGAAGGTGACCAGCCCGGCGGGCACGCCCGCGGCGGAGGTGGCGGTGGCGGTGAGGGTGACCGGCTGCCCGGCCACCGGGGCGGCGGGGAGGGCGGCCAGGGCCAGCTCGACCGGCGCCGGCCCGACCAGCAGGGCCAGCGGGGCGGAGGTGGAGGCGGTCAGGGCGGCGTCGCCGCCGAACGCGGCGGTGGCCGCGTGGGCCCCGCCGGCCAGGGCGCCGCCGGGGAGCACCAGGGTGGCCACGCCGCCGGCCAGCGGCGCGCTGCCGACGACCTGGGCGTCCACCGTGAAGGTCACCGCGCCGGTGGGGGTGCCGCCGGCCGGCGGCAGGGGCGCGACCGTGGCGGTGAGCGTCACCGGCTGCCCGTAGGTGGAGGGGGCCGGGGAGGCCGAGAGCGTGGTGCTGGAGGCCCCGGCGCCGACCTCGCGGACCAGCTCGGGCGAGGTCGAGGGCAGGAAGCCGGCGTCGCCCTGGTAGCTGGCGGTGAGGTGCCGGGCGCCGGCCGGCAGCGCCGCGTCGACGCTGGCCAGGCCGGCCGCGTCCACCAGGCCGGAGCCGACGGCCACGCCGCCGTCGAGGAAGGTGACGGTGCCGGTGGGCGCGCCGGCGCCCGGGGCGGGCACCGAGAGAGCGGCCACCAGGTGCACCGGCTCGCCGGCCAGGGTGGGGCCGGTGGTGGCGGTGAGCGCCAGGGTGGTGGGGGCGCGGTCCACCTGGTGGGTGAGCGGCGCGGAGGTGGCCGAGCCGAAGCCGGCGTCGCCGGCGTACTCGGCGGTCAGCTGGTGGACGCCCGTCGCCAGCACCGCGCCGGCCACCTCGGCCTGCCCGGCGGCGTCGAGCGTGGCGGTGCCGAGCACCACGGCGCCCTCGAGCAGCGTCACGGCGCCGCCCGGAACGAGCGAGCTCGGGGCCACCGCGGCCACGGTGATGGTGATGGTCACCGGCTGACCGGTCACCGAGGGGCTGGGGGCCGAGGCCAGGATGACGGCCGCGGCGGCCAGGTCGACCACCTGGGTGAGGGCGGGCGAGAGGCTGAGGGCGAAGGAGGGGTCGCCGCCGAAGGTGGCGACGAGGTCGTGGGAGCCGACGGGGAGGTCGGCGAGGACGAGGGAGCAGGCGCCGGCGGCGAGGGAGCAGGAGCCGAGGGAGGTGGGGCCCTCGGAGAAGGTGACGGTGCCGGTGGGGGTGCCGGCGCCCGGGGCGACGGGGGCGACGGTGGCGGTGAAGGAGACGGGCTGGCCGAAGAGGGAGGGGGAGAGGCTGGCGACCAGGGAGGTGGTGGTGGCGGCGGGGTCGACCAGCTGGGCGAGCGGGGCGGAGGCGCCGGGCTCGTTGCTGGGGTCGCCCTCGAAGGTGGCGACGATCTGGTGGGGGCCGACGGGGAGGGTGGCGAGGGTGAGGGTGCAGGCGCCGGCGGAGAGGGTGCAGGTGCCGAGGACGGTGGCGCCGTCGGTGAAGGTGATGGTGCCGGAGGCGTCGGGGTTGCCGGGAGGCACGGCGACGGAGACGGTGAAGGTGACCGGCTGGCCGGTGAGGGCCGGGTTGGCGTCGGAGGTGAGGGTCAGGGCGGCGGCGGCGCGGACCACCTGCTGGGCGACGGGGCCGGAGGCGGAGGCCAGGAAGCTCGGGTCGCCGAGGTAGCTGGCGGTGAGCTCGTGGAGGCCGACGGCGAGGGCGGTGCCGGAGAGGGGCAGGGCGGCCAGGCCGGCCGGGTCGAGGGTGGCGTCGCCGAGCGGGGCGCCGTCGGCGAAGAAGCGGACGGTGCCGGAGGGAGCGCCGGCGCCCGGGGCGGTCACGGCGACGGTGGCGGTGAGGGTGAGCGGGTCGCCGAAGGTGGAGGAGGGCAGGGAGGAGACCAGCGTGGTGCTGGTGGCGGCGGGGCTGACCACCTGGGAGAGGGCCGGCGAGGTGCTGGCGGCGAAGCTCGCGCTGGCGGCGACGGTGGCGGTGATGGCGTGGGTGCCGACCGGCAGCGCCGCGGTGGAGAAGGTGCAGGCGCCGGCGGAGAGGGTGCAGGAGCCGAGGACGGCGGCGCCGTCGAGGAAGGTGACGGTGCCGGTGGGGGTGCCGGCGCCGGGGGCCAGCGCCGCCACGGTGGCGGTGAAGGTGACCGGCTCGCCGGTCACCGACGGGCTGACGCTGGTGGCGAGGGCCACCGCGGTGGCCGCCGGGTCCACCACCTGGGCGTGCGTGGGCGAGGTGGAGGCGGCGAACTCCGGCCCAGCGGCCAGGCTGGCGGTGAGGGCGTGGGTGCCGACCGGCAGCGCCGCGGTGGAGAGCGAGCAGGCGCCGGCCGAGAGGGTGCAGGTGCCGAGGACGGCGGCGCCCTCGAGGAAGGTGACGGTGCCGGTGGGCGTGCCGGCGCCGGGGGCCACCGCCGAGACGGTGGCGGTGAAGGTGGCCGGCTGGCCGAAGACCGTCGGGTTGGTGGCGGAGGCGAGCGCGACCTGGGTGGCGGCGCGGTTCACCACCTGGGAGAGGGTCGGCGAGGCGCTGGCGGCGAAGTCCGCGCTGGCGGGCAGGCTGGCGGTGATGGCGTGGGTCGCCACGGCGAGGGCCGAGGTGGAGAAGGTGCAGGCGCCGGCCGAGAGGGTGCAGGTGCCGAGCGTGGCGGCGCCGTCGAGGAAGGTGACCGTGCCGGTGGGGGTGCCGGCGCCTGGGGCCACCGCCGAGACGGTGGCGGTGAAGGTGACGGCCTGGCCGAAGACCGTCGGGTTCTGGCTGGAGGCGACGACCGTGCTGGTGGCGGCGCGGTCGACCACCTGGGAGAAGGCCGGCGAGGTGCTGGCCGCGAAGCTCGCGCTGGCGGGGACGCTGGCGGTGATGGCGTGCGTCGCCACCGCCAGGGCCGAGGTGGCGAAGGTGCAGGCGCCGGCGGAGAGGGTGCAGGTGCCGAGGACGGTGGCGCCATCCAGGAAGGTGACCGTGCCCGTGGGCGTGCCAGTGCCCGGTGCCACCGCCGAGACGGTGGCGGTGAAGGTGACCGGCTGGCCGAGGACCGACGGGCTGGGGCTGGCGGTGACCACGGTGCTGGCGGCGGCGCGGTTCACCACCTGGGAGAGGGCCGGCGAGGTGCTGGCGGCGAAGCTCGCGCTGGCCGGCACGCTGGCGGTGATGGCGTGGGTGGCCACGGCGAGGGCCGAGGTGGAGAGCGAGCAGGCGCCGGCGGAGAGCGTGCAGGTGCCGAGGACGGTGGCGCCGTCCAGGAAGGTGACGGTGCCGGTGGGCGTGCCGGCGCCGGGGGCCACCAGCGAGACGGTGGCGGTGAAGGTGACCGGCTCGCCGAAGACCGACGGGTTGGCGCTGGAGGCGACGACCGTGGAGGTGGCGGCGCGGTTCACCACCTGCGAGAGGGCCGGCGAGGTGCTGGCGGCGAAGCTGGCGCTGGCGGGCACGCTCACGGTGATGGCGTGCGTGGCCACGGCCAGGGCCGAGGTGGCGAAGGTGCAGGTGCCGGCGGAGAGGGTGCAGGTGCCGAGGACGGCGGCGCCGTCGAGGAAGGTGACGGTGCCGGTGGGCGTGCCGGCGCCGGGGGCCACCGCCGAGGCGGTGGCGGTGAAGGTGACCGGCTGGCCGAGGACCGAGGGGTTGGGGCTGGCGGTGACCACGGTGGCTGCGGAGGCGCGGTTCACCACCTGGGAGAGGGCCGGTGAGGTGCTGGCGGCGAAGTCGGCGCTGGCGGGCAGGCTGGCGGTGATGGCGTGGGTGGCCACGGCCAGGGCCGAGGTGGTGAGGCTGCAGGCGCCGGCGGAGAGGGTGCAGGTGCCGAGCACGCTGGCGCCGTCGAGGAAGGTGACGGTGCCGGTGGGCGTCCCGGCGCCGGGCGCGACCGAGGCGGCGGTGGCGGTGAAGGTGACCGGCTGGCCGAAGACCGACGGGTTCGGGCTGGCGGCGACGACGGTGGAGGTGGCGGCGCGGTTCACCACCTGGGAGAGGGCCGGCGAGGTGCTGGCGGCGAAGCCCGGGCTGGCGGGCACGCTCACGGTGATGGCGTGCGTGGCCACGGCCAGGGCCGAGGTGGAGAAGGTGCAGGTGCCGGCGGAGAGGGTGCAGGTGCCGAGCACGGTGGCGCCGTCCAGGAAGGTGACGGTGCCGGTGGGCGTGCCGGTGCCCGGGGCCACCGCCGAGACGGTGGCGGTGAAGGTGACCGGCTGGCCGAGGACCGACGGGTTGGGGGCGGCGGTGACGACGGCGCTGGTGGCGGTGGGGCCGACCACCTGGGAGAGGGCCGGCGAGGTGCTGGCGGCGAAGCTGGCGCTGGCCGGGACGCTGGCGGTGATGGCGTGCGTGGCCACCGCCAGGGCCGCCGTGGAGAGCGAGCAGGTGCCGGCGGAGAGCGTGCAGGTGCCGAGCGTGGTGGCGCCGTCGAGGAGGGTGACGGTGCCGGTGGGCGTGCCGGCGCCGGGTGCCACCGCCGAGACGGTGGCGGTGAAGGTGACCGGCTGCCCGAGGACCGACGGGCTGGCGCTGGAGGCGACGACCGTGGCGGTGGCGGCGCGGTTCACCACCTGGGAGAGGGCCGGCGAGGTGCTGGCGGCGAAGCTCGCGCTGGCGGGCAGGCTGGCGGTGACGGCGTGGGTGGCCACCGCCAGGGCCGAGGTGGCGAAGGTGCAGGTGCCGGCGGAGAGGGCGCAGGTGCCGAGCACGCTGGCGCCGTCGAGGAAGGTGACGGTGCCGGTGGGCGTGCCGGCGCCGGGGGCCACCGCCGAGACGGTGGCGGTGAAGGTGACGGACTGGCCGAAGACCGAGGGGTTCGGGCTGGCGGCGACGACGGTGCCGGTGGCGGCGCGATCCACCACCTGGGACAGGGACGCGGAGGTGCTGGCGGCGAAGCTCGGGCTGGCCGGGAGGCTGGCGGTGATGGCGTGCGTGGCCACCGCCAGGGCCGAGGTGGCCAGGGTGCAGGTGCCGCCGGAGAGGGTGCAGGTGCCGAGCACCGCGGCGCCGTCGAGGAAGGTGACGGTGCCGGTGGGCGTGCCGGCGCCCGGGGCCACCGCCGAGGCGGTGGCGGTGAAGGTGACCGGCTGGCCGAAGACCGACGGGTTCTGGCCGGAGGCGACGACGGTGCTGGTGGCGGCGCGGTCGACCTGCTGGGGGAGCGAGGTCGAGGAGGCCGGCTCGTTGCCGGCGTCGCCGCCGAAGGTGGCGACCACGCCGTGGCCACCGACCGGCAGGGTGGCGAGCGTGAAGGTGCAGGTGCCGGCGGCGAGGGTGCAGGTGCCGAGGACGGTGGCGCCGTCGGTGAAGGTGACGGTGCCGGTGGCGGCGGGGTTGCCGGGGGGCACGGCCACGGAGACCGTGAAGGTGACCGGCTGGCCGGTGACGGCCGGGTTGGCGCTGGAGACCACGGCGACGGTGGCGGCGGCGCGGACCACCAGGTGGGACAGCGGCCCTGAGCCGGAGCCGAGGAAGCTCGGGTCGCCGAGGTAGCTGGCGGTGAGCTCGTGGACCCCGGCGGCGAGGGTGGTGCCGGCCACGGGCAGGGCGGCCTGGCCGGTCGGGCCGAGCACCGCGTCGCCGAGCGGGACGCCGTCGGAGAAGAAGCGGACGGTGCCGGACGGCGTGCCGGCGCCCGGGGCGGCCACGGCGACGGTGGCGGTGAGGGTGAGCGGATCGCCGAACGTGGTGGTGGCCAGCGAGGAGGCCAGCGCGGTGCTGGTGGAGGCCGGGGAGACGTCGAGCAGGCCGGGCGCCGAGGTGGCGCCGAGGAAGCCCGGGTCACCGGCGTAGGAGGCCGTGATGGCGTGCGCGCCCACGCCGAGGGTGGCGAGGTCGAGGGTGCAGGTCCCGGCGACGAGGGTGCAGGTGCCGAGCACGGTGGCGCCGTCGAGGAAGGTGACGGTGCCGGTGGGCGTGCCGGCGCCGGGGGCCACGGCGGCCAGGGTGGCGGTGAGGGTGACGGCCTCGCCGACCAGGGCCGGCGACGGGTTCACCGCGACGGCGGCGGCGCTGGCGGCGCGGTTCACCACCTGGGAGAGGGTCGGCGAGGTGCTGGCGGCGAAGCTCGCGCTGGCGGGGAGGCTGATGGTGATGGCGTGGGTGGCCACCGAGAGGGCGGAGGTGGCGAGGGTGCAGGTGCCGGCGGCGAGGGTGCAGGTGCCGAGGGTGGTGGCGCCGTCGAGGAAGGTGACGGTGCCGGTCGGGGTGCCGGCGCCCGGGGCGGTGGCGGTCGCGGTGGCGGTGAAGGTGACCGGCTGGCCGAAGACCGACGGGTTCTGGCTGGAGGTGACCGCGGCGCCGACGGCGGCGCGGTTCACCACCTGGGAGAGGGCCGGCGAGGTGCTGGCGGCGAAGCTGGCGCTGGCGGGGAGGCTGATGGTGATGGCGTGGGTGGCCACCGAGAGGCCGGAGGTGGCGAGGGTGCAGGTGCCGGCGGCGAGGGTGCAGGTGCCGAGGGTGGTGGCGCCGTCGAGGAAGGTGACGGTGCCGGAAGGCGTGCCGGCGCCGGGGGCGGTGGCGGTCGCGGTGACGGTGAAGGTGACCGGCTGGCCGAAGACCGACGGGTTCTGGTTGGAGGTGACCGCGGTGGCGGCGGCGGCGCGGTTCACCACCTGGGAGAGGGCCGGCGAGGTGCTGGCGGCGAAGCTCGTGCTGGCGGGCAGGCTGATGGTGATGGCGTGCGTGGCCACGGCCAGCGCCGAGGTGGCGAAGGTGCAGGTGCCGGCGGTGAGGGTGCAGGTGCCGAGCACGGTGGCGCCGTCCAGGAAGGTGACGGTGCCGGAAGGCGTGCCGGCGCCCGGGGCGGTGGCGGTCGCGGTGGCGGTGAAGGTGACCGGCTGGCCGAAGACCGACGGGTTCTGGCTGGAGGTGACCACGGTGGCGACGGCGGCGCGGTTCACCACCTGGGAGAGGGCCGGCGAGGTGCTGGCGGCGAAGCTCGCGCTGGCAGGCAGGCTGATGGTGATGGCGTGGGTGGCCACCGAGAGGCCGGAGGTGGCGAGGGTGCAGGTGCCGGCGGCGAGGGTGCAGGTGCCGAGGGTGGTGGCGCCGTCGAGGAAGGTGACGGTGCCGGTCGGCGTGCCGGCGCCCGGGGCGGTGGCGGTCGCGGTGGCGGTGAAGGTGACCGGCTGGCCGAAGACCGACGGGTTCTGGCTGGAGCTGACCACGGTGCCGGCGGCGGCGCGGTTCACCACCTGGGAGAGGGCCGGCGAGGTGCTGGCGTTGAAGGCCGCGCTGCCGCCGTAGCCCGCGGTGATGGGGTGGGTGGCCACGACCAGGGCCGAGGAGGCCAGCGTGCAGGACCCGCCGGCCAGAGTACAGGTGCCGAGGGTGGTGGCGCCGTCCAGGAAGGTGACGGTGCCGGTGGGCGTGCCGCTGCCCGGCGCCACGGCGGTCACCGTGGCGGTGAGGGTCACCGGCTGGCCGAAGACCGACGGGTTGGCGCTGGAGGCGAGCGCCGTGGACGAGCCCATCTTGTTCACCGTGATGGTGGTGGCCGCGGTGTTGGTGAGCAGGTTGGCCACGCCGGGGGCGGGCGTCAGGGTGACGGTGTTGACCAGGGCCTGGCCCGCGCCCGCGGCGGCCACGGTGGCGGTGACGGTGTAGGTGACCGACCCGCCCTTGGGCAGGTTGACGGTCTCGGCCAGGTTGCCCGTGCCGCTGGCGTTGCCCACCGTGGCCCCGCCGGCGGTGGCCGCGGTCCAGGTGATGCCGGTGAGCCCGGCCGGGAAGGCGTCGGTGAGGGTGGAGCCGAGCGCCGCGTTGGTGTTGTCGTTCGAGATGGTGATGGTGAAGGTGATGGTGCCGCCCACGCTCACGGTGGTGGGCGTGACCGACTGGCCCAGCGTGATGTTGGCGGGCAGCTCGACCCGCACGTTCCGGATCTCGTGCACGTTGGTGGAGCCGCCGGTGGAGCCGGAGAAGCCCATCTTGAAGGTGGCGGGCAGGGCGGCCTGGTTGGCGGCGGCGGCCAGGTTGTAGGCGTTGATGATCGTCTGGAAGCCAGCGCCGAAGTCCATGGCCGTGGTGATGCGCTGGTTGACGATGGAGATGCGCACCTTGCGCGGCGCGGCGCGCTGGACGTTGTCGATGGTGGTGTTGTACGGGGCCACGTTGACGGCCTGGCCGGTCAGGTAGCGGAAGGCGCGCGAGGTGCTGAGCGAGCCGGAGCCGCGGATGACCACCGAGTGGGTGGTCAGGCCCGGGGCCGCGTAGCCCGACTCGCAGGCCGAGAAGTTGCCGAACTCGTCGAAGCCGATGCCGACGTAGCCGTTGGTGACGCCCGGGGTGGTGACCGGCTGGGTGCCGTTGGCGCACTGGGCGGCGGTGCCGCCGAAGCGGCCGGAGTAGCCGAGCGGTCCGCCGTTCGAGCCCACCGTGGGCGAGATGGTGGTGCCGTTGATGAGGTAGAAGCTGAAGCCGTCGGCGCCGGTGCCGCCGTAGTCGGCGTAGTCGAAGGTGATGGCGATGCCGTTGGTGGAGGCGAAGGCCGTGTTGTAGATGGCCGAGCCGGCCTGGTTGCCGGTGGCCGGCGTGAGCCGGAGCCAGCCCTGCCCGGCCGTGTCGATGGACGGCGCCGTCAGCGAGGCGCTCCCCTGCAGCACCCAGCCGGGCGCCGTGGCGTTCATGAACGACTCGGTGATGGGGAACTGGGCGCGCGCGGCGAGGGGCGCCAGCAGCGCGCAGGCGAGGAGGGCGGCGCGGGAGAGCGTTCGGGCGAGACGGGTCATCGGCGAGGCTCCTGGCTCCGTGACGGGAGGGCTGGGCGCGCAGCGCGGTGAAGCGCAGATTGGGATTGGGTCGCAGTCTACCCCAGGTGAATTCCGACCGCCCGTCCTGTGACGCTCCGTCACGCGGCGGCGGGATGGGGAGAGGTGGGCGGTGTGGGAGGCTTGGCGCCGGGTGACGGTGCGTGGGGTCCAGGCGCACACCGAGGCCAGGGAGCGGCGTGCGGATCCCGGCGCGATCCCTCCGCGCAGCGCCTACTCCGCGTCCGCGCCGCGCCCACGCAGCGTCCGCGCAGCGCCTGCTCCGCGTCCGCGCCGCGCCCACTCAGCATCCGCGCAGCGCCTACTCCGCGTCCGCGCCGCGCCCACTCAGCGTCCGCGCCGCAGGTCGCGGAGGAGCTCCCGCGCCGCGTTGTGGCCGCAGGCGCCCATGACGCCGCCGCCCGGGTGGGTGGCCGCGCCGCACAGGTAGAGGCCGGGCAGCGGCGTCCGGTAGTCGGCGTACCCGGCCAGCGGGCGCATGGAGAAGAGCTGTGAGAGCGGCATGGCGCCCTGGAAGATGTTGCCGCCGGTGAGGCCGAAGCGGCGCTCCAGGTCGAGGGGCGAGAGCACCTCGCGGTGCAGCACCGAGGCCGCGAAGCCGGGGGCGTACCGGTCCAGCAGGGCCACGCAGCGGTCGGCGAACGGCTCCTTCAGGTCGTCCCAGCTCCCCTCGGCCAGCCGGTAGGGGGCGTACTGGACGAACATCGACATGAGGTGCCGGCCCGGCGGCGCCACGCTGGGGTCCACCACCGACGGGATGGTGGCCTCCACGATGGGCTCCTGCGAGGGGCGGCCGGCCCGGGCGTCGTCGAAGGCGCGCTCCATGTACTCCAGGCCGGGGCAGAGGTGGATGGTGCCGCGGTGCTGCGGCCCGGGCGCGCCGGGCAGGGCGGTGAAGTCGGGCAGGCGGGAGAGCGCCAGGTTGATCTTGAGGGAGGCGCTCGAGTAGTCGATGGCCCCCACCGCCTCGGCCACGCCGGCGGGCAGGTGCTCGGCGCCCAGCAGGCCGAGCAGGGTCACCGTGGCGTCGGCGTTGGAGACCACCCGCCGGGCCGGCACCTCGGTGCCGTCGGCCAGGACCACGCCCGCCGCCCGCCCGCCCCGCACCAGTACCCGGGCCACCCGCGCCCCGCAGCGGATCTCGGCGCCGCGCTCCCGCGCCGCCGCGGCCAGCGCCTCGGAGAGCGACCCCATGCCGCCCCGCACGTAGCCCCAGACGCCCCGCGCCCCGTTGCACTCGCCCATGACGTGGTGGAACAGCACGTAGGCCGTGCCGGGCGTGGAGGGCGAGGCGAAGGCGCCGATGATGGCGTCGGTGGCCAGGGTGGCCTTGAGCTCGTCCGACTCGAACCAGCGGTCCAGGATGGCGCGGGCCGGGCCGGTCAGGACCTCCAGGGCGCGCGGCCCGTCGGCCCCCAGGCGCAGGAAGCGCAGCCCCATGCGCCCGAGCCGCCACAGGTCGGAGAGCCGGCGCGAGAACGGGTCGGGCGGCGTCTCGAGCAGCGTCGGCTCGATGGCGGCGGCGATGCGCAGCAGCATGGCCTCGTACTCGGGGAGGCGCTCGGCGTCGCGCGCCGAGAACTTGGCCACCTCGCGGCGGGTCTGCGCCGCGTCCGGCCCCATGAGCAGGGAGCGGCCGTCGGGGAAGGGCGTGAAGGAGGAGGGGCTGCGGGGCAGGAGCGCGTAGCCGTGGCGCCCGAGGTCGAGGTCGCGCACGATCTCGGGGCGGAACAGGCTGACCACGTAGGCGGCGGTGGAGACCCGGTACCCGGGCCAGGGCTCCTCGGTGGTGCAGGCGCCGCCCACCCGGTCGCGCGCCTCCAGCACCAGGACCCGCAGCCCGGCGCGGGCCAGGTAGGCGGCGGTGACGAGGCCGTTGTGGCCGGCGCCGACGACGACGACGTCGTGAGGGGTCATGCCGACAGGGTCGCCCCGCGGTCCGTGGTCGGCCACGGCCCGGATGGGCTGGAGGGGCAGGCCCGGAAGACGCGAACGCCCCGGTGACCAGGGCGGTCGCCGGGGCGTTCCAGGTGGCAGCCGCGGAAGGGCGGCCGCGGTGCGGCGGTGCGGCCTAGACCTTGGAGGCCGCCACGGCCTTCTCGGCCGGGGTGACCGCCTTGGTCAGCGCGCCGACGGCGGCGCCGGCGACGGCGCCATGACGGCGAAGAGGGGAGGCGATGCCGGTGACGCCGAGGACCATGCCGAAGACGATGAGGGCGCGGACCAGGAAGGTGGCCTGGACCGGGGTGCCGACGATGCCGCCGGCGAGGAGCAGGCCGGCGTAGCCGCCGTAGAGGATGGAGGGCAGGAGGGCCAGGGCCAGGAAGGCCGCCAGGCCGATGCCGGCGCCGACGAGGGCGAAGGTCTTGTTCTGGGGCTTCGAGTTCGTGGTCGTCATGGCGTTCTCCAGTTCAGGTTGAGGTGTGGGGCCGCGTCGCGCTGCCACCTGACTCCTCCCAAGTGCACCTGCCTTGCCAACCCGGCGCCCACCTGATTCCAGGGGGTTGCGCAACCGGCTGTCGGGATCCCCCGACGCCGCGCCGCGCCGGGGGGACGGGGACGCCGCTTCGCGCTCCACGGAGCCGGCCGGCGCAGCTTCGGGACGGCGGGCCCCGGTTCAGCGCTCCTGGTCGTCCTCCCGGGCGGGGCCGCCGGGCGAGCCGTCCGCCTTCGGCGGCCAGACCGGGTTCGGGATGACGCCGTCCTGGAAGGTCACCTTCCCAACCAGGACGCAGCCCTTCATGCCCGGCCGGCAGTAGGCGAGCGCCACCTTCTTGCAGATGCCGTTCAGCTCGTGGCGGCAGTTCCAGGAGCTCACGTGGTCCTCCGTCGGGAGGCGCCATGCTAGCGCACCTGGAGGCCACAGGCGCCGCTACCAGGCCGGGTCGGCCTCCTGCGCCCGCAGCCAGCGCGCCAGGTGGCGGTCCGTGCCGGTGGAGTGGTTGGCGAACCAGTCGAGCAGGAAGATCTGGATCTGGAAGACCAGGTGGAGCCGCGGCCGGCCGGCGGTGACCTGGCCGGCCAGCCGCCTCAGGAAGGCGATGAAGTTCTGGTGCTCCCGCACGTGCTCGGCCGTGAAGGGGTAGCCGTGCTGGCCCATGAGGGCCTCCTCGGTGCCGAAGTGGTCGCG
Organism: Anaeromyxobacter sp.; assembly: GCA_016718565.1. Lineage (NCBI taxonomy): Bacteria > Pseudomonadati > Myxococcota > Myxococcia > Myxococcales > Anaeromyxobacteraceae > Anaeromyxobacter > Anaeromyxobacter sp. The sequence goes on along the minus strand of JADKCZ010000018.1, from coordinate 696,322 downwards.
CACGTAGCTCGCCAGGAAGGCCAGGGTGGCCTCCGCGCCGCTGCCGTCGCCGGCGTGCAGCAGCGGGGTGAGCCGGTTCATGGCGTCGAGCAGCTCGTGGTGCTGCCCGTCCACCGGGTCGAGCCCCAGGGTGAACTCGTCGCGCCAGGGCAGGGTGCCGTCCAGCTCCCCGGTCCCCTCGTGCTTCCCGCTGGCCAGGTACTCGCGGCAGCGCGCCAGGTAGAGCGCCGCGGCCGCGTCGTCGGGCGCCGCCTCCAGGCAGCGCCGCAGCAGCGGCTCGGCCACGCCCACCTCGCGCAGGTGGTAGCAGGCCACCGCCTCCTCGAACCAGGGCAGCGTGGCCAGCTTGGCGGCCCGCCGCGCCGGCGGGTCGGCCTCGAAGACCTCGTAGACCGACTGCGGCTGCCGCTTGCCCTTGACCCGGATGCGGTCGAGGAAGCGCACGGTGCGCTCGGCCGCCCCGTCCAGCGCGTAGAGGGCCGCCTCCGAGACCAGCAGCGGGGCGCCGTACCGCTTGGTCAGCCCCTCCAGCCGGGAGGCCAGGTTGACGGCGTCGCTCACCACCGTGCCCTCGATGCGCCCGGCCCCGCCCACCGTGCCCAGGGTCACCATGCCGTGGTTCAGGCCGACGCCCATGCCGATGCGCGGGCGCCCCTCCCGGCCGCGCGAGGCGTTGAAGTCCTCCAGCGCCTCCAGCATCCCCACGCCGGCGGCCACCGCGTCGTCGGCGCCGCCGGGGAAGAGGGCCATCACGGCGTCGCCGATGTACTTGTCCACGAAGCCGTGGTGGCGCGTCACCACCGGCTCCATCACGCCCAGGAAGGAGTTGAGGAAGCGGAAGGTGTCGCGCGGGCTCATGCCCTCGCACAGCGCGGTGAAGCCGCGGATGTCGGAGAAGAGGATGGTGAGCTTGCGCTCCACGGCGTCGCCCAGCGCCAGGTCGCCCAGCCGCTCGGCGCCCAGCAGGGCCAGCAGCTGGCGGGGCACGAAGCGGCCGGCGGCGGCCTCGCTGCGCGCCATCGCCTCGCGGGTGCGGGCGTGCGCGGCCCGCTCGGCCTGCAGGGCCGAGAGCAGCTGGTCCCGGGTGGCGGCGGCGTCGCCGGGCGTCTCGGCCAGCAGGTGGGCCCCCGCGGCGACCGGATCCCGTGGCAGGTGTGTCGTCGGCATGGAGGCCCCCCGCCGGAAAGATGCCCATGTGGGATCCGGCCTGTCGAGCGCCATGGCCACGGGGTGCGGCGGGATGACGCGGGCCGCTCCGCCACAGCCCATCCTTCCGGGCCCGGTCCCCGAGCGCCCGGACGTTCGCGGCGCCATACCACGGTGACCGGTGAGCACCGCCGGCCCTCCACGCCGCCGTGAGCGACACGGCGGAAGCACCGCGCCACCCCTTCGAGCCTCGACGAGCACCCGCGCCCAGCCGGCGCGCGGCGGGCAGCGTCGTGCCCCGTCGCCGGCGCGGGGCGCGAGGCCCTGGTCGCCACGGGAGGTCCACGGGTGCTCACCTTCCTCTCCTGGCCCTTCGGCGCCGGGCGGCGCGCCACCCCGCGCGCCGAGCCGTTCCGCGACGAGCTGCTCAGCATCGAGCGGCTGGAGGAGCGGGCCCGCTCGCTGGCGGCCCGCTTCACCGTGGACCCGTCCCGCCGCTTCGCCCGCAGCGTCTTCCCGCGCTTCGAGGACAACGCCCGCCTGCTGCGCCGCGCCTACCGCGCCCTGGCCGCCGACGTGCACCGCGGCACCTTCATCACGCCGGCGGCCGAGTGGCTCCTCGACAACTACCACCTGGTGGACTCGGAGATCCGGGTGGTGCGGCAGAACCTGCCGCGCGGCTACTACCGCGAGCTGCCCAAGCTGGCGGCGCGCGAGCTGGCCGGCAACGCCCGCATCTACGCGCTGGCGGTGGAGCTGATCCGCTACGGCGACAGCCGCCTCGACCGGCACCAGCTGGTGCGCTTCCTGGACGGCTTCCAGACCGTGGCCACCCTGACCATCGGCGAGCTGTGGGCCTGGCCCAGCATGCTCAAGCTGGCCCTGGTGGAGAACCTGCGGCGGCTGGCCGAGGAGACCCTGGAGGCCAGCGCGGCGCGGCGGGCCGCCGACGCCTACGTGGCGCGCATCGACGCGGCCGGCACCAGCGCCCCGCCGCCGCTGCCCCGCACGCTGCACGCCGCCCACCTGGTGCAGCTGCTGCAGCGGGTCCGCGAGTACGGCCCGCGCCTCTCGATGGTGCGCCGCGATCTCGACGACCACCTGGCCAGGGCTGGCCTGACGGCCGAGGAGGCCATCCGCGGCGAGCACCAGCGGCAGGCCGCCGCCCAGGTCTCGATGGCCAACGCCATCACCAGCCTGCGCCTCTGCTCCGACCTGGACTGGCCGCAGTTCGTCGAGGCGGTCAGCCTGGTGGAGCGGGTCCTGCAGCGCGACCCGGCCGGCGTGCACGCCCGCATGGAGTTCCTCAGCCGGGATCGCTATCGCCAGGCGGTCGAGGAGCTGGCCGAGCCCAGCGGCGAGGCCCAGGTGCGGGTGGCCCTGCGCGCCGTGGAGAGCGCCCGCCAGGCCGCCGAGGCCGAGGGGCCGGCGGCGCGGGCCGCCCACGTGGGCCACCACCTCATCGGCAAGGGGCGGCGCGGCCTCGAGACCGACGTGGCCTGGCGCCCGGGGCCACTGGGGGCGCTGCGCCGGCTGGCCTTCGCCAACGCCTCCCTCCTCTACCTGGGCGCCCTGGCGATCTCCACCGCCGGGCTGGTGGCCGGCGGGGTGGCCGCCGCCCGCCTCCTGGGCGGCTCGCTCCCGCTCCAGGTGGCCACCGCCCTGCTGCTCCTCCTGCCCGCCAGCGAGCTGGCCACCAGCGCGATCCAGCGGCTGGCCGCCTGGGCCGCCCCGCCGCGCCGGCTGCCGCGCCTGGAGCTGGCCGGCGGCGTCCCCGAGGACGCCCGCACCCTGGTGGTGGTGCCCACCCTCCTCACCTGCCCGGCCGGCGTGACGGCCCTGCTCGAGCACCTCGAGGTGCTGGCGCTCGGCAACCTCGATCCCAACATCCACTTCGCCATCCTGGGCGACTTCACCGACGCCGCCACCCAGGAGCGGTCCGACGACGCCGCCATCCTGACGGCGGCCCGCGACGGCGTGGAGGCGCTCAACCTGCGCCTCGGCGAGGGGCGCGGCGACCGGTTCTTCCTGCTCCACCGGGTGCGGCAGTGGAACCAGGGGGAGGGCGTCTGGATGGGCTGGGAGCGCAAGCGCGGCAAGCTGGAGGAGCTGAACCGGCTGCTGCGCGGCGCCACCGACACCAGCTTCACCCTGCAGGTCGGGGCCCTGCAGGTGCTGCCGACGGTCCGCTACGTCATCACGCTCGACACCGACACCCGCCTGCCGCGCGACGCCGCCCGCAAGCTGGTGGGCATCATCACCCACCCGCTCAACCGCCCCCGCTTCGATCCGGACTGCGGGCGCGTCACCGAGGGCTACGGCATCCTGCAGCCGCGGGTCAGCGTGGCCACCGCCAGCGCCGCCGGCTCGCGCTTCGCCCGCATCTCGGCTGGCCAGACCACGGTCGACCCGTACACCACCGCGGTCTCCGACACCTACCAGGACCTGTTCGGGGAGGGGACCTTCACCGGCAAGGGGCTGTACGACGTGGACGCCTTCGCCGCCGCGCTGGCCGGCCGGGTGCCCGAGAACGCCCTGCTGTCGCACGATCTCTTCGAGGGGCTGCACGCCCGCGCCGCCCTGGTCACCGACGTGGAGGTGGTGGACGACTACCCCTCCAGCGTGCTGGCCCACGCCCGCCGGCAGCACCGCTGGGCCCGCGGCGACTGGCAGATCCTGGCCTGGCTCTTCCCCTGGGTGCCGACGCCCCGCGGCCTGAAGCGCAACCGCCTGACGCTCATCTCGCGCTGGAAGATCCTCGACAACCTGCGCCGCAGCCAGCTGGCGCCCGCCACCCTGACGCTGCTGCTGGCCGCCTGGACGGTGCTGCCGGGGAGCCCGGCGCTCTGGACGGCGGTGGTGCTGGCCGCCACCGCCTTCCCGCTCTTCCCGCTGGCCTTCGCGGTGGCCTCCGGCCCGGCGGCGCACCAGCCGTGGCGCGCCTTCCTGCGCGGGGTCCGCGAGGACGCCCTGGGCGGCCTGGCGCGCATCTCGCTCCAGCTCACCTTCCTGGCCCAGCAGGCCTACGGGATGACGCACGCCCTGCTGGTGACCCTGGTCCGCCTGGGGTTCACCCAGCGGCGCCTCCTCGAGTGGGAGACCGCCGCGGCCAGCGCGGCCCGCGGCGAGGGGCAGGCGGCCGGCGCCGGGGTGCGCCCGTACCTGCGGGAGATGGCGGCCAGCCCGGCCACCGGGCTCCTCGGGCTGCTGCTGGTGGCGCTGGTCCGGCCCGGGGCGCTGCTGGTGGCGGCGCCGGTGCTGGCCCTCTGGATCGGCGCGCCCTTCCTGGCCCGCGCCCTGAGCCGGTCGGCCCCGCGGCGCGAGCTGGCCCCGGCCGACCGCGCCTTCCTCCTGGAGCTGGCCCGGAAGACCTGGGGCTGGTTCGAGATCTACATGGGGCCGGAGGACCACGGGCTGCCGGTCGACAACTTCCAGGAGGTGCCCGGGCCCAAGGTGGCGCACCGCACCTCGCCCACCAACGTGGGCATGGGGCTGCTCTCGGCGCTGGCGGCCCACGACCTGGGCTTCATCCGCGCCGTCGACCTGGCCGAGCGGGTCGACGCGACGCTCACCACCATCGAGGGGCTGGAGCGGATCGAGGGCCACCTCTTCAACTGGTACGACACCCAGAGCCTGGCGCCGCTGCTGCCCCGCTACGTCTCCACGGTGGACAGCGGCAACCTGGCCGGCGCGCTGGTCACCCTGGCGGAGGGGCTGCAGGAGCTGGCCCGGGCCGGGCCGGCGCCGGACGACGGGCCGCCGGTCCCCGCGGCGCGCCTGGAGGGGCTGGCGGCGCGCGCCGCGGCCTTCGCGGCCGAGATGAGCTTCAGGTTCCTCTACGACCCGCGCCGGCGCCTGCTGGCCATCGGGTATCGCGCCGCCGACGCCGAGGGGCCGGGCGGCCTCGACGACGCCGACTACGACCTGCTGGCCTCCGAGGCGCGGCTGGCCAGCTTCCTGGCCATCGCCAAGGGCGACCTGCCCGAGCTGCACTGGTTCCGCCTGGGCCGGATCGTCACCGGGGTGCACGGGGTGCCGACGCTGCTGTCCTGGAGCGGCACCATGTTCGAGTACCTCATGCCCATGCTGCTGATGCGCAGCTACCCGGGCACGCTGCTCGACGAGTCCTGCCGGGCGGCGGTGCGCCGCCAGCAGGACTACGCCGCGGATCGGGGCGTGCCCTGGGGCATCTCCGAGTCGGCCTACGACCTGGTCGACCGGCAGGAGAACCACCAGTACAAGGCCTTCGGGGTGCCGGGGCTGGGGCTCAAGCGCGGGCTGGGCGACGAGCTGGTGGTGGCGCCCTACGCCTCGGCGCTGGCGGTGATGGTGGATCCGGCCCGGGCGGTGGCCAACCTGCGCCGCCTGGCGGCCGAGGGGCTGGAGGGGGCCCACGGCTACTTCGACGCCATCGACTACACCCGGCGGCGCGCCGACGAGCCCGGCGGCGGCGCCGGCGACGTCCCGGCGCCGCGGGGCGTGGTGGTGCGCTCCTACCTGGCCCACCACCAGGGGATGACCCTGACGGCCATCGCCAACGCGCTGCAGGGGAACCGCATGGTGGCGCGCTTCCACGCCGACCCGCGGGTGCGGGCCACCGAGCTGCTGCTGCAGGAGCGCGCCCCGCGCCACGCCCCCTTCGCCCGACCCCGCCCGGACGACGACGCGCCGGTGGCCGCCCCGGTGGCGGCCGTGGCGGTGCGCCGCTTCCGCTCGCCGCACACCGCCTACCCACACGCCCAGTTCCTCTCCAACGGCCACTACACGGCCGTGGTGACCAACGCCGGCGGCGGCGCCAGCTTCTGCCGCGGGCGCGCCGTCACCCGCTCCCGCCTGGACCCCACCTGCGACCCCGGCAGCCAGTTCCTCTACCTGCGCGACGTGCGGAGCGGTCGGGTCTGGTCGGCCACCCACCACCCCACCGGCTGCGAGGGCGAGGACGACCTGGTCACCTTCGCCGTCGAGAAGGCCACCTTCCACCGGCGCGAGGACGAGCTGGGGACGCAGCTCGACGTGGCGGTGTCACCCGAGGACGACGTCGAGGTGCGCCGCCTGGTGGTGACCAACCACAGCGGCCGCGTCCGCGAGCTGGAGGTCACCAGCTACGCCGAGGTGGTGCTGGCCTCACCGGCCGACGACCTGGCCCACCCGGCCTTCGGCAAGCTGTTCGTCGAGTCGGAGTACCTGCCGGACTGCGCGGCGCTGCTCTGCCACCGCCGGCCACGCGCGCCGGACGACGCGCCGGCCTGGGCGGTGCACGTGCTCAGCCAGGAGGGGCGCACCCAGGGGCCGGTGGAGTGGGAGACCGACCGGGCCCGCTTCCTGGGCCGCGGTCGCAGCCCGCGCGATCCGCAGGCGCTCGACGGGCGGCCGCTCAGCGGCACCACCGGCGTGCTGCTCGACCCCATCGTGGCCCTGCGGCAGCGCCTCCGCCTGGCCCCCGGCGGCGTGGCCCGCATGGCCTTCGCCACCGGCATGACCTCCAGCCGGGAGACGGCCCTGGCGCTGGCGCAGCGCTACCGCGACCCGAGCGCCACCGCCCGGACCTTCGCCCTGGCCTCGGCCCACGCCCGCAGCACGCTGCGCCACCTGGGCATCTCCAGCGAGGAGGCGCTGCTCTTCGAGCGGCTGGCCTCGCGCGTGCTGCGCGGCGACGCCTCGCTGCGGGCCTCGCCGGAGCTCCTGGCCCGCAACACCCTGGGCCAGGACGGGCTCTGGCCGCACGGCATCTCGGGCGACCTGCCCATCCTGCTGGTGCGGGTGGCCGCCTCGGACGGGCTGGCCCTGGTGCGCCAGGCCCTGCAGGCGCAGGAGTACTGGCGCCTCAAGGGGCTGCGGGCCGACGTGGTGGTCCTGAACGAGCACCCGGTCAGCTACCTCGACGAGGTGCACGCCGGGCTGGCCGGGCTGCTCGACGACGGCCCGTGGCGGGCCTGGAAGCACCGGCCGGGCGGCGTCTACCTGCTGCGGCGCGACCGCATGCCGGAGGCCGAGCACCTGCTGCTGGCCACGGTGGCGCGGGCCATCCTGGGCGACGATCGGGGCGGGCTGGCCCAGCAGCTGGACCGGCCGGTCCCGGCCTGGGCCGAGGTGGCCGCGCCGGAGCTGCCCCTCACGCCCGCGTCGGGCCCCTGGCCGGCCCAGTCCGCCGCGGTGGTGACGCCGCCCCTGGCCCTGGCCAACGGGCTGGGCGGCTTCGCCGAGCGCGGGCGCGAGTACGCCATCGTGCTGGAGGGCGCCGAGGAGACCCCGGCCCCCTGGTCCAACGTGCTGGCCAACCCCGGCTTCGGCACGGTCGTGACGGCCTCCGGCTCGGCCTTCACCTGGTCGGAGAACAGCCGCGAGAACCGGCTCACGCCCTTCGCCAACGACCCGGTCACCGACCCGTCCGCCGAGGCCATCCTCGTCCGCGACGACGACAGCGGCGAGGCCTGGTCCCCCACGCCCGGGCCGCTGCCCCGCACCGCGGCCAGCGGCCGCTGGCTGGTGCGCCACGCCGCCGGGGTGACCCGCTTCGCCCACGCCGCCGGCGGCTTCCGGCTGGAGCTGTCGGTCTTCGTGGACGCGGCGGACCCGGTGAAGTTCTCGCTGCTGTCGCTGACCAACGAGGGGCCGGTGGCCCGGCGGCTCAGCGTCCTCGGCTACGTGGAGTGGGTGCTGGGGCCGCCGCAGGAGGGCCAGCACCTGCACGTGGTGACGCGGCAGGACGAGGCCAGCGGCGCCCTGCTGGCGACCAACAGCTGGAGCCGCGACTTCGCCGGGCGGGTGGCCTTCAGCGCCGCCAGCCAGCGCCCGGCCTCGGCCACCGGCGACCGGGCCTCCTTCCTGGGGCGCAACGGCTCCCTGGCCGCGCCGGCGGCGCTGCGCCAGCCGGCGCTCTCCGGCCGCTTCGGCCCGGGGCTCGACCCCTGCGCCGGGCTCCAGGTCACGCTGGTCCTGGCCCCGGGTGAGACCGCCACGCTGGTCCTGCTGCTCGGGGAGGGCATGGACGAGGCCCACGCCCTCGAGCTGGTGGCCCGCCACGGGACGGTGGCGGCGGCCCGGGCCGCGCTGGAGCGGGTGACCCGCGGCTGGGACGAGGCCCTGGAGGCGGTGCAGGTCCACACCCCCGACGACTCCTTCGACCTGCTGATGAACCGCTGGCTCCTCTACCAGGACCTGGGCTGCCGGCTCTGGGCCCGCACCGGCTACTACCAGCCGGGCGGCGCCTTCGGCTTCCGCGACCAGCTGCAGGACGTGATGGCGCTGCTCCTGGCCCGCCCCGACCTGGCCCGGGCGCACCTGCTCACGGCGGCGGCCCACCAGTTCCAGGAGGGCGACGTGCTGCACTGGTGGCACCCGCCGGGCGGCAAGGGCACCCGCACCCGCTGCAGCGACGACCTGCTCTGGCTGCCCTACGTGGTGGCGCACTACGTGAAGACCACCGGGGACGCCGCGGTGCTGGAGGAGCTGGTGCCGTACCTGGCGGCGCCGCCGCTGGCGCCGGGCGAGCAGGAGACCTACGGCGCGCCGCACCCCTCCGGCGAGCCGGGCACCCTCTTCGAGCACTGCACCCGCGCCCTCGAGCGCGGCACCACGGCCGGGGCCCACGGGCTCCCGCTCATGGGGAGCGGCGACTGGAACGACGGGATGAACCGGGTGGGGCGCGAGGGGCGCGGCGAGAGCACCTGGCTCGGCTTCTTCCTGCACGCCACGCTGCAGGACTTCGCCGTCACCTGCGCGGCGCGGGGCGACCGGGCGCGGGCCGAGCGCTACCGGGCCGAGGCCGGGCGCCTGGCCATGGCGCTGGGGCGGGCCTGGGACGGCGAGTGGTACCTGCGCGGCTTCTACGACGACGGCTCGCCGCTGGGCTCGTCCCAGAACGACGAGTGCCGCATCGACTCGGTCTCCCAGGCCTGGGCGGTGCTCTCCGGGGCGGCCCCGGCGCGCCACGCCGACCGGGCCATGGACGCGGTGCGCACCCACCTGCTGCGGCGCGGGGCCCGCATCGTGCTCCTGCTGGCGCCGCCCTTCGACCGCTCGGCCCAGGACCCGGGCTACATCCGCGGCTACCCGCCCGGCGTGCGGGAGAACGGCGGCCAGTACACCCACGCCGCCGCCTGGATCGTCATGGCGCTGGCCAGGCTGGGCAGCGGCGACGAGGCCGCCGAGCTCTTCCACATGCTCAACCCCATCAACCACACGCGCTCGGGGCCTGACGTGGCCCGCTACCGGGGCGAGCCCTACGTGCTGGCCGGCGACGTCCACGCCCACCCGGACCACGCCGGGCGCGCCGGCTGGACCTGGTACACCGGCTCGGCCGGCTGGATGTACCGCGCCGGGCTGGAGAGCCTGCTCGGCCTGCGACGCCACGGCGCCACCTTCGAGGTGGACCCGTGCATCCCGGCCGCCTGGCCCGGCTACGGCATCAGCTGGCGCGTCGGCCGGACCCGCTTCGAGATCCACGTGTCCAACCCGACCGGCCGCTGCCGCGGGGTGGCCTCGGCGGAGCTGGACGGGGCGCCGGTGGACCCGCACGCCATCCCGCTGGTCGAGGACGGCGGGCACCACCAGGTGCGGGTGGTGCTCGGGCCGGGCGCCCAGGGCGCCTGAGGCGCCGCCGCCAGCCGGCCCGGCCGAGGTCCGGCGAGGCGCCGCCGCCCGGCCTCAGCGCGCCGGCGGGGCCGGCAGCCCCAGGGCCCGCTGCAGCGCCGCCGCCTGCTGCTTCACCAGGCGGGCGTTGCGCGGCCCCATGCGCACGAGGTGCTTCTCCACGCCGCCCAGCGCCTCCAGCGCCGGGTCGGTGAAGAGGTAGAGGACCGGTCCGGCCGCCTCCAGCCCCACCTCGCCCTCCACCACCGGGGCGGCGGCCAGCCGGGCCAGCGCCCGCGCCGCCACCGCGTCGAGCGAGCCCTGCGGGTCGCCCAGCACGCGCCAGGCCGCCTCCAGCACCGGGTGCAGGGCCCGGTAGGCGGCGGCCAGGGCCTGCGGGTCCACCGAGGCCACCGCGTCGGCCACGCGGTCGTAGCGCCGGTAGGCCTCGGGGGCGATGACGGTGCGCTCGCCGCGCTGGGCCACGGTGAAGGGCTGCGCCGGCGCCAGGAACGGGAGCGCCCGCCGCGGCGACACCCCCTCGGCCAGGTTGTCGGCGACCAGCGCCCAGCGGTTGAGGACGTCGCCCCGGGCCAGCCAGGAGCGGTACTCCCCGCTGGCCGAGACGGCCTCGAGGAGCGACCGGGTGGTCTCGCCGGGCGTGGTCGGGGCGGCGGCCGGCGCGGGGCCGGCCGGCGCGGCCTGGGGCGGGGCCGGCTCCGGCGCGGCCACCACCGCGGCCGGGGGCGGCGCGGGGGCGCGCGTCAGCGACCACCAGGCCAGGCCGCAGCCGATCACGGCCACCACCAGGGCCGCCAGGGACCACGGGGTCTTGTTGGTCAGCCCGGTCGTGCGGCCGGTGGGCTCTTCCACGGTGACTCCTCGCCGCGGCGACGGCCGCGGCCTCTGCCCATCCTACGCGCGGAGGGGGGCGGACTGCCGCCGGGGGGGTGGGAGGCTCACCGGCCGCCCTCCCGCCACCCGCCACCCAGCGCCTTGTAGAGGTCCACCAGGTTGGTGAGGCGGGCCAGGCGGGTCTGGATGAGGAGCTGCCTGGCGGAGAAGAGGTCGCGCTGGGCGGTGAGCAGGGTGAGCGAGCTGTCCACGCCGGCCTGGTAGCGACGCTCGGAGAGCTGGTGGCGCCGGGCCTCCGCGGCCACCCGGGCCTCCAGCGCCCGCAGCTGCGCGTCCAGGCTGGCGCGGGCCTCCAGCGCGTCCGCCACCTCCCGGAAGGCGCCCTGCAGGGCCCGCTCGTACCGTGCCACCTCCACGGACGTGCGCAGCTCGGCGGCGTCGAGGCCGGCGCGCAGGGCGCCGCCGGTGAAGAGCGGCACGGTGATGCGGGGCGCGAAGCTCCAGGTCCCCGAGCCGGCGCCGAAGAGGCCGTCCAGGCTGGCGCTGGCGGTCCCACCGGAGCCGGTCAGCGAGATGCTCGGGAAGAAGGCGGCGCGCGCCGCGCCGACGAGGGCGTTGGCGGCCACCAGGGCGTGCTCGGCGGCCAGGACGTCGGGCCGGCGGGCCAGCACCTCCGAGGGCACCCCGGCCGGCAGCTCGGCCACCAGGTGCTCGGCGTCGAGCGGGAGCGGGGGCGGCAGCCCCTCCGGCTGCGGGCCGCCGAGGAGGAGGGCGAGGGCGCTGGCGGCGCGGGCGCGCTGCAGGGTGGCCGCGGCCAGGTTGAAGCGGGAGGTCTCCACCTGGGCCTCGGAGGAGCGGAGGTCCAGCTCGCTGAGGCGGCCGGCGGCGGCCAGGGCGCGGACCAGCGACAGCGAGGCCTCGGTCGCTCCCAGCGTCTGGTGGGCCAGGGCGAGCTGGTCGTCGGCCGCCAGCCCGGCCAGGTACTGGGTGGCCACCGCCGCCACCAGCGAGAGGTGGGCGCTTCGGCGGGCCTCCTCGGTGGCCAGGAACTGCTCCAGGGCGGCCCGGGAGAGGCTGCGCACCCGCCCGAAGAGGTCCAGCTCGAAGGAGGTGATCCCCACGCCGACCCCCCAGGCCTCGGAGGTGACGGCCCGCTCGGCGCCGAGCAGGTCGCCCGGGTTGCGCTGGATGGTGCCGCCGGCGCTGGCGCCCACCTGCGGCCAGCCCGCCCCGCGCTGGATGCGGTACTGGGCCCGCACCACCTCCACGTTGAGGGAGGCCACCCGCAGGTCGCGGTTCTGGCCGAGCGCCTGCGCGATCAGGGCCTGGAGGCGGGCGTCGCCGAAGACCTCCCGCCAGCCCAGCTCCTCCGCCGCGCGGGGGGCCGGGGTCGCCGCAGGGGGGGCCAGGCCGTCGGGGAAGGCCGCGGGCACCGGCGCGGTCGGGCGCTGGTAGGCCGGGGCCAGCGCGCAGCCGGTGGCCAGCAGCGCCGCCAGCGCGGCGCCGGCGCGGCGGGCCCTAGACATGGCCCCCTCCGTGCGCCGAGCCCATCGCCTGCCGCCGACCCAGCTCGGCCTCCTCGGCCCGGGCGTCGGCGTCCGGGTCGTTCGGCTCGTGCCGCTCCTCTCCCGGTGGCGCCGAGGGTCGGGCCACCAGCACGAAGAAGAGGGGCACGAAGAGGATGGCCAGCACGGTGGCCGAGATCATCCCGCCGATCACCGCGGTGCCGATGGCCACCTGGCCGCCGGCGCCGGCGCCGCGGGCGATGGCCAGCGGGAGCACGCCCAGCACGAAGGCCAGCGACGTCATGAGGATGGGGCGCAGGCGCAGCCGGGCGGCCTCCAGCGCGGCCTCGACCACGCCCCTTCCGCGCTCCTGCAGCTCCTTGGCGAACTCCACGATGAGGATGGCGTTCTTGGCCGAGAGCCCCACGGTGGTGAGCAGGCCCACCTGGAAGAAGACGTCGTTGGTGAGGCCGCGCAGCAGCATCGCCAGCACCGCGCCGAGCACGCCGAGCGGCACCACCAGCATGACCGAGACCGGGATCGACCAGCTCTCGTAGAGCGCCGCCAGGCAGAGGAAGACCACCAGCAGCGAGATGGCGTAGAGCAGCGGGGCGCCGGCGCCGGAGAGCCGCTCCTCGTAGGAGAGGCCGGACCACTCGAAGCCGACGCCGGGCGGGAGCTGCCCCACGATCCCCTCCAGCGCCGCCATGGCCTCGCCCGAGCTGCGGCCCGCCGCGGGCTCGCCCTGGATGGCCACCGCGGAGACGCCGTTGAAGCGCTCCAGCTTCGGGGGCCCGAAGGACCACCGGCCGCTCGCGAAGGCCGAGAGCGGCACCATCTCGCCGGCCCGGTTCCGGACGTACCAGCGGCCCAGGTCCTCCGGGTTCATGCGGTACGGCGCGTCGGCCTGCATGTAGACGCGCTTGGTGCGCCCCTTGTCCATGAAGTCGTTGAGGTAGGCGGCGCCCCAGGTGGAGGCCAGGATCTGGTTCACCTCGGCCAGCGGGACCCCCTGGGCGATGGCCTTCTCCTGGTCCACGTCGACGTTGAACTGGGGGGTGTCCTCCAGGCCGCCCGGGCGCACCTTGGCCAGGCGCGGGTCCTTGCGGGCCAGGTCGAGGAGGGCGTTGCGCGCCCCCATGAGCGCGTCGTGGCCGAGGTTGGCGCGGTCCTGCAGCTGCAGCTCGAAGCCGTTGGCGTTGCCGAGCTCGGTGACGGCCGGCGGGGCGAAGGCGAAGACGTTGGCCCCCTTGAGGCCCGCCATGGCCTTCTGGACGCGGGCGGTGACGCTGTCGGCCCGCAGCCGGGGGTCGGTCCGCTGGTCCCAGGGCTTGAGCCGCACCCAGGCCACCGCGGCGTTCTGCCCGCGCGAGCCGAAGTTGAAGCCGGCGATGGCCAGCACCGACTCGATGGCCTCCTTCTCCTCGGTGAGCAGGTGCTCGGAGATGCGGGCCAGCACCTTCCTGGACTGCTCCATGGTGCTGCCCGGCGGCAGGATGGCCTGCACGTAGATGAGCCCCTGGTCCTCCTGCGGCAGGAACCCGGTCGGCAGGCGGCTGAAGAGCCCGGCCAGCAGGGCCACCAGCACCAGGTAGGCGGCCAGGGAGCGCACCCGCCGCTTCAGCAGGAAGCCCACCACCCCCTGGTACTGGGTGGCGCCGCGATCGTAGGTCCGGTTGAACCAGCCGAAGACGCCCTGCCTGGCGAGGCCGTGCCCCTTCTCCACCGGCTTCAGGAGGGTGGCGCAGAGGGCCGGGGTGAGGGTCAGCGCCACCAGCACCGAGAGCGCCATCGAGGAGACGATGGTGATGGAGAACTGGCGGTAGATGACGCCCACCGAGCCGCCGAAGAAGGCCATGGGGACGAAGACCGCGGAGAGCACCAGCGCGATGCCCACCAGGGCTCCGGTGATCTGGGACATCGACTTGCGGGTGGCGGAGCGGGGCGGCAGCCCCTCCTCGCTCATGACCCGCTCGACGTTCTCCACCACCACGATGGCGTCGTCCACCAGCAGGCCGATGGCCAGCACCAGGCCGAACATGGTGAGGGTGTTGATGCCGAAGCCGAAGGCCGAGAGGACGCCGAAGGTGCCGAGCAGCACCACCGGCACGGCGATGGTGGGGATGAGGGTGGCCCTGAAGTTCTGGAGGAAGAGGTACATCACCAGGAACACCAGGACGATGGCCTCGAGCAGCGTCTTCAGCACCTCCTCGATGGAGAGCCGCACGAAGGGCGTGGTGTCGACCGGGTAGACCGCCTTCAGCCCCGGGGGGAAGTAGCGGGCCAGCTCGTCGACCCGCGCCTTCACCGCCGCGGCGGTCTGCAGCGCGTTGGCGCCGGCCGCCAGCCGCACCCCGATGCCGCCGGAGGGGCGCCCGTTGATGTAGGTCTCGATCTCGGAGGTCTCGCCGGCCAGCTCCACCCGGGCCACGTCGCCGAGCATCACCCGCGACCCGTCGGCGCCGACCCGGAGCAGGATGGCGCGGAACTGCTCCGGGGTCTGCAGGCGGGTCTGGACGGTGATGGTGGCGGTGAGCCGCTGCCCCTCCACCGCCGGCAGGCCGCCCAGGTTCCCCGCCGACACCTGGGCGTTCTGCGCCAGCACCGCGGCGGAGACGTCGAGCGGGGTGAGGCGGTACCTGGCCAGCCGGGACGGGTCGAGCCAGAGCCGCATGGCGTAGGGCGCGCCGAAGGTGGTCACCTCGCCGACCCCGGAGACCCGGCTGATCTGGTCGGTCAGCGAGGCGAAGGCGTAGTCGGAGATGTCGTTGCGGCTCATCGAGCCGTCCTCGGAGACCAGGCCGATGATCAGGAGGAAGTTGGAGACCGACTTGGCGACGCGCACCCCCTGGCGCTGCACCTCCTGCGGCAGCTGCGGCATGGCCAGCGACAGCTTGTTCTGCACCTGCACCTGCGCGACGTCCGGGTCGGTGCCGGCCTCGAAGGTGAGGGTCACCTGGGCGTTGCCGGCCGAGTCGGACGAGGACCCCATGTAGCGCAGGTGGTCCAGGCCGTTCATGCGCTGCTCGATCACCTGGGTGACGGTGTCCTCGAGCGTCCGGGCCGAGGCGCCCGGGTAGGTGGCGTAGACGCTGATGGTGGGCGGCGCGATGGCCGGGTACTGCGAGACCGGCAGGGTGGTGACGGCCAGGCCGCCGGCCAGCATCACCAGGATGCCGATGACCCAGGCGAAGATCGGTCGGTCGATGAAGAACTGGGCCACGGTGGCTCCTGGGCAGGCGGGCGGGTGGGGTGGCGCGGCCTACCTGCCGGCGGCGGCCGGCACCGGGGTCACCAGCGCGCCCGGCCTGACCTTCTGCAGCCCCTCGACGATGACCTGATCGCCCGCCTTGACCCCGGCGGTCACCAGCCAGGCGTCGCCCACGGCGCGGTCGGTGACCAGCTGGCGGCGCTCCACCTTCCCCTCGGTGGTGACCACCAGCGCCGTCGGCAGCCCCTTCTGGTCGCGGGTGACCGCCACCTGCGGCACCAGCAGCGCCTTGGGATCCACCGCCTCCTCCAGCCGCGCGCGCACGAACAGGCCCGGCAGGAGCTCGCCGGTGGGGTTGGGGAAGAGCGCCCGCAGCGTGACGGAGCCGGTGCCCGGGTCCACGGTGACGTCGGCGAACTGCAGCACCCCGGGGTGGGCGTACTCGCGGCCGTCGTCGGTGACCAGCCGGACCGTGGCGCCGCTCCGGCCGGCCCCCTCCAGCGTGCCGGCCGCCAGGTCCCGGCGGAGCTTGAGGACCTCGGTGGCGGACTGCGGCAGGTCGACGTAGACCGGGTCGAGCTGCTGCACGGTGGCCAGCAGCGTGGCCTGCGAGGCCTGCACGTAGGCCCCCTCGGTCACCGCCGAGCGGCCGATGCGGCCGGCCACCGGCGCCGTCACCGAGGTGTACCCCAGGTTGAGCCGGGCCAGCTGCTCGGCGGCGCGCGCCGCCGCCACGTCGGCGTCGGCGGACTTGAGGGCCGCCTGGGCGGTGTCGTTCTCCTGGCGGCTCACCGCGTCGTCCTTCACCAGGTCGCCGAAGCGCTGCGCCACCAGGGAGGCGTTGGCCTGGGTGGCCTCGGCGCGCGCCAGCGCGGCCCGGGCCCCCTCCAGGGCGGCCTGGTACGGGGCGGGGTCGATGAGGAAGAGCCGCTGCCCCTCCTGCACGTCGCTGCCCTCCGTGAAGCGGCGCTTCAGCACGATCCCGCTGACCCGGGCCCGGATCTCGGCCACCCGGAAGGCGGAGGTGCGCCCCGGCAGCTCCCGGGTGAGGGTCACCGAGGTGGGGGCGAGGGTGACCACGCCCACCTCCACCGGGCCGGCCGGCGCGGACCCGGCGACCGGCCCGCCGCAGGCGGCCAGGGTCGAGGCGGCGAGCAGCGCCAGCGTGGCGACGGGAGGGGGGGCGGCGCGGGGTGGGCGGGTGGTCATGTCGGGGTGAGAGCCCTATCGAGCGCTGGGTTGACCGTCAAGACTGAACCGTACAGTCTAGCTGGCCATGGCCCTGCCGGCCCGCCGGACCGAGCTCTCCACCGTGAAGCGCCGCCAGATCCTGGCCGGGGCCCGCCTGGCCTTCGGTGAGCTCGGGTACGAGCGGACCAGCGTGGACCTGGTGGCGACCCGGGCCGGGGTCGGCAAGGCCACGGTCTACAACCACTTCGAGGACAAGCAGGCGCTCTTCCTGGCCTGCTTCTCCGAGGAGGCGGACGCGCTCCGCGAGGCGCTGCGCCGCTCGCTCGGCCAGGCCGGGGGCGACCCCGCGGTGGCCCTCCGCCGGGTCGGGGAGCAGGTGGTGCGGACGCTCATCTCCCCGGCGTTCCTCTCGCTCTACCGCCACACCGTGGCGGAGACCGAGCGCTTCCCGGAGCTGGGCGAGGCCTTCTTCGAGCGCGGCCCGGCGGTGGTGTACCAGGCCATCGCGGCCTGGCTGCGCCGGTGGGAGGCGCTGGGCGCGCTGCGGCTCGCTGACCCCCACGCCGCCGCGGTGCAGTTCGTCGGGCTCTGCCAGGGCACGTTGGTGCTCCGGGCGCGGCTGGGCCTCCGGCCGAGCCCCTCGACGGAGGTGGTCCGGGCCACGGTGCGGGACGCCGTGCGCGCCTTCCTGCGCGCCTATGGCCCCTGAGCGCTGAGGGCCGACGCGCCGCCCACCAGCCCGAGGTGTGGCCGATGGTCGCGGCACTGCCTGCGCCGAGGCGCACGCCCCTTCGACGGGGCCCGCCGTGGCGCCCGGCGCACCGGCGGGTGGGCGTATCGTGACGGTGACGCGCGGCGCCACGCTGCGCGCCCACCGCAGGGGGACCCAATGACCTACCTTCGCAACGCAGCGCTGGCGCTCGCGTGCGCGCTGGCCTTCTCGGCCTGCTCGAGCAGCAGCAAGGGGAGTCTGGCGGACACCGCCGAGTTCTGCCAGGCGCTCTCCACCGCCTGGGCCGACAAGGCGGCCGCCTGCGGCCCGATCGACGGGCCGGCCTACGCCTCGGAGCTGGCCTTCATGCTGGACTGCGGCGCCCTGGAGGCGGCCGAGGCGGCCGGCGGCTTCACCTACGACCGGGCCGCGGCGCAGCCCTGCCTCGACGACTTCCAGGCGCTCGACTGCGCCGTGTTCGATCGCACCGAGGGGCCGCCGGACTCCTGCCAGGACGCCATCGTCCCCAGGGTGGCTCAGGGCGGCGCCTGCACCTCCTGGCTCGACGTGGAGTGCATCGGCGGCTTCTGCGACTTCACCGCCTGCAACCTGCCCGGCACCTGCCAGGACTACCTGGGCCAGGGCGAGGACTGCTCCGCGAGCGGCCGGTGCCAGGATCCCCTGTACTGCAACGGCAGCACCTGCGTGCCCCCCACCCCGCAGGAGGAGGTGGGGCTCGGCGAGTCCTGCGGTACCGGGCCGGTCCGGTGCGGCGGCGGGCTCTTCTGCGACGATGACGCCGCGGTGTGGGTCTGCGCGGCGCGCCGGACCTCCGGCGCCTGCGGGTCCGACGGCGCCTGCGCCGTCGGGCACGACTGCGTCGACGGCACCTGCCAGCCGGAGCGCGTGGTCGGGGCCGCCTGCCTGCAGGGCGCCTATGAGTGCGTCGCGGGGCTCTGGTGCGACACCTCCTCGCGCTGCGCCCGGTGGAGTGGCGTGGGCGGGGCCTGCGGCGCCATGACGAACGGTGAGTACGCCCAGTGCCTGGACGGCTGGTGCGAGTCCACCGGTGGCATGTCCATCCAGCCGGCCATCGCGCTGCCAGGCACCTGCCGCGCCTTCAAGGCGGTGGGCGCCGTCTGCGACGACACCCCTGGCGGGCAGTCCTGGATGCAGTGTGGCCCGGGCGCCACCTGCCTGGAGGGGACCTGCGCGCGCACCTACTGCGGTCGGAGCTGACGGCTTCGGGGGCGCTCCCGGCGCCGGGTCGCCGATTCCGGCGCGGGAGCGAGCCCCGGGAGGGGGTCCGCGTTAGATCATGATGATGCGCCCCTCGGTGACGACGGTCATGGTCGGCAAGCACCTGGTCTCCATCGAGCGGCTCGAGCGGCTTCGCTGGCGGGTCTCGGTGGACGGGAAGCTCTTCGCCACCTTCTGCTCCGAGGGGCGCGCGCGCGCCGGCGGGCGCCACGAGGCCAGGCGCCTCGACTTCGCCGCCAGCGCCGGCGACGAGGGCGGCGCGCGCGGGCCGCATCGCCTGTAGGTGGGTGTGGGCCGTCCCATTCGCCGTGCTAGCCTGACCACCTGTCCATCCCACTCCACAAGCGGCTGCGCCGCGGCCTGCGCTCGCTGCTCCTGCGGGGGCTGATCCGGGCGCTGGCGCTGGTGCCCCTCCGGGCCGGCCTGGCCTTCGCCACGCTGGTGGGGCGGGTCGCCTGGCCGGTGGCCGGGGGGACGCGCCGGCTCATCCTCGAGCACCTCGCCGAGGCCTTCCCGGAGCTGCCGCCCGCCGAGCGCGAGGCCATCGGCCGGGCCTGCCTGGTGCACCTGGCCTGGCTGGCCGCCGAGATCGTCACCGCCCCCAGCTACGTGGCGCGGCTGGAGGGCTACGTCTCCTTCGCCCCGGGCGCCGAGGCGCTGCTCCGCGAGCTGATGGCGGAGGGCAAGGGGCTGGTGATGGTCTCGGGGCACATCGGCCACTGGGAGCTCCTGGCCCAGCGGCTGGCGGCCACCGGGATCCCCTGCGCCTCCATCGCCAAGGCGGGCTCGGACCAGAAGGTGGACGCGCTGCTCGGCCGCTACCGCGCCGCCGCCAACATCGAGATCCTGCTGCGCGACGCGCCGGGCACCGCGCGCGCCATGATCCGCTGCCTCAAGCAGGGCAAGCTGCTCGGGCTGCTCATCGACCAGGACACCCGGGTGCAGGGCGTGTTCGTGCCCTTCTTCGGCCAGCCGGCCTTCACGCCGCGCGCCGCCGGCGACCTGGCCCTGCGCTTCAAGGCGCCGGTGGCCGTGGTCTGGAGCCGCCGCCGCGGTCCGCGCCCGGGGGACGGCCACGAGCTGCGCATCGAGCGGGTCCGGTACGACGAGGCCGCCGCCGACCGCGAGGCGGCCTCGGTGGGCATCACGGCGGACTGCACCGCCATCCTGGAGCGGGCCATCCGGGAGCGGCCGGCCGAGTGGGTCTGGATGCACCGGCGCTGGAAGACCCGGCCCCCGGCGGAGGCCCCGGCCGCGCCGCCGGTGGCGCAGGCGGCCCAGGCCCCTCAGGCCGCCAGCGCCGTGCGCTAGCGGCTCCGGTCGGGCGCCGACTCCGGCGGCCCGCCGAACGGGGTGGAGAGGTCGGGCAGGATGGCGCCCACCACCCGCTGCCGCCGGGCCGCCCTCACCAGCGCCCGGCCACGTCGGGCGCCGCGTCGCGCGGCTCGAGCGCCAGCGCCCCGCGGGCGCAGTGGGCCCGGCAGGTGCCGCAGCCCCAGCAGCCCTGCCGGTCGAGCCGGACCTCGCCCTTCCGCACCCGGGTGAGGGCGCCGAAGGGGCAGGCCGGCACGCACTGGGCGCAGCCGCTGCACCGCTCGGCGTCCAGCCGGACCACGTCCTCGCCCTTCCACATGACCCGCACGCCACCCCGGAGCTGGGTGTTCATGGCCAGGCAGCCGCTCGGCAGGTCGCAGTTGCAGAGCGCGGCCACGAAGGGGGTGTGGAAGGTCCAGGCGGTGTGGGCCAGCCCGGCCTCCTCGCAGCGGCGCAGCAGCGCCAGCGCCCGGGGCTTGTCGAGGGTCTCGAAGCCCTCGGCCTGCGGGCCACCCTGGTAGCCGCGAAAGACCTCGGCCACCACGCCGTCGTGGGGCGTGGCGGTCACCACCAGGCAGCAGGACTCGGCGTTGGAGCCGGGCACCATGGCGCCGCGGCAGACGCAGGGCAGCCGGGTCACGTTGGTGGCCAGGTCGAGGATCTTCTCGCAGTCCTCCAGCGAGACCGGCTGGCCGAAGTGCTCGGCCTGCTGGGTGCGCGAGGCCCGCTCGGCCAGGGCGCCGCGCACCGGCCGGGGCAGCAGCCGGAGCGCGCCCAGGCCCACCTGGATGGAGCGGCGGCTGCGCTCGAAGCCCTGGACGAAGCCCACCATGAAGCCGCGCCGCTTCAGGTCGGACTCCAGGTCGGCGGCGTAGTTCTGGGCGTTCAGGTACCAGCGCTTGCCGTCGCCGTGCTGGACGCAGAAGGTGCACATGGGACGGCGAGCAGACCACGGCGCGCCGGCGGCCCACAATCCCGCCAGGCCCGGGCCCCTTGCCGGGGACCGCGGCGGCGCCAGCTGGCCCGGCTGCTCAGGCCCACGGCAGGCCGGAGGCCTCCACGGCCTGCAGGAGCCGGGCGGCGCCCATGCGTCCGCACCAGGCCGTGAAGGCGGCCCTGGGGACGCCGCCCCAGCGCAGGCCCGCCAGCGGCTCCGCCAGCGGCACCGTGGTGACCAGGGTGGCCAGGCGGCGGAACAGCAGCGCCTCCTCGCGGCGCGTCGCCAGCGTGGCGGCCAGCCTCGCGGCGCCGCGGATCCCGGGCGGCCAGCGGGCCGGGTCGTCCGGGATGGCCTCCAGGTGGCGGAAGGCGCCCAGCAGCGCCGCCGCGGTCTTCTCGCCGAAGCCCGGCAGCCCGGGGAAGCCGTCGGCCTCGTCGCCGGTGAGCGCCAGCAGGTCGGGCACGCTGGCCGGCGCCACGCCGCGCCGCGCCAGCAGCGCCGCCTCGTCGATGACCGCGTCGCGCACCCGGTCCACCTGCACCACCCGCCCGGCCTCCAGGCACTGCCCCAGGTCCTTGTCCGGCGTGAGGATGCGGACCTCGGCCACCTCGCCGCGGAAGCGGGCCGTGGCGCTGGCCAGGGCGTCATCGGCCTCGAAGGCGTCCATGGGCCAGGCCACCAGGCCGAGCGCCCGGGCCGCCGCCTCCGCGTCGTCGAGCTGGGCCAGCAGCGCTGGCGGCATGCCGGCCTCGGTCTTGTAGCCCGGCCACAGGTCGTTGCGGAACGAGCGGATGGGGTGGTCGAAGGCCACCGCCAGGTGCGTCGGCGCCTCGCGCCGGTCGCGCAGCAGGGCCACCAGGCTGGAGGCCAGGCCCACCGTGGCCTTGACGTCCCGGCCATCGGGTGCGGCGTGGCCAGGGCGCCTGGAGAAGTGGGCGCGGAAGAGCTCGAAGGTCCCGTCCACGAGGTGGAGGCGGGGGGCGGGGAGGGGGTCCATGCCCGGGATCCCTAACGGCGGCCCGCCCGGTGTCAGGGCGCCCTGGCAGTATCTGAACACATGAGCAGCCAGCCCCTCCTCTTCGCCCTGGCCCCCGCCGCGTCGCCTCCGGCGCCCGACCGCGCGGTCCGCGCGGTCCGTGCCGTCCCGGCGCCGCCGGCCAGGCCCCCTCGCCCCGAGCCCCACCGCGGAGGTCGCACCGTGCCCAAGGCCACCCCATCGCCCACGCTGGTGCTCCAGCTCACCCCCGCCGCGCTGGCGGAGCTCTTCGCGGAGGGCCCCCTCGCCGAGGGGCGGGAGGCGGTGGCGGCCGGGCGCGTCTCGCGCCCCACCCTGCGCCCCACCCACGCCGACGCGGTGGTGGCCGGCGCCGACCGCCTGCTCCACCACACCCGGCTGGCCTGGTCGAGCCAGGGGCTGGGCACCGCCTGCTCCTGCGGTGAGAGCCGCTGCGCCCACGGCGCGGCGCTCGGCCTGGTGCTGCTCGGCGAGGTCTCGACGGCGCCCGAGGTGGAGGCGGCCGGGCTCGGCGCGCGCGACGCCGAGCTGCGGCGACGCGAGGCGCGCGGCGCCTCCGACCTCTTCGAGGTGCGCCGCCAGCCCGGGCAGCCGGCCGGGCTCACGGGCGGCTGGCTGGTCTCCTCGCCCTCGGCCCGGGCCTACCGGGTCGTGCTCCGGTCGCTCGTCGAGCGCCACAACGGCTGCACCTGCCCGGACTTCGCCACCAACCTGCTCGGCACCTGCAAGCACGTCGAGGCGGTGCTGCACCGGCTGCGCACCGACGCCCCGCGGCGCTGGGCGAGGGCGGTCGAGGAGGGCCCCGCGGCCGGCTACCTCCACCTGGCGTTCACCCCGGAGGCCACGGTCGGGCTCCGGCAGGCGCCGGGCGGCGGCGCGCCGGGGCGGCGGCTGGCCGAGGCCTTCTTCGGGAGAGACGGCACCCTGGCCGCCCCGCTCGAGGTGGCCTGGTCGGCGCTGGAGGCGGCGGCCAGGGAGGCCGGGCTGGAGGTGCCGGACGAGGTGGCGGCGCTGGGGGCGCGGGCCGTGGAGGCCGCCGAGCTGGAGCGGCGCCGGCGCGAGGTGGAGGCCGAGGTGCGCGCCGCCGGCCCGCTGCCGCCCGGGCTGCTGCGCCGGCTCTACCCGTACCAGGTGGAGGGCGTGGCCTTCCTGGCCTCGCGCGGTCGCGCCCTGCTGGCCGACGAGATGGGCCTCGGCAAGACCGCCCAGGCCATCGCCGCGCTGGTCCACCTGGCCCGGCGCGGCGAGGTGCGGCGCACCGTGGTGGTCTGCCCGGCCTCGCTCAAGCACCAGTGGCAGCGCGAGCTGCTGGAGTTCGCCGGGCTGGGGCCGGCCGACGTGGCCGTGGTGGGCGGCGCCCGCGCGGCGCGCCTGGCCACCTACGCGGCGGCCCCGCCGGTGCTGGTGACCAGCTACGAGCTGGTCCGGGCCGACGCCCGTGAGCTCTCGGCCCTGGCGCCGGACCTGCTGGTGCTCGACGAGGCCCAGCGCATCAAGAACTGGCGCACCCGCACCGCCGCGGTGGTGAAGGGCCTCACCAGCCGCTTCGCCTTCGTGCTCACCGGCACGCCGCTGGAGAACCGGCTCGACGACCTCTACAGCCTGATGCAGGTGGTGGATCCCCACCGCTTCGGGCCGCTCTGGCGCTTCAACGAGGAGTTCACCCGGCTGGACGAGGCCGGCCGGCCGGTCGGGTACCGCGGGCTGGACCGGCTGCGGGAGCGGCTGGCGCCGGTGGCCCTGCGCCGCCGCAAGGAGGAGGTGCTCACCGACCTGCCGGCGCGGCTGGTGTCCCGCCGGGTGGTGCCCATGGGCGCGGCGCAGGTGGCGTTGCACGCCGAGGCCGACGAGTCCGCGGCCCGGCTGCTGGCGGCCGCGCGCCAGCGCCCGCTCACGCCGTCGGAGGAGCAGCGGCTGCTGCGGGCCTTCCAGCGGATGCGCCTGGCGAGCGACGCGGCCGGGCTGGTGGACGGGGTGACCGAGGGGGCACCCAAGCTGGAGGAGCTGGAGCGGCTGCTGGAGGAGCTGTGCCTGGCCGGTGGCCGCAAGGTGGTGGTCTTCTCGGAGTGGGAGCGGATGCAGGCCATGGCGGCCGAGGTGTGCCAGCGGCTGGGCGTGGGCCACGTGCGGCTGCACGGCGGCGTGCCGGCGGCGGCGCGCGGGGCGCTGGTGGACCGCTTCCGCGAGGACCCGGCCTGCCAGGTCTTCCTCTCCACCGACGCGGGGGGCGTCGGGCTCAACCTGCAGGCGGCCAGCCACGTGGTGAACCTCGACCTGCCCTGGACGCCCGCGGTGCTGGCCCAGCGCATCGCCCGGGTGCACCGGCTCGGGCAGCGCGAGCCCGTCAACGTGGTGCTGCTGGTGTCGGAGGGGAGCTTCGAGGAGCGGCTGGAGGCCAGCCTGACCGGCAAGCGGGCGCTCTTCGAGGCCGCGGTGGGAGACGACACCGAGACCTCCGACCTGGAGCTCGCCACGCTGGCGCGCCGCCTGGCCACCACGCTGGGCGGGGAGTTCGCCGCCGCCACCGGCCGTCCGGACGGCGCCGCGCCGGCGCTCCGGGTGGTGCCGCCGGTCCGCCGCCCGCCGCCCGCCGCCCTCGGCCCGCTGGCCGCCCTGGCCGCGCGGAAGCGGGCGGCGGCGGTGGCGCTGGCCCGCGCCGGCCAGGCCGCCGAGGCCCTGCCGCTCTTCCACGCGGCCATGGCGCTGGCCTGCCGCGCGCGCGACCCGCGCGGCGACCCGGGGGCCGATCCCGCCGCCCTGCTCGCGGCCCTCCACGGACACCTGGTGCCGGCCGGCCTGGTGACCGAGGCCGAGGCGGCCGCCCTGGCGCGCGCCGGCGAGGCCGCCCGCGCCTTCGGCGCCTCCACGCTCGAGCCGCCGGCGGCGCTGGTGGCGGCCATCACCGCCGACGCCGCGGCGCTGGTGGAGCGGGCCGCGCAGGCGCCCGTCGTGGCTGGCGCCGGCGCGGCGGGCCAGCAGGCAGCGCACGGGTGAAGGGGGGCAAGGAGACGGACGGCCTCGGAGGCAGGGTCCGGCAGGTCGGGAGCCCGCGGGAGCCCGCACTACCACCCGAAAGCGGCAGCCCTTGCGGGAACTTGAAGGTCTGGCCGGGATTTACGACATTCAATAATTCAATTGATTGATGTCAGCTCACCGCCCGCCCGCCACGCCGCCCGGGCTCACTACGGCGAGATCGCCCGGCTCGGCCGGGCGCTCGGGAGCCCCGTCCGACTCCAGCTGCTCGACCTCCTGCGCCAGGCGCCGCGCAGCGTGGAGGACCTGGCGGAGACCGCGGGCGTGAGCCTGGCCAACGCCTCGCGCCACCTGCAGCAGCTGCGGGCGGCCCGCCTGGTGACCTCGGACCGCGACGGTCGGCGCAGCCGCTACCGGCTCACCGACGCGGGGGTCTCGCAGGCCTTTGGCCTGATGCGCGGGCTGGCCGAGGCGCTGCTGCCGGAGATGGATCGCCTGCGGCGTGAGCTCGGCGTGCTCGACCCCGCCGAGCGCGATGAGGTGCTCGACGAGATCCAGGCGGGGCGGTGCACGCTGCTCGACGTGCGCCCGACCGCAGAGTACGAAGCCGGCCACCTGCCGGGGGCGAGATCGGTGCCCCTGGCGGAGCTGCCGTCCCGGCTGGCGGAGCTCCCACGCGACCGCGCGGTGGTGACCTATTGCCGCGGACCCTACTGCCCGCTGGCGGTGGACGCCGTCCGGGTTCTGAGATCTGCTGGCTACCGGGCCCGGCACCTCGACCTGGGCGTGCCGGACCTCCGGCCCGCTCCCTCGCTCCCGTGACCCCACACCATCGCCGCTCCCGCCCCGCTGGAACCCGCCCCGAGAGGACTCCGATGAGAACCGCCGCCGCCCTCGCCCTCACCTTGCTCCCGCTGCTCCACGCCGCCCCGGCCCTGGCCGCCGGCGAGTTCATCTCCCACGAGGAGGCCAAGGCCCTGGTGGGCAACCCCGGGGTCCGCTTCGTCTGGGCCGACTCGGAGAAGGACTTCAGCAAGGCCCACCTGCCGGGCTCGGTGGACGCCTACGCCCACGGGCTCCACTACCTGGACGACGTGAAGGCCTGCCAGGGCCTGCCCATGTGCGAGGACCACGCCGCCGCCTACATCGGCGGGGAGCTGGGCATCGACGCCGCCACCGAGGTGGTGGTCTACGACCTGGGCGCCGGCGCCAACGCCTCGGGCACCTGGTTCTTCCTCAAGCTCTACGGGGTGAAGAAGGTCCGCATCCTGGAGGGCGGCCTGGCCACCTGGGTGGCCCACGGCGGCCCGGTGGAGGCCGGCCAGCCCGCCAAGGTGCCGGCCAAGGCCTTCACCCCGGTGGTGGATCGCTCCATGATCGCCACGGTGGACGAGGTGAAGAAGGCCACCGGCGACGCGGCCCACTACCTCATCCTGGACGCCCGCCACACCCTCGACGAGTTCAGCGGCAAGGCGCTCCAGACCGCCCACGCCAACGAGGACGAGGAGATCACCGTGAAGCGGGGCGGCGCCATCCCCGGCGCGGTCTTCTCGCCCTGGAGCAAGTACGCCGGGAACAAGGACGGACAGGCCGACAAGCCCACCCTGAAGGACGCGGCGGAGCTGCAGAAGCAGCTCGAGAAGCTCAAGAAGAACGGCTACGACCCGTCCAAGACGGTCATCAGCTACTGCCACGTCGGGCTGGGGCGCGGCTCGTTCCAGTACCTGGCCCTCAAGCAGGCCGGCCACGCCAACGTGAAGGTCTACGTCGGCTCCTGGGACGAGTGGGGCAACGACCCGACGCTCCCGCTGGCCGCCCAGCCCTGACCGCCGCGCCAGCCTGACCTCGCCGCACCACACCGCCGCACCGAGCGCAGAGGGGGAGTCGGCCATGACCGTGAGCCGCAGGAACCTGCTGAAGGGCTTCGCCGCGCTGGGGATCTCCGGCCTGGCCAGCGAGACCGCGGCCGCCCCGGCGGCCCAGCCGGCCGCGCCGCCGGTCCCGCCCCCGGCGCCGACCCCCGGGGCCTCCACCGAGGCCGCCTGGCGCGAGGAGTTCGCCCGCACCTACGGCGACGCCGAGCAGCACGGCTACGCCTACCACTGCGTCAACTGCCAGGGGAACTGCGCCTGGGAGGTCTGGACCGACGCCGGCGGGCGCATCACCCGCGAGAACCAGTCGGCCAGCTACCCGCCGGTGGCGGCCGACGTCCCGGACGCCAACCCGCGCGGCTGCAACAAGGGGGCGCAGCACTCGCAGCTGGTCTACCAGGCCGACCGGCTCATGTACCCGATGCGCCGGGCCGGCGCGCGGGGCGAGGGCAAGTGGAAGCGCATCTCCTGGGACGAGGCCATCACCGAGGTGGCCACCCGGCTCTACCAGACCATGCTGGAGAAGGGCCCGGCCGGGAACTACGTGCACATGGGCTCGGGCATGCTCTCCGAGGCGCGCGCCGCCTCGGTGAAGCGGCTCGGGACGCTGCTCGGGGCGGTCCGCCCGTACATCGCCAGCTACGTGGGAGACAACTTCCCGGGCGTCTCGGCCGTCTACGGCGAGGGCAACCTGGGCTGCACCTACGACTTCCTCTACGGCGCCGACGTGGCGGTCTTCTGGGGCTGCAACCCCAACACCTCCCGCATCCCCGACGCCCACTACCTGTGGGAGGCCAAGTACCGCGGGGCCAAGATCGTGGTGGTGACCCCGGAGTTCAACGCCTCGGCCATCCACGCCGACCTGTGGGTGCCGGTCAAGCCGGGCGGCGACGGCCACCTGGCCCTGGCGGTGATGCACCGGCTGCTGCAGCGCAAGCTCTACCCGGAGCGCTTCCTCAAGCAGTTCACCGACCTGACGCTGCTGGTGCGCACCGACACCCGCCAGCTGGTCCGGCTGCACGACGTGGACCTCTCCGACCCGCGCTTCGACCAGGCCTCGGTGGAGCGCTTCGCGGCCGACCACGAGAAGCACCACGAGGTCTTCCTGGCCTGGGACCTGAAGCAGCGCAAGGCCACCGCGCTGCCCGGCTGCGAGGGGTCCACCGTGGAGACCCTGCGGCTCGAGGACATCTCCTGGAACCTCGACCCGGCGCTCTCCGGCCGCTACCGGCTCAAGCTCAAGGGGCACGGCGAGGTGGAGGTGGCGCCGGCCTTCTCGCTCTTCGCCAAGGAGCTCGGCGCCTACGCCGCGGCCAAGGTCCAGCCCATCACCGGGGTGCACCCGGCGGTGGTGGACCAGCTGGCCACCCTGCTGGGCTCGAGCAAGGTGGCGGTGCTCACCCTGGGCTTCGCGGTGGGCAAGCACTTCAACGGCATGCTGTCGCAGCGGGCCATCTCCGCGCTGGCCGCCTTCCTGGGCAAGCTGGGCCCCGCCGGCGGGCTCAACACCGAGAACGAGTGGTCCATCACCGGCCTGGAGGCGCTCTCCGGCTTCGCCGGCCGGTACCAGCACCGCTTCGCCTCCGGCTTCGTCTCCGAGTGGATGCTGGGCGACGGCGCCGCGGACCCGTCCTTCGACGACGCCGACTACCGGCGCGCCACCGGCACCAGCCGCGCCGCCCACCAGGCCTCCGTGAAGGCGGCGCTCGACGCCTCCGAGGGCGACGGCCCGGCCAAGGCCCGGCAGGGCAAGCCCTGGTGGAAGGAGACCGAGACCTTCCTGCTCTTCGCCGACGCCCGCTTCCGCCGCAACAAGGGGCGCTACAAGCAGGCCTTCCTGGAGAAGGCCGCCTTCATCGCCTACGGCGACACGCGCATGAGCGACTTCGCCACCTTCGCGGACGTGCTGCTGCCCTGCACCTCCGCCTACGAGGCCTGGGACCTGCGCACCAACCCCGGCTACCACCGCTTCGCCAACGTGTGCGCCCCGCCGGCCAACCTGAAGCCGGTGGGCGAGGCCAGGTCGGAGTGGGAGATCTCGACCCTCATCGCCGAGAAGCTGCAGGCCCTGGCGGTGGCGCGGCACCAGGCCACCGGCGACCAGCGGTCCATCCGCATCCCCGACCCGACCCATGCGCAGGAGGGCGTCCGCCCGCTCGACAAGCTGGTGGAGGAGTTCACCCTGGGCGGCAAGCTGCGCACCGACCGCGACGCGGTGGAGTTCGCCCTGGAGCACGTCGACCAGTTCAAGCCCAGCACCCCCCAGTCGATGGTGGCCCGCGGCGGGTTCCTGGTGCTCAACGACCTGGCCGGCAAGACCTCGCCGCTCTACCCGGACCGGCCCTACAGCTCCTTCGAGAACAACCTCTACCTGAGCCAGCGGTTCGAGACCGTCTCCGGCCGGCTCACCTTCTACGTGGACGACCCGGCCTGGATCGCCGCCGGCGCCAGCCTGCCGGCCGCCACCCTGCCCATCCACCCCAGGCGCTTCCCGCTGCTGCTGATGACGCCCCACGCCCGCTGGTCGATCCACTCGACCTACAAGGTGTCGCCCACGCTGCTCAGGCTGCAGCGCGGTGAGCCCTGCGCCATGCTCAACCCCGCCACCGCCAAGGCCAAGGGCATCGCCGACGGGGACCGGATGCGCATGTGGAACGACCTGGGCCAGGCGGAGCTGCTGGCCAAGCTGTCGGCCGGGGTGCCGCCCGGCGCGGTGGTGCTGGAGCACGGCTGGGAGCCGTTCCAGTACCGCGGCAAGCAGGGGCACAACGCCCTGGTGGGCGACGCCATCAACCTGCTGGAGCTCTCCGACGGCTGGGGTCACCTCAAGTTCGGCGCCAGCTGGGACGGCAACCAGCACGCCTACGACGCCACGGTCGACGTGGCCAAGGTCGGGTAAGGGGACGCCATGACGACCCGCCAGCTCGCGATGGTGATGGACCTCAACAAGTGCATCGGCTGCCAGACCTGCACGGTGGCCTGCAAGACGCAGTGGACCAACCGGGACGGCCGCCAGTACATGTACTGGAACAACGTGGAGACCCGCCCGGGCGGCGGCTACCCGCGCGGCTGGGAGGGCATGGGCGGCGGCTTCGACGCGGCCGGCGCCCTGCAGGAGGGCACCGTGCCCTCGCTCTCCGGCGGCTACGGCACCCCCTGGGACTTCAACCTCGACGAGCTGGCCGAGGGGGCCGAGCTGAGGGTCCAGGGCGAGCCACACAACGGGCCGAACTGGGACGAGGACGTCGGCGCCGGGACCTTCCCCAACAGCTGGCACTTCTACCTGCCGCGCATTTGCAACCACTGCGCCAACCCGGGCTGCCTGGCGGCCTGCCCGCGCGGCGCCATCTTCAAGCGCGACCAGGACGGCGTGGTGCTGGTGGACCAGGACAAGTGCGAGGGGCTGCGCTACTGCATCGCCGGCTGCCCGTACAAGAAGGTCTACTTCAACACGGCGCGCTTCAAGTCGGAGAAGTGCATCCTCTGCTTCCCGCGCGTCGAGAAGGGGCTGCCGCCGGCCTGCGCCCAGCAGTGCGTCGGCCGCCTGCGCTTCGTGGGCTACCTCGACGACCAGGCCGGCCAGGTGCACCAGCTGGTGCACCGCTGGAAGGTGGCGCTGCCGCTCCACCCGGAGCTGGGCACCCAGCCCAACGTCTTCTACGTGCCACCGCTGCCCGGCCCGCCGAAGTTCGACGCCTTCGGCAAGCCCATCCCGGGCAGCCAGCGGATCCCGCTGGCCTCGCTGGTCGAGCTCTTCGGGCCAGAGGTCAAGAAGGCCCTGGCCACGCTGGAGCAGGAGAAGCAGCGGCGCGCGGCCGGGCAGCCCTCGGAGCTGATGGACCTGCTCATCGCCTTCCGCCAGGCCGAGATGTTCCGGCTGGGCGCGCCGGTGGACCCGGGGCTGGTGCCGCTGGGACGCCGCGGCGTGAAGTCGGCCGGTCCGGCGAGGGGGACGTGACCATGCGCCACCACGTCCGAGTCACCGCCCTGCGCCGCCTGGTCCGGGCCGCGCTGCTCGCCACCGCGCTGCTCGCCGGCGCGGCCGAGGCCGCCCCGGCGGCCACCCCCACGCCCGCCGCCGGAGGCGCCGCCAGCCCCGCCACGGCGGCCATCCCCGAGGCGCTGGAGGTGCAGCGCCTGCCGACCCTCCCGGCCGATCCCGCGGCGGCCGCCTGGGCCGCCCTGCCCGCCCTCACCGTGCCGGCTGCGCCCCAGCGCTCCATCCGGCTGCACGACCGGGCCGCCAACGCCGCGCTGGCCTCGGGCGGGCCGCGGAGCCTCTCGGTGCGCGCCGCCACCGACGGCGTCGCCCTGGCGGTGCTGGTGGAGTGGGCCGACGCCACCGAGGACCTGGCCCCGCCGGACGCCACCGACCGCTACGGCGACGGCGCCGCGCTGCAGCTGCCGCTCCGCTTCGGCCCCGGCCAGCGCCTGCCCTACGTCGGCATGGGCGACGAGGGCCAGCCGGTGGCCGTGCTGCTGGCCCGCGCCACCGCCGCCGGGGCGCAGGCCCGGGCCACCACCGGCGCCGGCTTCGGCACGCTGGCCCGCACCGACCTGGGGCCGCTCACCGTGGCGCTGCGCTACGACCGGCAGCGCCAGGCCTGGCGGGCCCTCTTCGTGCGACCGCTGGCCGCGGCCGGCCTCGACCTGCGCCAGGGGCTGGTGCCCTTCGCCCTGGCCACCTGGGACGGCTCCCGGCAGGAGCGCGGCGGCAACAAGGCGCTCACCGGCTGGCGCTTCCTCCGGCTGCCGGGCCAGCCGCTCGACGCTGGCTACGCCGCCGAGCAGGCCTTCGGCCGCGGCCCCGGCGACCTGGGCGACGCAGTCCGCGGCAGGGGCCTCTTCGAGGAGAGCTGCACCGCCTGCCACGCGGCGGCCGGCCACCAGGGGGCGGCGCCGGGCCTGGCGCCGGACCTGAGCGCCATCGGGGTGATCGCCACGCCCGGGTACCTGCGCGCCTCGCTGCTCCGGCCGAGCGAGGTCATCGTGCCCAACCCCAACCCGCGCCAGCACCAGGACCGGACCGCGGCCCGCGACGCCCGCGGCGCCTGGCCGGACGACGAGGCCTTCACCTGGTTCGCCCGCGAGGCCGACGGGCGCACGGTCTCCACCATGCCCGACTACGCCGCCTTGCCGCCCCAGGACCTGGCCGACCTGCTGGCCTACCTCGTCACCATGGGCGGTGCCCCGCCCGCCCGGAGGACGCCGTGACCACCCGCTCCCGTCTCACCGCCACCGCGCTGCTGCTGGCCGCCGCCCTGCTGGCCCCGGGCGCCGCCCGGCCAGCCGACGTCGGCGAGGAGATCGACGTGACCGCCGGCGTGGTCACCGGGCTCAGCTGCGCCCTGCAGGTGCGCCAGTCCGGCGAGCTCAAGCGGCTCAACGCCTGCCCGCCCGCCGAGGTGAAGAAGGCGCTGGTGGTCTTCGACGTGGCCGAGAAGGCCATCTACCGGATCGCCGAGAAGAAGGTGCACCGCTACCAGCTGGAGGGCGCCTTCGGCGGCGGCAGCATCGACTTCACCGGCAAGGCCGTGGCGGTGGACGCCCGGCAGGACATCGCCACGGTGGAGGTGGACGAGTTCTCGGTGGCCAAGAAGAAGAAGGCCGGCGCCTTCAAGGGCTGCCTGTGACGCGGCGCCCGGGCCGGCGCCGCCCGTGAGCCAGGACGGCCTGGTGCGCCTGGGGGCGCCCCCCGATCTCACCTTCGGGCACACGGCCCGCCCCAACCACCGGGCCCCCTTCGCCCGCCACGTCCTGCTCTTCACCAGCGGGAAGGGTGGGGTGGGCAAGTCCACGGTGGCGGTCAACGTGGCCAGCGCCCTGGCCCAGCGCGGCCTGAGGGTGGGCGTGCTGGACGCCGACGTGCACGGCCCCAGCGTGCCGCGGCTGCTGCAGCTGGCCGGCGAGCGGGTCCGCTGGAACGACCAGGGCCAGATGGTGCCGGCCGAGAACTTCGGCCTCCGGGTCATGAGCGTGGGGCTCACCACGCCCGAGGCCGACACGCCGCTGGCCTGGCGCTCGGCGGTGGCCATCTCGGCGCTGGTGCAGCTCCTCGACGACGTGGCCTGGGGCCCCCTCGACGTGCTGGTGGTGGACCTGCCGCCCGGCACCGGCGACGTCCAGCTGACGCTGGCGCAGGAGCTCCACGTGGGCGCCGCGGTGGTGGTGACCACCCCGCAGGTGGTGGCCACCGACGACGTGCGGCGAGCGCTCAGGCTGCTGCTCGAGGTGGGGGTGCCGGTGGCGGGGGTGCTGGAGAACATGAGCTGGTTCACCGCGCCGGACACCGGCGTGCGCCACCACCCCTTCGGCCAGGGGGGTGGGAAGGCCCTGGCGCTGCAGTACGGCGTCCCCTTCCTGGGCGAGCTGCCCCTGGACCCCGCCATCGGGGCCTCCGCCGACGCCGGCACGCCCATCGCCGCGGTGGGGGACGAGGCGCAGCGCGGCCTGTTCACCGCCCTGGCCGGACGGCTCTGGGAGTTCCTGGAAGCCGGCGCTGCCCCGGTCTCGGGCGGGTGAGTCCCGGTCGACCCGGACGCGTGGTCCAGGTCGGCGACACGGGCGCGCCGTCGTAGACACCCACCGTCACAGTCGAAAAACGCTTCCTTGCACATCTCCCTTGACGTTCGGGCCCGGGTTGGCGACATTCCGCCGCGCCCTTGACCACGGTCAATTCACTCACCGGCACTGCCCTGCTCGCGCTGGCCCTGCTGGCGGCGCCGGCCGGGCCGGCGCACGCCCAGACCACCGATCAGCTCCGCCGCGAGCTGGCCGAGGTGGGCGTGCAGGAGCAGCTCGGCGCGGTGGTCCCCCGCGGCGCCACCTTCCTCGACTCGGAGGGGCGCCCGCTCACGCTGGCCTCGCTGGGGGAGCGCCCGCTGCTGCTCTCCTTCAACTACACCAGCTGCCCGCGCCTCTGCGGCCTGCAGCTGGCGGGCCTGGCCCGCGCGCTGAAGGAGCAGGGCTGGACCGGCGAGGGCTTCTCCGTCGCCACCGTCAGCATCGACCCCCGGGAGCAGCTGCCCCAGCTGGCCCGCTACAAGCAGTCGGTGGTGCGCGAGGCCGGGGGCGCCCCCGGGGTGGCCGCCGGCTGGCGCTTCCTCACCGGGGCGCAGGCCGACGTGGACGCGCTGGCCGCGGCCGTCGGCTTCAGGTACCGCTACGATCCCGGGAGCGGCGAGTTCGCCCACCAGGCCACCCTGGTGGTGCTCACCGGCGACGGGCGCGTCAGCGGCTACCTGCACGGCATCCGCTACCCGCCGGCCGCGCTGCGCGAGGCGCTGGGCCGCGCCGAGGGCAACCGCGTGGCCACCGCCGCCGAGCAGCGGGGCGTGGGCGGCTTCCTGCTCACCTGCATGGGCTTCGACCCGGCCGACCCGACCCCGCTGGCGCTCAAGGTGATGCGCGCCGGCGGCGGCGTGGCGCTGGCCTTCCTCCTCTCCTTCCTGGGCCTCCAC
Organism: Anaeromyxobacter sp.; assembly: GCA_016718565.1. Lineage (NCBI taxonomy): Bacteria > Pseudomonadati > Myxococcota > Myxococcia > Myxococcales > Anaeromyxobacteraceae > Anaeromyxobacter > Anaeromyxobacter sp. The sequence continues at coordinate 662,298 of JADKCZ010000018.1, read as the reverse complement.
GCCTACCGTGGCACCCAGCGCCGTCGCCTCCAGGGCCGGACACCATGAGCCAGCTCCACCTCCCGCTGCAGCACCTCCTCCTCGGGCAGACCAGCTACCTGCCGGAGCGCGCCTCCAGCGTGGCCGAGGGGGCGGATCACATCTTCCTGTCGCTCTTCTGGATCAGCGCCGTCTCGCTGGCGCTGATCATCGGGGTCACCATCGTCTTCGTGGTGCGCTACCGGCGCCGGCCGGGGCGCATGGACCCGGAGGCCTCCCCGGACCACTCCACCCGGCTGGAGATCATCTGGTCGGTCATCCCGCTGCTGCTGGTGATGGCGGTGTTCGTGGCCTCCACCCAGGTCTACCAGGCCATGGTCAACGCGCCGCCGGGCGCCGACGTGCAGCAGGTGCGGGTCAGCGCCAAGAAGTGGTCCTGGCAGTTCGATCACCCGGGCGGCAAGAAGGACAAGGACGTCCACCTGGTGCTGGGGCAGCCCACCGAGCTGCTCATGATCTCCACCGACGTGATCCACTCGCTCTACGTGCCGCAGTGGCGGCTCAAGCAGGACGTGGTGCCGGGCCGCTACACCCGCCTGCTGGTCACCCCCACCAAGGCCGGCTCCTTCCCCATCGTCTGCACCGAGTACTGCGGCACCAACCACTCGCAGATGAACGCGGTGGCGGTGGTCCACGCCGACCAGGCCGAGTACCAGGCCTGGGCGGCGGAGGGGCGCGGCGCCGACCTCTCGCTGGTGGAGGTCGGCCGGAAGGCCTTCGACGACCAGGGCTGCAGCGCCTGCCACGCGGTGGAGAAGCCGGAGGGCCAGGACGACGGCATCGGCCCGTCCCTCTTCGGCCGGTGGGGCGGCACCGAGCAGCTGGTGGGCGGCGGCACGGCGAAGTTCGACGAGAACTACGTGCGCGAGTCGATCGTGAAGCCCGGGGCCAAGGTGGTGAAGGGCTACGACGACGTCATGCCGGCCTCGGCGCTCGAGGAGCGCGAGCTGCTCGGCCTGATCGCCTACCTCCAGACCCTGGTGCCGGGGCGCGGGCAGGACGACGGCGAGCAGGGCGAGCGGCACGAGCAGGGCGAGCGCAAGGAGAAGGCGCAATGAGCGGCGCGGCACACGCGGGCGACAGCTACCTGACCCACGGGCGCGGCCTGCGCTCCTGGCTGCTCACGGTGGACCACAAGCGCATCGGGGTCATGTACCTGGGCGTGATCGTGGGGACCCTCATCCTGGGCGGGGTCTTCGCCCTGGCGCTCCGGCTCCACCTCTGGAACGCCGGCGGCGGCCTGGTCTCCAACGACACCTACAACCGGCTCTTCACCCTGCACGGCGCGGTGATGGTCTTCCTCTTCGTCATCCCCGGCATCCCCTCGGCGCTGGGGAACTTCGTGCTGCCGCTGCAGGTGGGGGCCAAGGACGTGGCCTTCCCGCGCGTCAACCTGCTCAGCTTCTACCTATACCTGGCCGGGGCGGTGCTCTTCCTGGTCACGCTGGTGGTGGGCGGGCTCGACACCGGCTGGACCCTCTACCCGCCCTACAGCCTGGAGGGGGCCCGCGGCCTGGGCATCCTCATCGCCCTGGTGGGCGTCTTCCTGGCCGGCTTCAGCTCCATCCTCACCGGCGTCAACTTCATCGCCACCATCCACAAGCTGCGGGCGCCGGGCATGGGCTGGTTCGACCTGCCGCTCTTCCTGTGGGCGCTCTACGCCACCGCCATCATCCAGATCCTGGCCACCCCGGTGCTGGGCATCACGGCGGCGCTGGGCTTCATGGAGCGCCTCTTCCACCTCGGCCTGTTCATGCCCGAGTACGGCGGCGACCCGGTGCTCTTCCAGCACTTCTTCTGGTTCTACTCGCACCCGGCCGTCTACATCATGATCCTGCCGGCCATGGGGATCGTCAGCGAGGTGGTCTCGGTCTTCAGCCGCAAGCCCATCTTCGGCTACCGCTTCATCGCCATGAGCTCGCTGGCCATCGCGGTCATCGGCTTCCTGGTGTGGGGCCACCACATGTTCGTGTCCGGCCAGTCCCAGTGGGCCAACCTGGTCTTCAGCTTCCTGACCCTGCTGGTGGCCATCCCCTCGGCCATCAAGACCTTCAACTGGCTGGCCACCATGTACAAGGGCGCCATCATCCTCAAGACGCCCATGGTCTACGTCCTGACCTTCTTCGCCATCTTCGGGGTGGGCGGCCTGACCGGCCTGTTCCTCGGGATCCTGGCCACCGACATCCCGCTGCACGACACCTACTTCGTGGTGGCCCACTTCCACTTCGTCATGGTGGGCGCGGTCATGATCGCGTTCCTGGCCGGGGTCCACTACTGGTGGCCCAAGATGACCGGGCGCCTCTACGACGAGCGGCTCGGCGTCACCTCGGCGGTGCTGGTCTTCCTGGGCTTCAACCTGACCTTCATCCCGCAGTTCATCGTGGGGATCGCCGGCATGCCGCGCCGCTACGCCACCTACGCGGTCGAGTTCCAGGGGCAGAACCGCCTCTCCACGGTGGGCGCCTTCGTGCTCACCGCCGGCCTGGTGCTGGCGCTGTGGGGGCTGCTGGCCTCGCTCGGGAAGGCCGGGGCCAGGGCCCCGAGGAACCCGTGGGGCGCCGCCTCGCTGGAGTGGCAGGCGGAGTCGCCGCCGTCGCACCACAACTTCGAGGTCCCGCCCGACGGGGTCTCGCCCTACGACTACACCACCCTGAAGGAGCTGCCCGGCGACCAGGGCTGGGTGGTGGTCGGCAAGCGGGAGGTGGCCTAGATGAGCGCGCCGACCCAGCGGGCGGCCGCCGCGGCCTCCCCCTTCCTGCAGGTCCACTTCCGCTCCATGAGGGAGCAGCTCGACACGGCCAAGCTCGGCCTGTGGCTCTTCCTGGCCAGCGAGCTGCTCTTCTTCGGCGGCCTCTTCGTGGCCTACTCGGTCTTCCGGGCCAACCACCCGGACACCTTCCTCTACGCCCACCACTTCCTCGACTGGCGCATGGGCGCGCTCAACACCAGCGTGCTCATCGCCAGCAGCCTGACCGCCGCCTGGTCGGTGCGCAGCGCCCAGCTGGGCCGGCAGGCCGAGCTCCGGCTCCTGCTGCTGGCCACCCTGGTGCTCTCCAGCATGTTCCTGGTGGTGAAGTACTTCGAGTACAGCCACAAGCTGCACAACGGGGTCTTCTGGGGCGCCGCGTACCAGCCCAGCCAGGAGATGCTGGCGGCCCTGCCGGCGGCGCTGCGGGCGGCCCCGCCGCCCACCAACCTGGGCACCTTCTTCAGCATCTACTTCCTCATGACCGGCCTGCACGGCATCCACGTGCTCATCGGCATGGGGCTCTACCTCTGGCTCATCCGGCGCGCCGGGCGGGGCGACTTCGGCCCGGGCTACTACGTGCCGGTGGACGCGGTGGCCCTGTACTGGCACCTGGTCGACATGATCTGGATCTTCCTCTTCCCGCTCTTCTACCTGATGTGACGAGGCGCCCATGACCGACCACGCCACGCCCGGCGCCCCCGCCCACGACGACCACCAGGCGCCCCACGCGCTCCCGCCCGCCGTGCTGCTCGGCACCGGGGCCGCGCTCATCGCCCTGACGGTGGTCACCGTGGTCAGCTCGCGGCTCGACCTCGGCCCCTTCAACATCGTGCTGGCCCTGGGCATCGCCTCCCTCAAGGCCGCGCTGGTGGCCATGTTCTTCATGCACCTGAAGTACGAGCACCGCTTCCAGGCGGTGGTCTTCGTCGGGGCGCTGGTGTTCGTGGTGCTCTTCGTGGGCTTCGTGGTCTTCGACACCACGCAGTACCAGCCGGACCTGAGGGCCGCCCTGCAGGCCCTGCAGGCGCAGGCCGCCGCCCAGTAGGCCGGCGGCGGGCGCCCCGCCGGGCCGCGCCGGGGGCTGACGGGCCGGTCAGGAGGCGGCCCACAGCGCCGCCAGGGCGGCGAGCGCCGGCGCCGTCTGCACCAGCAGGATGGCCCGGCTGACGGTGGCGGCCCCGTAGAGCCCGGCCACCGCCACGCAGGCCAGGAAGAAGGTGGCCCGCGCCGCCAGCTCCGGCCCGGAGGCCAGCGACCAGAGCAGCCCGGCGGCCAGGAAGCCGTTGTAGAGCCCCTGGTTGCCGGCCAGGGTGGCGGTGGCCTCGGCCTGCTCGGCGCTCATGCGGAAGACCCGCCGGGCCCGGGTGCGCCACAGGAACATCTCCAGCACCAGCACGTACACGTGGATGATCGCCACCAGGGCGATGAGGGCGAGGGCGAGGGGGCGCATCTCCGCTGCCTCATGGCGGGGAGGCCGCCGCGCCCGTGCCGTTTGGGGTGAGGCGCAGGGTCCGACGTCCGCGGCTGGGCTACACTGCCGCCTGGCCGGAAAGGGGCACCGTTGATCGGCGAAGCCGCACTCCAGGAACTCGCGCTGTTCCTGCGCCAGCTCGGCGGCGGGCCGGGCGCCGATCCGGCCAACGCGGTGCCGCGCTACGTCATCCCGGCCGTCTTCTGGGTGGCGCTGGCCCTGGCCGCCAACCGGCAGTACCGGCGCCGGGGCGACGCCCGCGACCTGCTCATGGGCGTGGCCGCCGCGGCCGGCCTCTTCCGCGAGGCCTTCCTGCTCACGGTGGAGTACGGCAGCCACCGGGGCCTCTTCGAGTTCTCCCGGGTGGTCATCTTCTACCCGCCGGTGGAGCACGCCCTCGAGCTGGCCACCCTGGTGGTGGCCGGGTACGCCTTCCTGGCGGCCTTCCGCGGCCGCAGCCGGCTGCTGAGCGGCCTGCTGTGGGCCGGGCTGGCCTGCGCCGCCGCGCTCTACCTGGCCACCTCCATCTCCTGGGCGGTCTTCGTGGACATGGCGGAGCACCTGCCCGGCGCCAGCCGCCTGGAGTTCGCCCAGCACTGGGGCGACCTGGCCTTCCGGTCGGCCGGCGTGGGGATCCTCTCCGGCGTGGTGCTTGGCCTGCTCACCGTGCGGGGGGCGGGCCTGGCGCCGCGCATCGCCGCCCTGGCCTTCGGCGGCTTCCTGCTCGACTACGCCCTCATGCTGGTCAACATCGGCACCGGGCTGCGCCACGGCTGGCTGCTGGCGCCGGTGCGCCACACCCTGCACATGTGGGCGGTGCCCACCCTGCTGGGGGTCTACTGGCTCGAGCTGGGCGAGGCGGTGCGGCGTGGCGAGGAGCGGCTGGCGCTGGTGCTGGAGGGCTCGTCCGACGGCTTCTGGGACTGGGATCTGGTCACCCGCGGCCTGGTGGTGGGCGAGCGGGGCGCCGCCCTGCTGGGCCGCCAGGGCGGTGCCCTGACCTCCCACGTGCGCGCCTGGCGCGAGCTGGTCCACGCCGAGGACCTGCCGCCCCTGGAGGCGCTGGTGGGCCGGGTCTTCGCCGGGCAGGAGGCGCTCATCCACCGCGAGGTGCGGATGCGCCACGCCGACGGCACCTGGCGCTGGATCGAGGTGCGCGGCAAGGTGGTGGTGCGGCTGGCCGACGGTCGCCCGTCGCGGGCCGCCGGCACCATCCGCGACGTGACGGCGGCCCGCGGTGCCGCCGAGGAGCGGCGCGAGCTGGAGGTGCGCATCCAGCAGGCGCAGAAGCTCAAGAGCCTGGGGCTGCTGGCCGGCGGGGTGGCCCACGACTTCAACAACCTGCTCACCGTGGTGCGCGGCAACCTCGACGAGGCGCTGCGTGCCCTGCCGGACGGCGAGCCGCGCGAGCAGGTGGGCCAGGCGCGCGCCGGGTCCCAGCGGGCGGTGGAGCTGACCGCCCAGCTGCTGGCCTACGCCGGCCGGGGCGAGACCCCGGTGCAGCCGCTGCACCTCTCACGCCTGGCGGCCGAGATGGCCATGCTGGTCCGCAGCTCGCTGCCGCGCCGCTGCCGGCTGGTCTTCGACCTCCCGGAGGACCTCCCCTGGGTCGAGGCCAACGCCACCCAGCTGCGCCAGGTGGTCATGAACCTGCTCCTCAACGCGGCCCAGGCCATGGGCGAGCGCGAGGGCGCCATCACCCTCCGGACCAGCCTGGGCGAGTTCGACCACCAGGCCCTGGCACGCTCGCCGGTGGGGGAGGGGCTGCCGGAGGGGCGCTACCTGGCGCTGGAGGTCTGCGACGAGGGCGCCGGCATGACGGCCGAGACCCGGGCCCGCATCTTCGACCCCTTCTTCACCACCAAGGCCGACGGGCGGGGGCTGGGGCTCTCGGTGGTGCTGGGGGTGTTGCAGGCGCACCGCGGCGCGCTGACGGTGGACAGCGAGCCGGGGGTGGGCACCACCTTCCGCATGCTCCTGCCGGCCAGGCCGGACCTCGGGCTGGAGGTCCCGCCGCCGGGCGGCGCCGACGGGCCCGCGCCGCCCGGGGAGCCCGGCGAGCCGAGGCTTCGGCTGGTCGAGTCGAAGTGAGCCGGGTGGAGGCGTCGCGCCAGGTGCGCCGGCGCCAGCCGGACCGGCGCACCCCAGGGCGGCGCCCTGGTCAGCCGGCGACGGCCGGGGCGGGCAGGCGCACCGTGAAGGTGGCCCCTCGGGACAGAGCGCTGGCCACCTCGATGGTGCCCCGGTGCCCCTCCACGATCATGCGGGTGATGGCCAGCCCCAGCCCGGTGCTGCGCTCGCCGGCCGTCTTCCGCCCGGCGGCGCTGGTGAAGGGGGCGAAGAGGTCCTGCTGGACCTCCGGCGGGATGCCGGTCCCCTGGTCCCGCACCCGCAGCCACTGGCCGGCCGCATCCGCGCCGGTCTCCACCTCCACGGCGCCCCCGGCGTAGGAGTGCTGCACGGCGTTGGTGGCCAGGTTGACGACCACCTGGGTCAGCCGCTCGGCGTCGAGCGGCAGGAGCGGCAGCCCCGGGGCGTGGGTCACCCGCAGCGCCACCCGCTTGCGGCGCGCCGCCAGGTCCACCAGCCGCAGCGCGTGGTCGGTCACCTCGGCGAGCCGGGCCGGCGCCAGCGCCAGCCGGAGCTGTCCCGCCTCGATGAGGGCCACGTCGAGGAAGTCGTCCACCAGCCGGCGCATCAGCCGGGCCGAGTTCTGGATGATGGACAGGTGGTCCCGCTGCTCCGGGCCCAGGGCGGGGCCGAGATCCTCCGCCAGGAACCCGGCGAAGGTGGAGACGCCCAGGATGGGCGAGCGCAGGTCGTGGGCCGCCATGCCCAGGAACTGGTCCTTGAGGCGCCCCAGCCGCGCCAGCTGCGCGTTGGCCTGCTGCAGCTCGCGGGCCTGGCTGGTCAGGTCGGCGTTGAGCGCCAGGGTGGCGGCCTGCAGGCGGGCCGCGCCGCGCGCCTCGCCGCCGCCCAGGACCACCGCTCCCCAGGAGAGGGCCGTGAAGGTGCAGCGCTGGGAGAACGGCGGCCCCTCCCGCCCCAGGAAGGAGACCAGCCGGCCCGACGACGGGCCGCGCACCAGGTCGGCGACGCACAGCTCCCGCTCGAAGGTCACCAGCAGGTCGCCGAAGCGGATCCCGTGCAGCGCGTCGCCCAGCAGCCCGCGGGTGTGCCGGTTGGAGTCGACGATCCGATCCGAGGGGTCGAGCCGCAGGTAGAGGATCGGGGCGTCGCCGCGCACCTGCTCCGCCAGCACCTGCTCGAGCGAAGGCGCCACGGGGTCAGCGCCCCCATCCGGCAGCCAGCGCCTCGAGCGCCTCGAGCGAGGCGAGGTGGCGCACGCCCGGCAGCCGCTCGACCTCGGCCCGGGCCGTGGCGGAGGCGAAGGCCTGGCCGCCCACCACCACCGGCACCGCCGCGTCGATCGCGCGGATGGCGCCGACGGCCTGCACCACCTCCGGCAGGTTGGCCTCCAGGGCCACCGACAGGGCCACCAGGTCCGGGTGGTGCGCCGCCACCAGCCCGGCCAGCGCCTGCGGCGGCAGGTTGGCGCCCAGGAAGTGGACTCGCCAGCCCTGCAGCTCCAGCACGTCGGCCACGATGCGGCCGCCCACCTGGTGGTACTCGTTGGCGGCGCAGGAGACCACGGCGGTGCGCCCGCGGTCTGGCCGCGCCTGCGTGCGCGGGAAGACCTGCGAGAGCAGGTCCTCGGTGAGGGCCGTGGCCAGGTGCTCGTCGGCGACGGTGATCTCGCCCCGGGCCCAGCGGTCCCCCACCTGGTGCAGGGAGGTGGCGAAGAGCCCGGTGTAGAGCTCGCGCAGCGGCGTCCCGGCCTCGAGCAGCGCCCACACCCTGGCGCGGCAGGCCTCGCGGCGGCCGTTCAGGAGGTCCTCCACGTGGGACGTGACCTCGGCGGGGGCGATCACGCCGGCTCCCCGCCGCGACGGACGCCCGCGTCGATCGAGGGCAGGCGGCCCGGAGCTGGACCTGACCACCCGTGGGGAGCCGCGCGGCGAGGCAGGTGGCGTCCTGGCGGTCCGGCCAGGGAGGAGGACGGCGGAGTGGCTGGAGTGCCGAGGACCAAGTCGAAAGCAAAGCTCCCCCCGCAGCCCTGGTCAAGCTCCCCGTGGCGAGGAGGAGGCGTCCCCCCGCGGCGGCCGGCGTCTCCCCCGCGGCGGGCCGCGGGCTACCCGGGGGTGTCGGCCCGCCGGCGTGCTGCCGACCCCGGAGTGGGGCGGGACCCGTGGGCCGAGGCGCGCAGGCGGATCCAGGGGCCGCGCCTGCGCCGCCCCACCGCGGCCCGTGGGACCGACGCAACGTCCGAGGATCACACGGGCCGGATCGGCGCCTGCGCATCGTGCCGCACCCCACCGGCGTGGGCGTGCCGGCGGCGGTCGCGGGCCGCCCCGTGGCATGCCAGGTGCTCTGCTCAGCGACTCCGGCGCCGGTGCGCCAGGCGGAGAGACCACATGTTCGCGAACCTGAAGATGGGCACCAAGATCCTGGCCGGCTTCGCGCTGGCCGTCGCGATCCTGCTGGTGGTGGGGGGCATCTCCTACTCCGGCTCGCAGGGCATCGAGGACCGCCTGGAGGAGGCCAGCCACCAGAAGATCCCGAGCCTGGTGGCCCTGGCGCTGGTGGGCGAGGGCCAGGTGACCCTGGAGGCCAGCCTGCGCACCCTGCTCAACCGGCGGCTCACCGTCGAGGAGCACCGCTACGCCCAGGAGCGCGTCCGCAAGGCGCTGGAGGAGATCGACGGGGGCGCCAAGGCCTACGAGGCCATGCCGCACGGCGACTCGACCCAGGTGCTCTGGCGGACCTGGAGGTCCGAGTTCGCGTCCTGGCGGCCGGTCGTGGAGCAGGTGGCCTCGGCCATCGCCGACCGCGACCGCCTGGTGGGAGGTGGGGCCGACAAGGACGCAGCCGACGTCGCGGTCATCGACGGGCGGGCCTGGTCGGCCTTCGCCGCCAGCGAGGCCACCTACCGGAAGGCCGCCGTGGCCATCGACGCCGTGCAGGAGAAGACCAGGACGGACGCGGCCAGGAACGGCGAGGAGGGGCTGGCCGCCGGCTCGCGCGCGCTGACCACCATCGTGGTCTCGATCCTCCTGGCCGCGGTGCTGCTCCTGGCCATCGGCGTCTTCCTGGGCAAGAAGATCGGCAACACGGTGACGGCGCTGGTGGGGGAGGCGGGCAAGCTGCGCGAGGCGGTGCAGGCGGGGCAGCTCGGCGTGCGCGGGGACGAGGCGGCGGTGGAGGGGGAGTTCCGGCCCATCATCGCGGGCATCAACGAGACCATGGCGGCGGTGGAGAGGCCGACCCGCATGGTGGTGGAGTGCGTCTCGCGGATCGGCAAGGGGGACATCCCGCCGAAGATCACCGAGCGGTACCAGGGCGACTTCGACCTCATCAAGGGCTCGCTGAACGACTGCATCGACGCGGTGAACGCGCTGGTGGCGGACGCGTCCACGCTGGCCAAGGCCGGGGTGGAGGGGCGGCTGGCCACCCGGGCCGACGCCTCGAAGCACCAGGGCGACTTCCGCAAGGTGGTGGCCGGCGTCAACGACACGCTGGACGCGGTCATCGGCCCGCTCAACGTGGCGGCCCGGTACGTGGACCAGATCTCCAAGGGCAGATCCCGGAGAAGATCACGGCCAGCTACGCCGGCGACTTCAACACCATCAAGGAGAACCTGAACCGGTGCGTGGACGCGGTGAACCGGCTGGTGACCGACGCCGGGATGCTGGCCCAGGCCGGGGTGGAGGGGCGGCTGGCCACCCGCGCCGACGCCTCCCGGCACGAGGGCGACTTCAAGAAGGTGGTGGAGGGGGTCAACAAGACGCTGGACGCCGTCATCGGCCCGCTCAACGTGGCGGCGAAGTACGTCGACGAGATCTCGCGCGGGGCCATCCCGCAGAAGATCACCGACAGCTACGCCGGCGACTTCAACACCATCAAGAACAACCTGAACACCTGCATCGACGCGGTGAACCGGCTGGTCTCCGACGCCGGCACCCTGGTGGACGCGGCGGTGGCCGGACGGCTCGCCACCCGGGCGGACGCCTCGAAGCACCAGGGGGACTTCAAGAAGGTGGTGGACGGCGTCAACCAGACGCTGGACGCGGTGCTGGCGCCCATCACCGAGTCGGCCGGGGTGCTGGAGAAGCTCTCGCAGCGGGATCTCCGGGCCCGGGTGGGCGGCAGCTACCAGGGGGACCACGCCAAGATCAAGGACTCGGTCAACGCCACCGGCGAGGCGCTGCTGGAGGCGCTGTCGCAGGTGGCCTCGGCGGTGGAGCAGGTGTCGAGCGCGTCGCAGCAGATCGCCGCCTCGTCGCAGGCGGTGGCCTCGGGCGCGTCCGAGCAGGCCTCCTCGCTGGAGGAGACCAGCTCGTCCCTCGAGTCGGTGCTCACCGTGACCAAGCAGGCCACCGACAGCGCCATGCAGGCCAACACGCTGGCCCAGTCGGCCCGCGGCGCGGCCGACGAGGGGACCACCGCGGTGGCGCAGATGCAGGGGTCGATGGTGAAGATCAAGGCGGCGGCGGAGGGCACCTCGCAGATCATCAAGGACATCAACGACATCGCCTTCCAGACCAACCTGCTGGCCCTGAACGCCGCCGTCGAGGCGGCCCGGGCCGGCGAGGCGGGCCGCGGCTTCGCGGTGGTCGCCGAGGAGGTCCGCAGCCTGGCGCTGCGCGCCAAGGAGGCGGCCATGAAGACCGAGGAGCTGATCAAGGAGTCGGTCAAGCAGGCGGTGGAGGGCGAGGCCTCGGCCAAGCAGGTGGCCGGGAAGCTCGGCGAGATCGTGACCGGCATCGGCAAGGTCACCGACATCGTGGCGGAGATCTCGGCGGCGGCGAAGGAGCAGTCGTCCGGCATCGACCAGGTGAACCAGGCGGTGGCCGAGATGGACAAGGTGACCCAGCAGAACGCCGCCTCGGCCGAGGAGTCCTCCTCCGCGGCCAGCGAGCTGAACGGCCAGGCCGAGGAGCTGGCCGCCATGGTCGGCGCCTTCAACCTCGGCAAGGCCAGCGCCCCGGCGGCCCGCCGCCCGGCCGGCGCGGTCCGGCTGGCCCAGGCCGCGCCGCCCAGGCCGAACAAGGCGCTCAAGCCCGGCAGGAACGGCCACGGCGGAGACAAGGCCATGGCGCCCGTGAACCCGTTCCCGATGGACGAGGAGACCCAGCTCAAGGACTTCTAGCCAGTATCCCCGGGGGGGGATGAACAGGCCGCACGGCCGACCGCAGGGGGGAGACCTCCGGCGGTCGGCCGGTCTTCTTTCCGCGGTCGGGGACGAGGACGGGGTCGCGGTCGCGGTCGCGGTCGGGGTCGCGGTCGCGGTCGCGGTCGGGGTCGGGGTCGCGGTCGCGGTCGGGGTCGCGGTCGCGGTCGCGGTCGCGGTCGGGTTCGGGTGGTCTGCTCACCCTCTCCCCCAGCTCGCTGGGGGAGAGGGCCGGGGTGAGGGGGCTGCCCGCGATCGCGGTCGGGGCCGCCGCCCCTCCTTGACTGTCCTCCCACCGCCCACCCACAATCCCGCTCCCCCACGCGCGCGCCCCCCTGGCGAGCGAGTCGACGACCCTGACCAGACGCGCCGAGACCCCCCCCGCCTCGCCGCCGTACCCCGCGCCGGGCGGCCCACCTGCGGGCGGCCGCCCGCACCACGTCACCGAGAGCCTGGCCATCGCCCGGCACATGCTGCTGGTGGCGGCCCCGCTCGGCGCGCTGGTCGGCGTGGCCATCGCGGGCTACGACTTCGCGGTCAACGAGGTGCTCTGGCGCCGCGTCAGCGCCGCCCCCCTGGCGGTCCGGCTGGTGGCGCCGCTCCTCGGCCTGACGCTGACCGGGCTGCTGCTGCGCCTCTTCCGCACCCCTTCGCCCGCCATGGCCGACGAGGTGGTGCGCGCCTACCACGAGCCCGGGGAGGGCATGCCCACCGGCACCGCGCCCGGGAAGCTGGCGGCGTCCCTCTTCACCCTGGGGCTGGGCGGCAGCGCGGGCATGGAGGGGGCCAGCAAGTGGCTGGGCGCCACCCTCGGGTCGGCGCTGCAGACCACGCTCAACCGCACCGGCCTGGCCGCGCTGCGCTGGAGCGCGCGCACCACGCTGCTGGTGGGCGGCGCCGCCGGCATCGCCGCCATCTTCCGGGCCCCGCTCTCCGGGGCCATCATGGGCGTGGAGTCTCCCTACAAGCACGACCTGGCGCACGAGGCGCTGCTGCCCGCGCTGGTGGCCTCGGCCACCTCGTTCTGGACCTTCACCCTGCTGCGCCCCGCCACCCCCTACTTCCCCATCGACTTCGAGTACGTGCTCGACACCAGCCACCTGCTCTGGGCGGTGCCGCTCGGGCTGGTGGCGGGGCTGGGCTCGCACCTGTTCCTCTGGACCCTGGCGCGCCTGCGGGCCCGCTTCGAGGCCCTCACCGGCTCGGTGGTGGCGCGGGCCGCCCTGGGCGGCGCGCTGCTGGTGGCGCTGGCCGCCGCGGCCAACGCCCTGCTGGGCGAGCCGGTGACCCTGGGCGCCGGCCTGCCGGTGGCCAACGACCTGCTGGCGGGCCGCCACGCCCTGTGGGCGGCGCTGGCCATCTTCGGCCTGAAGCTGCTGGCCACCTCGGTGACCTTCGGCTGCGGCGGGGTGGGCGGCCTGTTCGTGCCCACCGCCACCATGGGCGCGGCGCTGGGGGCCGCCTTCGACGCCGCCCTGGCCCCCAGCCAGCCCGGCGTCTACACGCTGCTGGGCATCGCCGCCTTCGCCGGGGCCAGCTACAACAGCCTGCTCTTCGCCGCGGTCTTCGTGGCCGAGGCCACCGGCAACGTCTTCCTGGTGGTGCCCTCGCTCATCGCCTCCAGCGTGGCCTTCACGGTGGCGGCCGGCGTCTCCAACTCGCGCGCGCAGCGGCAGCGCCGCGAGGCCTGAGCCGGCGCCCCGCGGGGACCGCGGCTCGGTCGCTCAGCCGGCCAGCACCTTCCACGCCAGCGCCGCGGCCACGGCGCCCACGAAGAGGGCGAAGGCGCGCGAGAGCCGGTGGGCCTGGAGGCGACCCGCCACCCGCGCGCCCAGGAAGGCGCCCGCCGCGAAGCCGGCGGCCACCGCGGCCACCAGGGCCCAGGGCAGGCCGCCCTGGGTGCGGGTGTAGACCAGCACGCCGGGCAGCCCCACCGGCGGCAGCATGGTGGCCAGGCTGGTCCCCTGCGCCTGCAGGCGGGGCAGGTGCACCACCGCCACCAGCAGCGGCACCATGACGATGCCGCCGCCGATGCCGAGCAGGCCCGAGAAGAGCCCGCCCACCGCCCCGATCCAGAGGCCATGCCAGGCGGCCCCGGGCGGGCGCGCGGCGCCGCCGCCGCCCGCGCCCCCGCGCCAGGCCTGGGCGGCGGCCACCACCAGGAAGGCCACGAAGACCAGCCGCATGAGCCGCTCCGGCAGCCAGGCGGCGGCCTCGGCCCCGGCCCCCACTCCGGCCAGGAAGCCGGTCACCAGCGCCAGCACCAGGCCCGGCCGGATGGGCGCGCGCCGGTGATAGGCGACCACCGCCGGCAGCCCCACCGGCAGGAGCAGCACCGCCAGCGTCACCCCCTGCGCCTGGTGCTGCGGCAGGGCCAGGAGCAGCCCCAGCGCCGGCACCAGCACGATGCCCCCGCCGATGCCGAAGATGCCGGAGAGGAGGCCCGCCACGGCGCCTGCCAGGAGGCCACCGGGGAGGAGCGGGCTCATGGTCGCATCCTACCCGTCCCAGGGGCCGAGGGGTCGCGCCGCCTCGGCACCCGCCCGGGCGGGGGCGCTCCACCCCTCCGGCGCCTCGACAGCGTGGCGCCTTCGTGGTGTCGTCCCGTGCCAGCCCGACCCGCTCAGCGCCCGGCGCCGCCGCGCGCCGCGCGTACCCGCCGTGAACGGGTGCCCACCTGGAGAGACCATGACCCGATCCGCCGCCCGCCTCACCGCCGCCCTGCTCGGTCTCCTCGCCGCCGCGCCGGCCCCGGCCGCCGCCGAGCGCGGCGTCTACTGGGAGCAGACCATCGAGATGGAGATGGCCGGCATGCCGTTCGCCATGCCCGCCCAGACCATGAAGGTCTGCCTGCCGGTGGACCAGTGGAAGCGGCCGCCCGAGTCGAAGCCGGACGACACCTGCCGCATCCAGGACCTCAAGGTGACGGGCAGCACCATGACGTGGCGGCTGGTCTGCACCGGGGAGGAGCCCATGGAGGGCGAAGGGGAGATGACCTACACCTCCAGCAGCTTCACCGGCCGGACCGCCATGCGGTCGCGGCGCGGCGACATGAACCTGAAGATGCGCGGCAAGAAGGTGGGCGGCGACTGCGACGTGCGCGAGCTGGAGCAGAAGGTGGCGGCCATGCAGCAGCAGGGCGAGGAGCAGCGCCGGCGCGGCGAGGCGCAGCGGGACGAGGCGAAGCAGCGGATGTGCGCCAGCGCCCTCGAGGAGGTCTCGCCCCAGGCGGTGGCCGGGCGCGACCCCCACTGCAAGGACCCGGCGCAGGTGGCCGCCTTCTGCGCCAAGCTGAAGACCGCCGCGGGCTTCCAGCGGGTGATGCAGTACGAGCAGCTGGCGAAGCAGATGCCCGGCGGGATGTTCCCCACGCCGGAGGAGGCGGCCAAGGCCTGCGGCACCAGCCTGGCGGCGCTGCCGAAGGAGCTGTGCCCTGGCGCGGAGAAGCGCGGCGAGCTCGACTTCCTGGCCGCCCGCTGCCCGGTCGAGGCCAAGGCGCTGGCGCGGCGGGAGTGCGCCGGGCGCGACTACACCTCGCTGCGCACCTCCCGCTACCGCGACTTCTGCGGCCGGGTGGCGGGCGACGAGCTCGACGAGGGCGCCGGCGCGGCCAGGGCGGCGCCCGAGAAGAAGAAGGAGCCCAAGGACAAGGCGGTGGACGAGGGCAAGAAGCTCCTGAAGGGAGTCTTCGGGTTCTGAGCGGCGCGGCGGCGCCACTCCGGCCAGGGGCGGGCCACCGCGCCCCGGCCCGACACGCGCCTGGCCGGGCGCGGCGGATCGGCGTGCTGGCGACGGCGCTGGTCTGCCTGGCCGGCGCGGCAGGCGCGGCCGAGCCGACCGACCGCTTCCCGCGTGCGGCGGCCGCCTACCTGGTGGCGCTCGACGGCCGGGAGCTCTGGGGCCGCGACGCGGGCGGCGCCCGCCCGCCGGCCTCGCTCACCAAGATCATGACCGCCCTGGTGGCGCTGGAGGGGCCCTGGGACGCGGCGGCGCCGGTGGACGTGAGCGCCCGGGCGGCGCGGGCCGGCGGCACCCGCGCCGGGCTGCGCCGGGGCGAGCGCCTGGCGGCCGGCGACCTCCTGGCCGCCACCCTGGTGGCCTCCGCCAACGACGCCTGCCTGGCGCTGGCCGAGCACCTGGCCGGTGACGAGCCGGCCTTCGTGGCCCGCATGAACGCCCGGGCCCAGGCGCTGGGGCTGGCCGCCACCCGCTTCGAGAATGCCTGCGGCCACGACGGCCCGGGACACCGCTCCTCGGCGCGCGACCTCCTGGCGCTGACGCGGGCGGCGCTGGCCCAGCCCGAGGTGCGGCGCCTGGCGGCGCTGGAGGCGGTCACGCTGCGCACCCTGGCCGGCCGGGTGCTGTCCCTGCGGACCACCAACGCGCTGCTCGGGCGGCTGCGCGGGGCGCGCGGGGTCAAGACCGGCTACACGGCGGCGGCCGGGCGCTGCGTGGTGGCGCTGGTGGAGCGCGACGGCGTGGAGCTGCTGGTGGTGCTGCTCGACGCGGCCGATCGCTGGTGGGCGGCGGCCGGCCTGGTCGAGAAGGCCTTCGCCGAGGCCGGCCGCGGTGGGTGAGGACGGCCCCGCGCCGCCGCGCCCTCCGCCGACCGGCGCGGCGGACCTGGCACCGGCCGGGCGCCCGCCGCCTGGCGGACTGTCGCCGGCGCTCGCCGCAGGGCTCCTGGTCGCCGCGGTGGCGGCGGCCTACGCCACCTCGTTCGCCGGCGCCTTCCAGTTCGACGACTGGAACGTCATCGTGCTGGACCCGAGGGTCCAGTCGCTGCGGGCCTGGTGGGCGGCCCAGCCGGCGCTGCGGCCGCTGCTCGGGCTGAGCTTCGCCTGGAACCACCAGGCCGGGCTGGGGCTGGCGGGCTTCCACGCGGTGAACCTGGCCATCCACCTGGGCGCGACCCTGCTGGCGCTCCGGTTGCTGGTGGTGCTGGAGGGCTGGTTCGCAGGGGAGGGGTCGCGGTCGCGGTCGGTCCCTCCTGCCGCCCTCCTCGGCGCGCTGCTGCTGGCGCTGCACCCGGTGCAGACCGAGGCCGTCACCTACCTCTCCGGGCGCTCCAGCGCGCTGGCGGCCCTGCTGGCGCTGGGCAGCCTGCTGGCCTGGCTGGAGGGCCGGGCGCGCGGGCGGCCCTGGCTCTCGGCGTTGCTCTCGCCGCTGCTGCTCCTCGCCTCGCTCGGCGTGAAGGAGACCGCGGCGGTCCTGCCGCTGGCCCTGCTCCTGCTGGCGGCGGTCGAGGCGCGGGCCGCGCCGGGCCCGGGCGCCCGCCCCTGGCGCGGCGCGCTCCCCGGCCTGCTTCCGCACATGCTGGTGGTGGCCCTGGCCGCGGGCGCCGCGCTGGCCTCCCCCTCGTACCGCGCCATGCTGAGCCACGCCGCCGGCCTCCGGCCGCCGGTGGAGAACCTGGTGGCGCACCTCGGCGGCCTGGCCTGGCTGGCCGGCCAGGTCGTGGCCCCCGGCCGCCTGCTGGCGGATCCAGGGCCGCCGGCGCCGCCCACGGCCGCGGCCCTGGGCGTGGCGGCGCTGGCGGCGGTCGCGCTGGCGGCGGCCCTGGCTTTCGGGCTCCAGGCCGCGCTGGGCCGCGCCGCCCGGCCGGGCCGCCGGGCCGCCGGGCTGGCGGTCCTCTGGTGCCTGCTGTGGCTCCCGCCCACCGGGTGGCTCCTGCCGCGGCCGGAGGTGGCCAACCATCGGCAGCTCTACCTGGCCTTGCTCGGACCGGCCTGGCTGGCGGGGCGCGCGCTGTCGGCCTGGCTGGCGGCGCCGGGGTGGCGGCGCGGCGCGGCGGCGGTGGGTGCGGCCGGGCTGGTGCTCTGGCTGGGCGCCCTGACGGCCCGGCGCAGCCTGGTCTACGCCGACGAGCTCACCTTCTGGTCCGATGTGGTGGCACAGGCGCCGAGGAACGCCCGCGCCCACAACAACCTCGGCCTGGCGTACTCGGCCGCCTGCCGCCTCGAGGAGGCCCGCCGGGCCTTCCTGGAGGCGCTCCGGCTCGAGCCAGGCCACCCGCGCGCCAGGGTCAACCTCTGGCTGCTCGAGGAGGGCGAGCCGCCGGGCCAGAGGCCTGACGCCAGGCCAGCGTGTCCCGCGCCGACGGCGCTGCGGCCGCCCGCGGCGCGGTGATACCTTCGCTGGCAGGGAGCGTTCCCATGCCACGTCGCAGCAGGCTCGCCGTCACCGCCGTCGCCCTCACCACCCTGGCCGCCGCGTCGCTCGCGCCCCGGCCCGCCGCCGCCGACGGGGGCCTGGAGGGCGTCGTCGCCATCCACCTCGAAGGCGACTTCGCCGACGGCTACACCAGGCCGCGGCTGGCCAACGCCGCCTGCCTGGTGGAGCGGCTGGAGGAGCAGCCCGCCGCCGCCGGGTTCGACGGCAAGGTGGCCTTCACGGTGCAGCGCGACGGCAGCCTGACCGACCTGACCTTCTCGCCGCCGCCCCCGCCGCGGATGGAGCTGGCGGTGCGGACGGCCTTCACGGCCTGTCCGTGGAGCCAGGGGCTCGATCCCGCCGGCAAGCCGCTGGTGGTGCGCGTCACGCAGCCGGTCAAGGTGAAGGGCCGTGGCGCGGGGCTGGCCGCCCGGCCGTCCGCCGGGCCCGTCGGTCCCGGACTGGCGCCCCCGCCCGTGCCCTTCGGCGGCGCCAGCCTCGACCTGCGGAGCGAGCGGGCGGCGGCCTACCGGCGCCCCACGCTGGCCGACCCGGCCTGCCTGCAGGTCGCCCTGCGCCGCCACACCGAGGTGGCCGGCCTCGACAACAAGGTGAAGTTCGCCGTCATGCGCGACGGCTCGGTGCGCCAGTTCTCCTTCCTGGCCCCGGTGGCACCGGAGGTCGAGCGGGCGGTGGTGGCGGCCTTCGAGGCCTGCCGCTGGGACCCGGGGCTCGACCCCGAGGGCACGCCGCTGGCGGTCTGGGTGATCCAGCCGCTCAAGGTGGCCGGGCTGCCGGCGGCGCCGGAGCAGGCGCTCCGCTAGGCAGGGCCGGCCGCGCCGGCCCGCAGCCGGGCCGCCGCCGCCAGCAGCCCCTCGCGCTCGCACCAGGCGGCCACCTGGCCCGGCAGCCCCGGGTCGCCGTGCAGCTGCACCAGCTGCGAGAGGACGTGCTCGGCCTCCGCGACGCTGCCCGAGAGGCAGTGGAGCGCCGCCAGCCGAAGCGCCTCGCGTGGGGAGTACGGCTCGCCCAGGCCGGCCTCGGCCAGCGTCCCCACCGCCTCCCAGTCGCCGGCGCGGCCGCGCTCCAGGGCTCGCCACCAGCGGGCCTCGTCCTGCAGGGGGCGGGGCGCTCCCAGGGCGGCGGCGGCCTCGCGCCAGGTCCCGGCGTCCGGCGGTGGCTCGGTCAGCGGCGGCCGGCCACACAGGGCCGCCAGGGCGGCGGGGAGGTCGGAGGGCGCTGGCATGGCGGCAGTCTGCCGGCCCGGGGTCGCCGCGGCCAGCCCTGTCCGGTGGCGCGCACGCCCACACGGGGCTCGCCGGCCGTCCTGCGCGGACCGGTGCACCGGTCCTGCTAGCATCGCCGCGATGGTCTGGCACCTCCTCACCCTCGGCCTGGCCGCCCTCGGGCTGGCGCTCGCCGTCCGGGAGCGGCGGCTGCGCCGCGCCCTGGAGGCGGTCGCCGCCTCCGGCACCTCGGGGGAAGCGCAGGCGCTGGTCGAGTCCGCCCGGCGCGAGAGCGAGGCCCGCTTCACCGCCGCCTTCCACGGCGCCGGGGTGGGGATGGCCCTGGTGGACGCCGGCGGCCGCCTGGTGGAGGTGAACGACGCGCTCTGCCGGATGCTGGGCTACACGCGCCAGGAGCTGGCGGCGCTCCGCTTCCAGGACCTGCTCCACCCCGAGGACCGCGCCGGCAGCCTGGCCGCCTTCGCCGCGCTGGTGCGCGGCGACCGCGACCAGAACGCCATGGAGCGGCGCTACCTGCGCAAGGACGGCGGCGTCGTCCACCTGCGCTACACCACCTCGGCCATCCGCGGCCCGGGCCGGACCTTCCACCACGCCGTGGGGATCATCGAGGACGTCTCCGAGCGCACCGAGCTGCAGGCCCGCCTGGCGGTGGCCGACCGCATGGCCTCGCTCGGCGCGCTGGCGGCCGGGGTGGCCCACGAGATCAACAACCCGCTGGCCTACGTGATGGGCAACCTGGGCTTCGCCCGCGAGGCCCTGAGCGCCGGGGCGGGCACGCCGCCCGAGGCGCTGACCCAGGCCCGCCAGGCGCTCGACGAGGCCAACGAGGGGGCCGCCCGGGTCCGGCAGATCGTGGGCGACCTGCGCGCCCTCTCGCGCCAGGGCGACGACCGGCACGAGCCGGTGGACGTGGCGGCGGCGCTCCGCTCGGCGCTCAACCTGACGGCCGGCGTGCTGCGCCCGTGCGCCGAGGTGAAGGCGGAGCTGGCGGCGGTGCCGCCGGTGCTGGGCGATCCCGCCCGGCTGGGCCAGGTGTTCGTCAACCTGCTGGTGAACGCCAGCCACGCCATCGGGCCGGGGCGACCCGAGGCCAACGTGGTCCGGGTGGCCACCGGCATCGAGCTCGACGGGCGCGTCCGCATCGAGGTGAGCGACACCGGCGCCGGCATCCCGCCCGAGGTGCTGCCGCACATCTTCGTCCCGTTCTTCACCACCAGGCCGGCCGGGGAGGGGACCGGGCTGGGCCTGGCCATCTGCCAGCGGACGGTGGCGGCCATGGGGGGTGAGATCACGGTGGGCGCCCGGTCCGGCCGGGGCACCACCTTCACCGTCCTCCTGCCGCAGGCCCCGGTGGCGCACCGCCCCGCGGCGACCAGCGCGGCGGCCTCGGCGCCGCCCGGGCCGCGCGCCCGGGTGCTGGTGGTGGACGACGAGCCCTACGTCGGCAAGACCATGCGGCGCCTCCTGGGGACCCAGCACGACGTCGAGGTGGTGGAGTCCGGGGCGGCGGCGCTGGCGCGCCTCGGGCAGCAGCCCGTCGTGGACGTCATCCTCTGCGACCTGATGATGCCCGGCATGACCGGCATGGACCTGCACGCGGCGCTGCTGCGCGCCGACCCCGCCGCGGCCGGCAGGATGGTCTTCGTCACCGGCGGCGCGCTGCACGAGACCTCGCGCGCCTTCCTGGCGTCGGTGCCCAACCCGGTGCTGGAGAAGCCGTTCCCCACCGACCTGCTGCGGCGGGTGGTGGGCGAGACGCTGCGGGCCGGCGTGGCGACCCTGCCGGCCGACGCCGCGCCGCCGGCCACCCCGTAGCGGGGCCCGGCGCCGGCGCGCCAGCGTCACCCGGAGAACAGCAGCACGCCCATGAACACCACCACCAGCATGGCCACCAGGCCGCCGAAGGCCATGCCGAGGATGGTGGCCCAGCGGGTGAGGCCGCTGGGCGGGAGCGGGGCGTCGATGCGGAAGGCGTTCAGGAGTCGCACGGCGTCATGGTAGCGCCGGGGGAGGCGGAGCGCACCGGTTCCGCGCACCGTCCCCGCGGCTCACCGCCGGCCGCGGCGCCGGTAGCCGATGAGGAGCACGATCCCCATGAGCAGGAGCACGGGGAAGAAGGCGCGGGAGAAGAGGAGCCCGGGGCGGCGAGCCAGGAGTCCGATGAAGAGGACGCCGAGGATCACCGCCGGCCAGCCGAGGCGAAGCATCGGCGCATACTAGTCGAGCCCGACGCCGAACAGGTGGCCTGCGCGCTCCCGCGCAGCCCCTGCGCCGCGTCGCCGGACTGCGCCGCAGAGCACGCGGGTGGACACCCAAATTATACCCTGATTACGGGTCGATGAAACGATTCTGTGGGCGGCTGCGCACAGCCCCATGCGTGTGAGTTGGGGCACCTGGCGCAGGGGTGGGTGGGTGATTTGACCAGCCCCTCCCAGGGGTACATTGCACACACACTCAAACTGGGCGCATCCGGGTGTTTCGTCACGGTCCTGACGCGTCGCGGCTGGGCACGACCGTTGCTACGTCAACGTCCGACTCATCCACCAACATTTCGCTTCAGGGGAGAACCCAGGATGCAAACTTCTTCGCGTTACGGGAAGGCCGCGCTGTTCGCCGCAGCCCTCGCGATGGTCCTCACCGCCTGCTCCGGCGACACCGGCCCCGCCGGTCAGAACGGCACCAACGGCACCAACGGCACCGACGGCGTCGACGGCGCCACCGGCCCCACCGGCCCCACCGGCCCTGCTGGCGCCGACGGCGCCACCGGCCCCACCGGCCCTGCTGGCGCCGACGGCGCCACCGGCCCCACCGGCCCGACCGGCCCCATCGGCCCCACCGGCCCGCAGGGTGAGCCGGGCGCGCCCGCTCCCGTGCCCGCCGGCGCCGGCCTCAAGATCACCATCCTCTCCGCCACCGCCCCGGCCACCGGCCCGGCCACCGTCACCTTCGACGTGACGGACGCCGCCGGCAACCAGGTCGACTTCCTGGCCGAGCTCGCCGCCGGCGCCTTCGGCAGCACCCGCGGCCCGCGCTTCAGCATCGCGCAGGCGAACGCCACGGGCACCTACGAGGCGCTCTACGAGAGCGCCAGCGCCGGCGACCCGGCCGGCAAGCAGACCCGGCCGACCTCGGTCCCCGCCACCATCACGCTGGCCCAGGCCGCGGCGCTCTACACGGCCAACCTGGACGGCACCTACATGTTCACCTTCCCGACGGCTGCCCCGGCGCTGCCGGCGCTGGCCGCCGGCTTCCCGCTGGCGCCCGCCCCGGCCTCCCAGACGCTGGTCGGCATGCAGGCCGCCCGCCTCTTCCAGGGCATCAACTACCCGGTCGGCGTCTCCTTCGAGTTCGTGCCGAACGGCACCGCCGCCGTGGCCCGCCAGGTCGTCTCCGACGCCGCCTGCAACGCCTGCCACAAGAACATGCAGGCCCACGGCACGCGCCGCACGGTTGGCCTCTGCCTCACCTGCCACACCCCCGGCTGGATCATCGCCGCCGACGCCGCCTCCGGCCGCACCGCCAACGCCATCGACTTCCGCCAGATGATCCACGAGATCCACGCCGGCCAGCTGCTGGCCCCGGCCGGCACGCCCCGCGTCTACAAGTGGAGCGCCACCACGGACTTCTCGACGGTCATGTTCGCGCCGCCCAACACGGTGAAGAACTGCGGCCAGTGCCACCAGGGCGCCCAGGCTGACAACGCCTTCAGCAAGCCCTCCCGCGCGGCCTGCGGCTCCTGCCACTACGAGGTCGACTTCGCCACCCACATGGGCGGCCAGGCCAACGACAACGGCTGCGCCAACTGCCACCAGGCCGACGCGCAGTCGGCCGCCCCGGCGACCCGCAAGGTCCACTCGGCCCTGTACGCCGCCGCCACCAACACCACCTTCGTGGGCAACGGCTCCAACGCCGCCCGCCGCCTCGAGATCACCATCGACACCGTCAGCGTGGCCACCCCGGCCACCTCCACCGTGACCTTCACGGTGCGCATCGACGGCGCCGCGGCGGACATCAAGGCCACCCCGCTGTCCTCGCTCCGGTTCACCATCGCCGGCCCGACCGGCGACTACGGCACCACGCTGGCCTCCACGGGCGCGCCCTACGGCGCCCCGGCCACCGCCACCGGCTTCGCCCAGGGCGGCTACCTCCAGTCGGCCGCCTTCGGCGGCACGGCCGGCGCGGCCCTGCTCACCGCCACCGCCACGCCCGGCCAGTTCACCGGCTCGCTCGGTGACCTGACGGCGCTCAACGGCCTGTCCATCGGCGTCGGCGTCGAGGCCTACTCGTCCGAGTTCGCCCCGGTCTCCGGCAGCTGCAACGCGGCCACCGGTCCGGCCGTCGCCGGCGTCTGCGTCCAGAAGGACTGGACCCAGGTCGCCGTCCCGGTGAAGTACGCCAAGGTCGGCGCCACCACCGGCGCCGTCGCCCGCCGCGCCATCACCACCAACGCCAAGTGCAACGCCTGCCACGCCGACCTCGGCTTCCACGGCGGCTCGGCGCGCAAGGGTCCCGACTACTGCGCCATGTGCCACAACCCGCGCAACGTCAACGACGAGCGGACCTCGCAGTTCGAGGTGGACGGCGCGGGCAACGCGTTCGTCAAGACCCCGGAGTCCATGCAGCTCTCCATCATGGTCCACAAGATCCACAAGGCCGGCGGCCTGGCGAACGACTACGTCATCGGCGCCACCCGCGACTTCCGGGCGGATCCGGCGGCCTTCCCGCCGCGCGCCGAGGGCCAGGCCCCCGACGTCGCCTTCCTGGGCGCCTTCCCGGGAGACCTCGAGGACTGCATGATGTGCCACGTGTCGACCGGCAACGGGCTGCCCGAGGCCAACGTGATCGCCACCCGCTCGGTGCAGTTCACCTGCATCGAGGCCGCTGGCGCCGACGCCAACGCGGTCTGCGGCACCCTCTCCGGCACCGGCGGCGTGGTCGCCCCGGACTCCGTGCTGGGTGACACCTACTGGTCCAAGGTCGAGTCCTTCAAGGGCGCGGGCGCCGCCAACTGCGGCAGCTGCCACGACACCGCCATCGCCGCCTCGCACTTCGGCGCGAACACCATCGGCGGCGTCGAGGCCTGCGACGTGTGCCACGGCGACGGCCGCTTCATGGACCCCGTCGAGATGCACATCGCCAACCCGTAAGGCGAGCCTGACCTGAAGTTCCCGCGGCCCCCGGCGCTCTCGAGCGCCGCGGGGCCGCGGTCTTTTTTTGGGGGGCTGCCCTTGGCGCCCGGGCCTGGCGCCGCCGCGGCCGGCTGCGCCGCGCGCCGTCCCGGCGTAGGCTGGCGCCCCATGGCCACCCCCACCACCAAGCCCCGCCTCGGCATCTCCGCCTGCCTGCTCGGGCGGGGCGTGCGCTACGACGGCGGCCACAAGCAGAACGACTTCTGCACCGACGTCCTCGGCCCCTTCGTCGAGTGGGTGGCCCTGTGCCCCGAGGTGGAGGTGGGCATGTCCATCCCCCGCCCGTCCATCCGCCTCACCGGCCAGGCCGCCGCGCCGCGGCTGGTGGCCGAGCGGACCGGCGAGGACTGGACGGAGCGCATGGCGGCCTACGCCGAGGCCAAGGTGGCGCAGCTGGCCGCCCTCGACCTCTCCGGGTACGTCACCAAGAAGGACTCGCCCTCCTGCGGCCTGGCCCGGGTGCGGGTCTACGGCCCCCGCAGCGGCCAGCCGGTGCGCGACGGCACCGGCGCCTTCGTGCGGGTGCTGCAGGCGCGGCTGCCGCTCCTGCCGGTGGAGGAGGAGGGGCGGCTCAACGACCCGCTGCTGCGCGAGAGCTTCATCGAGCGGATCTTCGGCTACGCCCGCTGGAAGGCGCTGGTCGAGGGCGGCCTGACCCGCGGCGGGCTGGTGGCCTTCCACACCGCCCACAAGCTGGCGCTGCTGGCCCACCACCCGGACGGCTACCGGAAGCTGGGCTCGCTGGTGGCCCGGGCCAAGGGGCGGCCCATCGGGCAGGTGGCCGACGAGTACGGCGCCCTCTTCATGGCCTCGCTCGGCAAGCCCGCCACCCGCGGCCGCCACCTCAACGTGCTGCAGCACATGGCCGGCTACTTCAAGGAGCTGCCGAAGGAGGAGCGCCGCGAGCTGGAGGGGGTGGTGGCGGACTTCGGCCGGGGCCACGTGCCGCTGGTGGTGCCGCTGACGCTCTTCCGCTCGCAGGTGCGGCGCCACGCGGTGACCTGGCTGGCGGGGCAGACCTACCTCGACCCGGACCCCAAGGAGCTGATGCTGAGGAACCACGCGTGAGCGTGGCGGCCGAGCGGCTGCGCGCCCTCAACGCCGCGCCGGTGAGGCCGGAGCGCGACTTCGTCGTCTACTGGATGACGGCCAACCGGCGGGTGCGCTGGAACCACGCGCTGGAGCGGGCGGTCGAGCTGGCGCGGGAGCTGGCGCGGCCGCTGGTGATCCTGGAGGCGCTGCGCGTCGGCTACCCGTACGCCTCGGACCGGCTGCACGCCTTCGTGCTGGCCGGCATGGCCGACACCCTGGCCCGGCTGGAGGGGCGGGCGGTGCGCTACCACCCCTACGTGGAGCGGAGCGCCGGGGAGGGGAAGGGGCTGCTCCTGGCCCTGGGCGCCCACGCCTGCGCGGTGGTCACCGACGACTACCCCACCTTCTTCCTGCCGGCCATGGCGGCGGCCGCCGGCCAGGCGCTGGACGTGCGGCTGGAGGCCGTGGACGC
Source organism: Anaeromyxobacter sp. (assembly GCA_016718565.1). Lineage (NCBI taxonomy): Bacteria > Pseudomonadati > Myxococcota > Myxococcia > Myxococcales > Anaeromyxobacteraceae > Anaeromyxobacter > Anaeromyxobacter sp. The sequence goes on along the minus strand of JADKCZ010000018.1, from coordinate 636,715 downwards.
CAGCTGCCTCTACCCGTTCCGGCTGGCCGGCAAGGCCTTCGTCACCGCCTACCTGCTGCGGCGCCAGCTGCAGCGCCACCTGCCGCCCTGGCTCGACCGGCTCCCCGCCCCCGACCCCCTGGCGCGCCTCCGCCTGCCCCGCCTGGAGGCGCTGCCGCGGGGGCTCACCCGGAGGTGGCCGGCCGCCACCGCGGCCGAGCTGGCCGACCCGGCCGCGCTGGCCGCCGCGCTGCCCATCGATCACGCCGTGCCCCCGGCCGGGCGGGGCGGATCGGTGGCCGCCGAGGCCAGGCTGGCGCGCTTCCTGGAGCATGGCCTGGCCGGGTACCACGAGGCGCGCGACGAGCCCGACCAGGACGGCGCCAGCGGGCTCAGCCCGTGGCTGCACTTCGGCCACCTCTCGGCGCACCAGGTGGTGGCCGGGGTCCTCAGGGCCCAGGGCTGGACGCCGCCGCTCCTCTCACCCACCGTGAATGGCTCGCGGGAGGGCTGGTGGGGGGTGTCGCCGGCCGCCGAGGCCTTCCTCGACCAGGTGATCACCTGGCGCGAGCTGGGCTTCAACTGGGCGGCCCACCGCCCCGACCACCGGGAGTGGAGCTCGCTGCCGGCCTGGGCCCAGGCCACCCTGGGGCGCCACGCCGCCGACCAGCGGGAGCCCTGCTACGACCTCGAGGTCTTCCGCCGGGCCGCCACCCACGACCCGCTCTGGAACGCGGCCCAGCGCCAGCTGCTCCACGAGGGGGTCATCCACAACACCCTGCGGATGCTCTGGGGCAAGAAGATCCTGGAGTGGAGCCGCAGCCCCCAGGAGGCGCTGGCCACCATGGTCGAGCTCAACGACCGGTACGCCCTGGACGGGCGGGACCCCAGCTCCTACACGGGCATCTGCTGGGTCCTGGGCCGCCACGATCGCCCCTGGGCGCCGGAGCGGCCGGTCTTCGGCACGGTCCGCTTCATGTCGAGCCAGAACATGGCCAGGAAGCACCGCGTCAAGGGGTACCTGGCCCGCCACGGCCCGGCGGGCGGCCAGCCCGGCCTCTGGGAGGACCGGTGAGCGGCCTGGCGAGGCGGAGGCGCCGCGGCGCGGCCGGGTGGCGCCGTCCGCGCCGAACGGGTAGTTCTTCACGCCGATGACGACGCTCGCCGCCCTGGGCTACGGCCCGTTCTTCTCCCAGCAGCTCGACCCGTCCCTCGATCCCGCGCTGGCGCCAGCCCGGGTGCTGGCCGATCTCGGCGTGCGCCTGCTCCTCGGGCTGGAGGGCGAGGAGCGGCTGGCCCACCTGCCGGTCTCCCTGCGCGGGCAGGCGGCGGTGGGCGACTGGGTGCTGTGCCAGGCGCTCGGCCCGGGCGAGGCGGTGCTGCGGCGGGTCCTCTCGCGGCGCTCGGCCCTGTCCCGCCAGGCGGCCGGCGACGCCACCGCCCAGCAGGTGCTGGCCGCCAACGTGGACCGGGTGCTGGTGGTGCAGGGGCTCGACGGACCGGTCAACCCCCGCCGCCTGGAGCGGACCCTGGCGGCGGTGCGGGCGTCGGGGGCGGCCCCGGCGGTGCTGCTCACCAAGGCGGACCGCTGCCCGGACCTGGCCGAGGCGCTGGCCGAGGCCGAGGCGGCCGCCCCGGGCGTGCCGGTGCTGGCGGTGGCGGCCAAGCGCGGCGAGGGGCTGGAGGCGGTGGTGGCGCTGCTGGAGCCCGGCGCCACCACCGCCCTGCTCGGCCCCTCGGGCGCCGGCAAGTCCACCCTGGTGAACGCCCTGCTGGGCGACGAGGTGGCGGCGGTGGGCGAGCTGCTGGCCGACGGCCGCGGCCGCCACACCACCACCCACCGGCGGCTCTGGCGGCTGCCCGGCGGCGGGCTGCTGGTGGATGGGCCGGGGCTGCGCGAGCTGCAGCTGTGGGGCGGCGAGGGGGTGGCGGCGGCCTTCGGCGACGTGGCGGCGCTGGCGGCCGGCTGCCGCTTCGCCGACTGCGCCCACGCCGAGGAGCCGGGCTGCGCCGTGGTGGCGGCGGTGGAGGCCGGCACCCTCGACGAGCTGCGCTTCGAGAGCTACCACAAGCTGGCGCGCGAGGCGGCGGCGCTGGCGGCGCGCCACGACACCGCGGCCCGGCAGGCGGCCACCCGCGAGACCAAGGTGCGCCACCGGGCGCTGCGCGACTTCCAGCGCCGGCGCGGGCGGTAGGCCCGGGCGGCGGGGCAGGCCGCAGCACCCGGCCGGAGGTGCCGGGCGGACGCCGCGTGGAATGGCCCGCCGCCGGCTGGCCGGGCCCGGCCCGCGTGGTATGGATCCCCGGTGTTCGACTGGCTGAAGAAGCTCGCCGGCAGGCGGCCCCCCGCGCCGGATCCCCTGGCCCTGACGCCGGCCGAGGAGGCCGCCGGGGCCGCCGCGCAGGAGGCCTACCAGGCCGAGCTGGACGGCGAGGCGCCGCCCCTGCCCGACACGCCCGACGCCCCCGCGGCGGCCTGGGCCCTGGCCATGGAGGTGGCGCCGGAGGCGCTGGCCGGCGGCCAGCCCCGCTACACGCCCGAGGAGGAGTTCATCTCCGAGGCGGTGCTCGACCACTTCGACACCCACCGGCCCGGCCCGGCCTCCTTCCCGTCCATCGCGCTGCAGGTGATGGACCTGGCGCGCGACCCGGAGGTGGACCTGCGCCGCCTGGCCGGGCTCATCGAGCTGGACGCCGCCCTCTCGGCCGGCGTCATGGTGCTGGCCAACTCGATCATCTTCCGCGGGGTGGACCCCATCCAGACGCCGGGCGACGCCATCCGGCGGCTCGGCACCGCCGAGGTGGCCCGCCTGGTCACGGCGCTCTCCACCCGCTCGCTCTTCCAGCCGCAGGTGAAGGCCGAGTTCGAGACCTTCGGGCCGGCCTGGAACCAGCTCTTCTACCACTCGGCGGTGGTGGCCCGGACCGCCTCCAACCTGGCCACGCTGCGCCAGCTGCCGGGGGCGGAGCGGGCCTTCGTGGGCGGCATGCTGCACGACGTGGGCAAGGCCATCGCGCTGCGCTCGCTGGCCGCCCTGGCGCTGGACGGGCAGGTGACCGTGGCCTCGCCGGCCTCGCTGGCCCGCATCCTCCACAAGGTGCACGTCGAGGTGGGGCGCGAGGTGCACCGGGAGTGGAAGCTGCCGGACCACCTGGCGGCCCTGGCCACCCACCACCACGACGCCACCCTGCCGCCCGCCCCGGAGCTGCCGGCGCTGCACCTGGTGCGGCTGGTGTCGGCGCTGCACCTGCTGGAGGACGGGCCGGCGCTGTTCCCCGGCGCGCCGGCCGAGGCCCTCGACAGCGCGCGGGCCCTGGGGCTCGGGCCGGCCCGGGTCCAGGCGCTGCGGGTGGAGCTCACCGAGAACGGCGAGTGGGTCAAGCTGCTCTTCGGCGAGGAGTCCGGCGGACCGGCCGCGGCCCGCTGAGCGCCGGCGGGGGCGCCCGGCCCGCCGCCGGGGCGACCGGACGGCGGGGCGTCCCAGGCGCGGCGCGGTCCCTCACTCCGGCCGCGGCGGCCCCAGGCAGGCGGGGCGTCCGCGGTAGCGCCGCTCGAACGGCACGTAGGTGAGGCAGCTCTGGCGAGTCCCCTCGCCCAGGCAGACCTCCTGGCAGGTGCGGTAGGCCTCCCGGTGGGCCCGCTTGCGGGTCTGGCCGGTGCGGGTGTCCACCACCCGGTCGTAGGCGCCCTGTCCGCCCGCCCCGCGCTCCGCGGTGGAGTGGAGGCTGGTGAGGATCTCCGGGGGCACGCCGCCGGCCCACAGCCCGGCCCGCGCGGCCTGGGCCTGGCGCTGGGCCTCGAGCAGCGCCGGGTCGGCCGGCCCGCCCACCGCGAAGACCATGGCCTGGCCGGCGCGCAGCAGCGCCGCCGCCGCGTCGGGGCAGGCCACCAGCGCCCGGCCGTAGCCGTCCCGCTCGCCGGTGGTCCGGCAGGTCCAGCGGCCGGCGGCCACCAGCGCGGTGGCGCCCCGGGCCAGGTCGTAGAGCGCCTCGGGCCCCAGGGCGCCGACGCGGTGCACCGGGCCGAAGGCCTCCAGCGTGTTGTAGCCGAGCAGCCGGGTGGAGAAGCCGCGCAGCGGGCCCGAGTCCACCTGGAAGGAGTCGCCGTCGGTCCAGCGCACCCGGGTCTCCTGGCCGTCGAGCAGCACGCTGGCCGGGTGCCCCTTCTTCCTCCGGGCGGCCTGGGCCGGCCCTGGCGCCAGGCAGCCGAGGGTCAGGGCGAGCGCGGCCGCGAGGGCGGCGGGGCGGGCGAGGCGGCTGCGGCTCCGTGAGGTCATGTCCCGCATTCTAGATACGGAACGGACGCGCCGCCCCCACCAAGCGGGCTGACGCGCCGGTACCACGTCGTGGTAGCCACGACCACGTGTCCCGACGCGCGCGCACATCCGGGCCCTCGGTGGCCCTCGTCCAGCTCGAGCGGCTGGGGCGGCTGCAGGAGCTGACCGCCGCCCTGTCGGCCGCGGTGACCCCCGAGGAGGTGGCGCGGGCCATCTTCCTCGAGGGGCTGGGCGCGGTGGGCGCGCAGGCCGGGACCATCTACTGGGAGAACGAGCCAGGCGTGCTCGAGCTGGTGCACGCCACCGGCCTGGACCAGGCCGAGCTGGCGGCCCTGCGCGAGCTGCAGCGCCGCCAGCCGCTGCCGGCCGCGGAGGCCTGGCGCGACGGCGTGCCCGTCTGGCTGGAGGACCAGGCGGCCATGATCGCCCGCTACCCGGGGCTGGAGGCCGGCATCCGGCAGATCGGCGACCAGGCCTGGGTGGGGCTGCCGCTGGCGGTGAGCCGGCCCCGCGGGGCGCTGGGCCTGCGCTTCTCCGCGCCGCGCGCCTTCGATCGCGACGAGCGCGCCTTCGTGGTGGCGGTCTCCCGGCTGTGCGCCCAGGCGCTGGAGCGGGCCAGCCTGTTCGCCACCCAGCAGGCCCAGGCCCGCCGCATCGGCGCCTTGCAGGAGACCACCGCGGCGCTCTCGGCGGCGCTGGTGCCGCGCGAGGTGGCGGCGGTGGTCTTCCGGTCGCTGCTGGGCCTGGGCGCCACCAGCGGCGCGCTGTTCCTCGCCTCGGCCGACGGCCAGCACCTCGAGCTCCTCTTCGGCCACGGCCTCGATCCCGCGCTGGAGGCCACGCTGGCCCGGCGCTCCCTGGAGGTCGCCTCGCCGTCCACCGACGCGGCCCGCCGCGCCCGCCCCATCTGGCTGGAGACCCCGGAGGCCTTCGCCGTGGCCTACCCGGAGCTGGAGTCCCACCGGGCCCGCCGGGGCGATGGGGCGGTGGTGGCGGTGCCGCTGGTGGCCCAGGGGCGGACCCTGGGCTGCCTCTCCTTCGCCTTCGCCCAGGGCACCCGCCTGGCGTCGGAGGACCGGCTGCTGGCCATGGCGCTGGCGCAGCAGACCGCCCAGGCGCTGGAGCGGGCCCGGCTCTTCGAGGCGCAGGACCGGCTCAACCGCCGCATGGCCTCGATGCACGCCGCGGCGGCGGCGCTCTCCGGCGCCGTGACCAGCGGCGACGTGGCCGCGGCGGCGGCCCGGGCGCTGGAGGTGATCGGGGCCAGCGTGGTGGAGCTGCACGCGCTCGACGGGGCCGAGCGGGTGCGGCGGGTGGCCTCCAGCGGCCACGCCTGCGGCGGCGGGCCCGAGGTGACGGCGCCCCTCTCGGTGGACGCCCACCACCCGGTGGCCGAGGTGGCCCGCACCGGCAAGGCCCTCTGGCTGGAGGACGGCCAGGCCTTCGACGCCCGCTGGCCGCTCCTCACCGAGCAGCGCCGCCTGGCCGGCATCGGCGCCTGCGCGCTGGTGCCGCTGCTGGTGGGTGGCCGCACCCTGGGCGTGCTGCTGGTGGCCTTCGCCCAGGCACGTCCCCTGCCGGCCGAGGACCGCGGCTACGTGCGGCTGGTGGCGCTGCCGTGCGCCGCGGCGCTGGAGCGGGCCGGGTGGCGCGACCCGCCGCCGCCCAGGCCTGCGCTCACGGTGTCGTGAGGCTGGGCTCCACCCGCACGTCCACCTCGAGGGTCTCGCCGGCCCCGCCCACGTAGATGGTGCCGGAGGTGGGGGTGGCGTCGCGCCAGGAGCGGCCCACCGCCACCCGCACGTGGTTGGTCTGGGTGACCACCCCGTTGGTCGGGTCGAAGCCGCGCCAGCCCACCTCGGGCAGGTAGACCTGCGCCCAGGCGTGGCTGGCCTCGCCCATGGCCGCGTTGGCGTGCTTGGGGCCGGTGTAGAGGTAGCCGCAGACGTAGCGCGCCGGGACCGAGAGCAGCCGCGCCAGGCAGATGAAGAGGTTGGTGAAGTCCTGGCAGACGCCCTGGCGGTTGACGTAGGTCTCGAAGGGCGTGGTCAGCAGGGTGGTGGCGCCGGGCACGTAGTGGTACTCGCGGTGGATGGAGGCGTTGAGGTCGAGCAGCGTCTCCAGCAGGTCGTAGTCGTTCCGCTTCACGAAGCTCATGGCGTACTCGATGAGCTCGTGCAGCTCGCTCTCCGGCAGCTCCTCCGGCAGCAGGTACGGCCCCAGCACCTGGCGCTGCCAGGGCATCCAGACCAGCGGGATGCTGGTGCGGGCCCGGAGCGGCCGGTACGACAGCGGGTCGCAGTCCAGCACCTCGACGGTGGAGCGGGCCTCCACCACCATCTCGTCGAAGGGGGTCTCCACCACCAGGCGCCGGGTCGGGTTGCCGAAGACGTCCTCGTAGCTGCGCCAGTTGCCGCCCACCGAGATGGCCAGGTGGCTGGAGATCAGCGTCTGCAGCTGGTCGTGCAGCGGCTGCAGCCGGAAGAGGTGCATCGACCGCTCCACCGGCTTCTCGTACCGGTAGGTGGTGCGGTGGGTGATGTCGTAGCGGCGCACCGGGGCCCGCCCCGGCCGGATCATCTGGGGCGCCTGGACGAAGTCGGGCGCCAGTGGCAGCTGCAGGCCGGGGCCGCCGGCGGCGCGCCGCACGTCCCGGATGGCCCCCTGGCGCACCGTCAGCAGCGTGCCGGGCGGCAGGCGGCGCCACTGGCCGCTCGACTCGCCCTCCACCAGGAGCGGCTCGGAGGAGACCAGCACCCCCTTGCGGCTCTTGGGGCCGCGCGAGGTGAGGTCCACCACCAGGTCCTGGTCGGTGAGCCGCAGCAGCGAGTAGGGCGGCAGCACCTCGCGCACGTAGACGCCGCGCGCCTCGGGGTCCCGGTCGGCGTAGACCAGCAGGTCGTGGCCGTCGGTCAGCACCGAGGTGAGCGTGCCGAGCTCGTTGAGGGAGGAGAACCAGCCCAGCAGGACCTCGGGGTCGGCCTCGCCGATGGAGGCCCAGCCGCGCTCGGCCAGGCGCCCCAGCAGCTCGCACAGCACCGCCTCGGTGTCGGTGGAGCCGATGGGCTCGAAGGGCTGGTGGGGGCGCGAGAGCGGGCGCTCGCGCAGGCTGCCGGAGTGGGCGAAGAGCCAGTCGCGGCGCCCCCAGGCCCGGGAGAAGGGCTGGGTGTTGGCGTCGGTGGGCGCGCCCCAGGTGGCGGTGCGGATGTGGATGACGAAGAGCGACGACTCCAGGTGCTCCCAGGCCCGGATCAGCTCGGAGCGGATGGAGCCCACCGGCGGGGCCGGCTCCTTGAGCACGGTGGCGGAGGGCTCGCCGCCCGGGTAGTAGCCGATGCCCCACCCGTCGGGCAGGGTCCGGCCGGGCTGCAGGCAGCGCAGGTCGAAGGAGGGCGCGAGCTCGCCCTCGAAGGACATGGCGAAGAGGTTGGGCATTGACCGGGGAATCTACCCCGGAGCGGCCGCGGCCGCATCCGGCGCGGCGTACCCGAACAGCTCCTTGCCGATGTCCACCGTGATGGCGTGGGTCTCGTCCACCACATGGGTCAGCAGCTCGTGCAGCTCGGCGGCGTCCACGTGGGCCCCGGCCTCGTCCACCACCCAGGACTCCAGGGCCCGCAGGCGCGACAGGCTCTGGCCGCGCAGGTCGGCGTCGGCGGCCCGCACCCGCGCCAGCCGCTTGGCGGCCAGGTGGAGGCAGTGGTTCACCGAGCGTGGGAAGCGGGCGTCCAGCACCAGGAAGCGGGCCACCGCCCCGGGCGAGGCCTTGCCCTGGAAGCGCTTCATGAACGGCTCGAAGCCCGAGCAGGCGCGCAGCAGCGCCAGCCAGAGGGCCACCTCCACCACCTGGTGGGCCGCCATGCGCGACAGGGCGTGGTGGTGGACGTCGAGGATGCGGGCGGTCTGGCCGGCCCGCTCCAGGTAGACGCCCAGCATGATGAAGTCGAAGGCGTCGTCGTGCAGCATGGTGCCGTGCACCACCCCCAGGCACATCTGGGCCGCCTGGCGGACGTGCCGGTAGAAGCCGTGCCGGTCGTCCCGGTAGACCTGGCGCCCCGGGCCGGACATGTAGAGGTGCAGCTCGTTGACCGCCTCCCAGGTCTCCAGGCTGACCTGGTCGCGGATGGAGCGGGCGTTCTCGCGGGCGGCCGCCACCGAGCGGACCAGCGAGCCGAGGTTCTCCTCCTGCCAGGTGAGGTGGTGCTGCACCAGCTCCCCGTCGGCGAAGGCGGCGTCGCCGTGCAGGGCGCGGAAGGCCTCCTCCTCGCCGGAGACGATGACGGCCGGCTGCCAGGCCTGGCGCGGCTCGAGCTCCCCGTCGAGCGCCAGGTTGCGGGTCACCAGGCAGACGCGGGCGGAGGACTCGGCCCGCTCCAGGTAGCGGCCCAGCCAGAACAGGTGGTCGGCGACGCGGCTGATCACGGGCTCACCCCCTTCAGCACCCAGGTGTCCTTGGAGCCGCCGCCCTGGGAGGAGTTGACGACGTAGGACCCCTCGCGCAGGGCCACCCGGGTCAGGCCGCCCGGCAGCACCCAGGGGCCGTCGGCCCCCGAGACCACGTAGGGGCGCAGGTCCACCCGGCGGGCCCCCACCGTGCCGGAGGCCGCGTCCCAGGTCGGGCAGGCCGACAGCTCGATGCGCTGCTGGGCGATGTAGCGGCGCGGCTCGGCCTGGATGCGCCGGCGGAACTCCTCGCGCTCGGCCTGGCTGGCCTGCGGTCCCATCAGCATGCCGTAGCCCCCCGCCTCGTCGACCGCCTTCACCACCAGCTGGTCGAGCCGCTCCAGCACCCAGGCCTGATCGTCCGGGCGCACGCACAGCTTGGTGGGGACCTGCTCCAGCAGCGGCTCCTCCCCCAGGTAGAAGCGCACCATGTCCGGCACCAGGGCGCAGACCGCCTTGTCGTCGGCCACCCCGTTGCCGGGCGCGTTGGCGATGGCCACCTTGCCCGCGGCCCAGGCCCGGATGAGCCCGCGCACGCCCAGCATGGAGTCGGGGCGGAAGAAGTCCGGGTCCAGGAAGGCGTCGTCGGTGCGCCGGTAGATGACGTGCACGCGCCGCGGGCCGCGGGTGGTCTTGAGGAAGACCTCGTCGCCGTCGACGTACAGGTCGGGCGCCTGCACCAGCTCCAGCCCCATGGTGCGGGCCAGGAAGCTGTGCTCGAAGTAGGCCGAGTTGAAGGGGCCGGGCGTCATCACCACCGCCAGGGCGTGGTCCGAGTCCACCGGGGCCACCGAGCGGAGCGCCGCCGCCAGCTTGGACGGGTACTGGTCGACGCGGTGCACCCGGGCCCGGTCCAGCGCCTCGGGGATGATGCGCTTGGAGAGCAGCCGGTTCTCCAGCACGTAGGAGACGCCGGAGGGGCAGCGGATGTTGTCCTCCAGGACGCGCCAGGTGCCGGCCGGGTCCCGGATCAGGTCGATGCCGCCCACGTGGATCCGCACCCCGCCGGGCGGGCGGACCCCGCGCAGCTTGGGCTCGTAGCCCTTGGCCCCCAGCACCAGCTCGGCCGGGACGGCCTTCTCGGTCAGGATGCGCTGGGCGCCGTAGACGTCGTCGATGAAGGCCTCCAGCGCCAGCACCCGCTGCACCAGGCCGCGCTCCAGCCGGGTCCACTCCGCGCCCGAGACCAGCCGCGGCACCAGGCAGAAGGGGAAGATCTTCTCGGTGCCGCGATCGTCCGAGTAGACGCTGAAGGTGACGCCCTGGTCGAGCAGCGCCTTCTCGGCCAGCCCCTGGGCGCGGGCGAACTCGGGGCGGCGGCGGGTGGCCAGCGCCGCGGCGGCGCGGCGGAACTCGGCGCGCACCTCGCCGGGGGCGGCGAAGAGCTCGTCCCAGGCGCCCGGGATGGGCTGGTACCCCTCGAACAGCTCGTCGGTCACGGTGAGGCTCCTTCCTTGGCCCGGGCCGCGGTGGTCCGCAGCACGTCGAGCCGGCGCAGGTCCAGGGTGACGCCGCTGATGGCCGGGGGCCAGAGCAGCGAGAGCGGGCCGGGCTGGCCCACCCGCACCCGCTCGCGGCGGCGCCGGCGCGCCTCGGCGGCGTCGGCCGGCAGGCCGGGGTAGCTGCCGCCGCCCGGCAGCCAGCCGTGCAGCTCCACCGAGTGGCGGTGCCCCTCCCGCTCCCAGGTGAGCACCAGCGGATCGAGCGCCGGCAGGCCGGGGTGCAGCCCGGGGCGCGGCGCGTAGGCGCGGAAGCGCAGGGCGGCCACGTGGCGCCGACCGCCGGCGGTGGCGTGGAGCGGCACCTCCCAGCCGGCCGCGCCCAGGCGGCCCGGGCCCTGGCCCTGCGGGTGGCTCACCGCCACCTCCACCCGCTCGCAGCTGGCGTCCACCAGCCGCGCCGAGGCCCGCTCCTGCGAGGCCACGTCGCCGAGGAGCGGCCAGAACTCGGCGGCGGGGGTGACGGTGAGGGTGGCGGCGCCCAGCCGGAGCTCGCCCAGCGGCTCGGGCCGCTCCAGCAGCAGGCCGGAGAGGGCCGGCCCCAGCCCCAGGCCGCAGGCGGCCAGGTCGGCCAGCACCAGCCGCAGGTCCTGCTCCATGAAGGTGGGCAGGGCCAGCTGGTCGTGCAGCGCGCCGCCCCAGTCGGCCAGCGGCTCGTCGTAGGGCGCGGCGCACAGGCGCGCCGCCAGCCCGCGGAAGAGCGCCGCCACCGCGGTGAGCCGGCGCGCCGAGGCCGGCATGCGCAGCGAGCGGAGCTCCACCAGCCCCAGCTTGCCGCGCCCCGGCAGCCAGGGGTTCCAGAGCTTCTCGATGTTGAGCTCGGAGCGGTGGCTGTTGCCGGAGGCGTCCACCAGCAGCGGGGCCAGCGACTCCCACAGCTCCTGGGGGGTGACGTGCCCGCCGCGCGCCTCCAGCCGGTCCACCGCCACCTGCAGCTCCTCCCAGCGCTCCCGCACCCCCTCGTCCGGCCTCGGCCCCTGGCTGGCCGAGCCGACGCAGTCGCCGGCGAAGGCGTAGGAGAGGCTGGGGTGGTTGGAGAGGTAGCGCACCAGCCGCGGCAGGAGGCGCGGGTGGCGCAGGAAGGGGCTCTCGTCGGGCGTCGGGCCGCCCAGGGTGAGCTGGCCACCGCCCCCGGAGTCGGAGGCCCGCCCGTTGTAGCGGAAGCGCACCGGCGAGAGCCCCGCCTCCTCGGCGGCCGCGTAGATGGCCTCGGCGTCCCGGTGGAAGGTGCGCAGGTCCTTGGCGGGCGCGGTGTTGACCTCCACCACCGCCGGGTCGGGCGTCACGGTGAGGAGCGCCTCGCCGGGGGCCAGCGCCGGCACGGGCAGCGGCTCGCCGTCCAGGGTGGGGACCGACCCGCCGAGCTGGCCCGCGCCGCCGCCGAAGTCGCGCCGCGCCACGGCCGGCTGGTCGCGCCGGAACAGGGCCCCCAGGGCGAAGCGTGGCGCGGCCTCGCCGGGGAACTGCCGCCCCTGCAGCCGGAGCAGCCGCGCCCCCGGGGAGAGGCGCGGCGCCAG
>JADKCZ010000018.1:0-17500 GCA_016718565.1 Anaeromyxobacter sp. | reverse complement strand
TCGCCGCCCGGACGACACGGCCCTCTGCCTGGTCCAGCCCAAGTTCGCGGCACTGGCGCGCGCCAGGGCCGACATCCTGGGCGGGCTGCACCCGGCGCTGCGCGGCCGGATCCGGCTGGTGGAGGGGGACATCACCACGCCGGGCCTCGGGTTGCCTGATCCTGCGGCGGCCGCCGCCGACGTGGTGGAGGTCTTCCACCTGGCCGCCGCCTACGACCTGATGGTCCCGCGGGAGGTCGGGATGGCGGTCAACGTGGCCGGCACCCGCCACCTGCTCGAGTTCGCCGCCCGCTGCGGCCGGCTCGGCCGCTTCCAGTACGTCTCCACCTGCTACGTCTCTGGGCGCCACCCAGGGCTGTTCCTGGAGTCGGACCTGGAGAAGGGGCAGGTCTTCAACAACTTCTACGAGGAGACCAAGCACCTGGCGGAGGTGGAGGTGCGCGCCGCCATGACCGCCGGGCTCCCGGGCACCATCTACCGGCCGTCCATCACGGTAGGCGACAGCCGCAGCGGCGAGACCCAGAAGTTCGACGGGCCCTACTTCATCATCCAGTGGCTGCTGCGCCAGCCCCGGGTGGCGCTGCTGCCGATGGTGGGGGACGGCTCCCACGAGGTGAACCTGGTGCCGCGCGACTTCGTCATCGGGGCCATCGACGCCCTGGCCGGCCTGCCCGGCAGCCTGGGGAAGACCTACCAGCTGGCCGACCCCCGGCCGCTCGAGGTGAAGGCGCTGCTGCACCACCTCTCGGTGGTGACCGGCCGCCACCTGGTGCAGATCCCGCTGCCGGTCGGGCTGGCCAAGTTCTCGCTGGACCACGTGCCGGGCGTGCACGCGCTGCTGCGCATCCCGTCGGCGGCCATCGACTACTTCGTCCACCCGGCCCGCTACGACACCCGCAACGCCCAGTCCGACCTGGTGGGCACCGGGGTGGCGTGCCCGCCGCTCCCGGACTACCTGCCGCGCCTGGTCGAGTTCTTCCGGAACCACCCGGAGATCTCGGCCGCGGCCATGGTCTGAGGCGTCCTCCGGCGCCCGGCGGGGATGAAGTATCATCGCCGGCGCGTTCTGGCCTGAGAGAGGGTGCCCGCCACGGGTGCCCCGGAGAGGGAGCCCTTCGATGAAGTCGCTCGTGCTGCTCGCCCTGCTGGTCTGGTCCACCCCTGGCCTGGCCGCCGAGGCGCCCGCCGTCGGCCCTGGTGCCGCGGCCGCTCCGGCCTCGCCGCCGCAGCCGGCCAGGCCCCCGGCGACCAGGACGCTGACGGGTCAGCCCCCGGCCACCAAGGCTCCACCGGCCAAGGCCAAGGCCAAGCCGGCTGCCAAGGCGCCAGCCAGCGCGGCCCGGCCGCCGGCACCTCGCAAGGCCGCGGGCGCCGGTCCCGTCAAGCGGTCGGAGGCCGGCGAAGCCGCGCCGACCGGGCCCATCGCCATGAAGTCGAGGAAGGCCCACCTCAAGTTCGATCACGCCCAGCACCCGTCGCTCGACTGCGTCCGGTGCCACCAGGGCGTGCCCGGCAAGATCGCGGGACTCCCGCGCGACGCTCCCCACCAGTATTGCGTGGCCTGCCACAAGGCGGAGGGCAAGGGGCCGAAGGCCTGCAAGGAGTGCCACCCCCGCTGAGCCGGGCCGCGGAGTCGAGGCCGGCCCGTGGTCGTGGGGCGCCCCTCGACCTCGGGCCTTCGGCCCGCAGCCCGTCCTGGGCGTCGCCTCACGCCAGCGGGGCGAGGTCGAAGGGCCCGGGGCGAACGGGGAGATCGCGGATCGTGCGTGGCGTCTAGACGGGGGCGGAGGCGGTCGGCGAGGCGCCCGCCACGGCCGCCGCGCCGGGCGCCGAGGGGCCGGCGGCCACCAGGTGCTTCACCTCGGCGTGCCACCGCCAGGTGCGGTAGACCACCGGGTAGACCACCAGCTCGAGCACGAAGGACGTGAAGAGGCCGCCCACCATGGGCGCGGCGATGCGCTTCATGACGTCGGCCCCCGTGCCGGTGGCCCACAGGATGGGCACCAGGCCGACGAAGGTGGTGGCGAAGGTCATGAACTTGGGGCGCAGCCGCTTGGCCGCGCCGGCCATGACGGCCAGGTCGAGGTCGGCCAGGCTGCGCAGGCGGCCCCGCTTCTTGGCGTCCTCGTAGGCCAGGTCGAGGTACAGCAGCATGAACACGCCGGTCTCGGCGTCCAGCCCGAGCAGCGCGATCAGCCCGACCCAGACGCCCACGCTCATGTTGTAGCCGAGCAGCCAGAGCAGCCAGATGGCGCCGATGCTGGAGAAGGGCACCGCCAGGGCCACGATGGCGGTCTTCGTGAAGGAGCGGGTGTTGAGGTAGAGGAGCAGCAGCACCAGCAGCAGCGTGAAGGGGATGACGGTGGCCAGCCGCCTGGCCACCCGCTGCTGCGACTCGTACTGGCCGCTCCAGGTGACGGCGTAGCCGGCCGGCAGGGTGAGCTTCGAGGCCAGCAGGGCGCTGGCCTCCTCGACGTAGCCGACCGGGTCGCGCCCGGCCAGGTCCACGTACACGTAGCCGGTCAGCAGGCCGTCCTCGTTGCGGATCATCGAGGGCCCGGCGGCGGTCCGCAGGGTGGCCAGCTGGGAGAGCGCCACGTGGCGCTGCCCGCCCTCCACCGGGACCAGCACCCGGCCCAGCGCGTCGAGGTCGCTGCGGAAGTCGCGCTGGTACCGCACGTTGACCGGGTAGCGGGCCCGACCCTGGAAGGCGGTGCTGACGTTCTCGCCGCCCACGGCCGCCTGCAGGACCATCTGCGCCTCGTCCACCGTGAGCCCCTCGCGGGCCAGCGCGTCGCGGCGCCACTCCACGTCGAGGAAGTAGCCCCGCCCGGCCCGCTCGGCGAAGACGCTGCGGGTGCCGCGGACCGACGGCAGGATGGCCTCGGCCTGGACGCCGATCCGCTCGATCTGCTCCAGGTCGGCCCCCGACACCTTGAGCCCCACCGGCGTGCGCATGCCGGTGCTGAGCATCTCGATGCGCCCCTTGATGGGCATGGTCCAGGCGTTGGAGACGCCCACCAGCGTGAGCGCCTCGTTCATCTCCGAGACCAGCTGCTCCGGGGAGATGTGGTCCGGGGTGAGGTGGCGGAGGGCCGGCCTGAGGAAGCCGGGCGCCCACCCGGTCCACCAGGTGTCGGCCCTCCGCCAAGCCGCGTGAGGCTTCAGGGTGACCACCGTCTCCAGCATGGAGAGGGGGGCCGGGTCGGTGGCGGTCTCGGCCCGCCCCGCCTTGCCCAGCACCCGGTCCACCTCGGGGAAGCGCTTCAGGATGCCGTCGCTCACCTGCAGCAGCCGCTGCGCCTCGGCGATGGAGAGCCCGGGCACGGTGGTCGGCATGTAGAGGAGCGCCCCCTCGTCGAGGGGCGGCATGAACTCGGAGCCGAGCTGCCGGTAGACGGGGATGGTGGCCAGCACCAGGCCCAGCGCCCCGCCCACCACCAGCAGCCGGTGGCGCAGCGCCCAGGCTACCACCGGCTCGTACGCCGCCATGAGCCAGCGGCTGACCGGGTGGTGCTCCTCGGCGTGGATCTTCCCGCCCACCAGGGCGTTGCTGGCGCGGGCCAGCCAGCGCGGCTTGAAGTCGAAGGTGCGGAAGTGGGTCAAGGTGACGCGCAGGGCCGGATCGAGCGTGATGGCCAGGAAGGCCGCCACCACCATGGCCAGGTTCTTGGTGTAGGCCAGCGGCTTGAAGAGCCGCCCCTCCTGGTCCTCCAGCGCCAGCACCGGCATGAAGGACACGCCGATGACCAGCAGGGCGAAGAAGGAGGTGGGGCCCACCTGCTTCACCGCGGCGATGATCACCTCGACGTAGTCGCCCGGCCGGCCCTCCCGCTCCCACTCCTCCAGCCGCTTGTGGGTCTGCTCCACCACCACGATGGCCGCGTCCACCAGCGCGCCGATGGCGATGGCGATGCCGCCCAGGGACATGATGTTGGCGGTGATCCCCATGGCCTGGAAGGGGATGAAGGAGATCAGCACCGCCACCGGGATGGTGACCAGCGGGATGATGGCGCTCGGCACGTGCCAGAGGAAGAGCAGGATGACCACCGAGACCGTCAGCAGCACCTCCAGCAGGGTGGAGCGCAGGGTGTCGATGGACCGGTCGATGAGCTCGGAGCGGTCGTAGATGGGCACCACCTTGACGCCGGCCGGCAGCCCGGGCGCCACCTGCGCCAGCTTGGCCTTGACCCGGTCGATGACCTGCAGGGCGTTCTCGCCCTGCCGCATCACCACGATGCCGGAGACGGCGTCGCCGGTGCCGTCCAGGTCCACCACGCCGCGTCGCAGCTCCGGGCCGACGACCACCTGGCCCACGTCCTTGACGCGGATGGGGGCGCCGCGCTCGCCGCCGACCACCAGGTCCTCGAAGTCCTGGACGCTGCGGGCATAGCCGCGGCCGCGCACCATGTACTCGGCGCCGGCCACCTCGATGAGGCGGCCGCCGGCGTCGCCGTTGCCGCCCTTGACCGCCTCGACGACCCGCCCGATGGGGATGCCGTGGGCGCGCAGCCGGTTCGGGTCGAGGTTGACCTGGTACTGCTGCACGAAGCCGCCCAGCGAGGCCACCTCGGCCACGCCGGGCACCGAGCGCAGGTGGTAGCGCAGGTACCAGTCCTGGGCGGAGCGGAGCTCGGCCAGGTCGTGGCGCCCGCTGGTGTCCTCCAGCACGTACTGGAAGACCCAGCCCAGGGCGGTGGCGTCCGGCCCCAGCTCGGTCTTCACCCCCTGCGGCAGCGACGAGACCACCGACGAGAGCAGCTCGGTGGTGCGCGAGCGGGCCCAGTAGATGTCGGTGCCGTCCTCGAAGATGACGTAGACGTAGGAGTAGCCGAAGTCGGAGTAGCCGCGCACCGCCTTGACCTTGGGCGCCCCCAGCATGGCGGTGACGATGGGGTAGGTGACCTGGTCCTCCACCAGGTCCGGGCTGCGGTCCCACTTCGAGTAGATGATGACCTGGGTGTCGGAGAGGTCCGGGATGGCGTCGAGCGCCACGTGGCGCATCGACCACCAGCCGGCCAGGCAGCCGGCCACCGCCAGGGCGAAGACCAGGAAGCGGTTGCGGACCGAGAACTCGATGAGCCGGTCGATCATGGCCTGGCCCCGGCCCCGGCGGTGGCCTGCAGGGTGCCGTGGTCGTGGCCGTCGTGGTGCGCGCCGCCGGGCACCCCGGTGGCCGTGAAGGTCGCGGGGGCGGCCTCGAAGCGGATGCGGCAGGCGTCGGAGCAGAAGGCGTAGCGGCGGCCCCGGTGGTCGGCGGTCTTGCCGGCGGCCTGGGCCCTGGCCTCGTCCACGCTCATGCCGCAGACCGGGTCCTTGGCGGAGGCGCCGGCCGGGCCAGCCCCGGCGTCGGCCCCGGTCGCGGTGTGGGCCCCGGCCCCGGCGTCGGCCCCGGTGCCCGGGGCGCCGGTCGGGACGGCGGCGGACCTGAGCTGGCTCTCCGAGTCGACCAGGAAGGCGCCCGCCAGGACGATGCGGTCGCCCGCCTGCAGGCCAGCCACCACCTCCACGCGATCGCCGGCGCGCCAGCCGGTCTGGATGGCCTGGGGCGCGTAGATCCCGTCGCCTCGCTCCACGAAGACGGTGCGGCGCAGCCCGGAGTCGACGATGGCGTCCACCGGCACGGTCAGCGCGGCCGGGCGCTCCACGCTGAGCTCGACGTCCACGTACATGTCGGGCCTGAGCAGGGCGCCGGGGTTCTCGAGCTCGAGCCGGACCTTCAAGGTCCGCGAGGCCGGGTCGAACTGGGGCGGGACCCGGCTCACCACGGCGGTGAGCGTCCCTGGGCGGCCGGGGATGGTGACGGTGGCCCTGGCGCCCGGGCGGGCCAGGGGGGCGTCGCCCTCCAGCAGGTCGGCCAGGATCCAGACCCGGTCGAGGTTGGCGATGCGGAACCACTCGGCGCCCTTGTCGAACTTCTGGCCAGGGGTGACGCTCCGGGCCAGGATCAGGCCGTCGGCCGGCGAGCGGATGTCGATGTCCAGCGGCACCAGGCGGGTCCGCCGCACCTCGTGCATCTGATGCAGCGACATGCCCATGGCGCGGAGCCGCTCGACGACGAACTGCGCGTTCCGGTTGGGCGTGGAGCCGGCGGCCACGATCTGCCCGGTGTCGGCGCGGGCCTGCGGATCGAGGTCGATGACGTCGAGCGCCGTGATGAAGGACTGCAGGGCGGAGCGCATCTCGGCGGAGAAGAAGGCGCCGAGCCGCTGGTCCTTCTTCACGAAGGACCCGGTGGTGACGCTGGCGAGCTCCTGGATGGAGCCCTCCTGGGCCGCGTTGAGGCTGTAGAGGCGGGTCTCGTCGGGGGCCACCCGGCCGAAGAGGCGAACGGTGTGGCTCGAGGCGCCCTTCCCGACCGGGCCGACCTTCACCCCCTGGAGTTGGCGCAGGCCGGCCTCGATGGCCACGGCGCCGGGCGGGAGCGGGGCCACGCCGGCGGCGGCGCGCCCGTCCTGGAAGACGGGCTCGAGCGCCATGCCGCAGCAGGGCGCGGTGCCCGGCGCGTCCGACTTCATGGTCGGGTGCATGGGGCAGGCGTAGTGGCGGATGGCGCGCGCCGCGGAAGCCGGGGCGCCAGACGGGGCCGAGGCCGAGCGACCGGCCAGGAATCCGCCCAGGCCGATGGCCAGGCAGAGGACCACGAGGGAAAGCGTGCGCATCGCGTTCACACCTTTGGGCGAAGGGTGAGGGGCGGGAGGACGGCTGGTGCTGCGGCCGGCGTCGCCCCGGCCCCGAGAGGGCCGAGGCGCGCCGGGGCGGGGCGTCTACGGCTCGATGATCCAGCCGAACATCATGGAGTGGTCCTCGTGGGCCAGGTTGTGGCAGTGGGCCACGTACTTGCCGGTGAAGGTGCGGAAGTTGCGGTACATGCTGACCTCCTCCCCGGCGTCGAGCGCGATGATGTCGTCGCGGGCGAGGTCGTCGGCGTGGCCCGCCACCAGCTCGGCCGGCTGGCCGTCGCGGGTGAGGACCTGGTGCTCCTCCTGGTGGAAGTGCATCGGGTGGCTCCAGCCGCCGGCGGTCTTGACGGTCCAGACCTCGGGCTGGCCACGCTTCACCACCGCCAGCGGAACGGTCGGCTCGAAGGGGTGGCCGTTGATGAGCCACTGGATCTCGCCGCCGAAGCCGCCGCGCTCCAGGTCGAAGGTGCGGCGCGGCAGGGAGGCCAGGTCGGCGGGCCTCGACGGCATGGGCCGCAGCGGCCGACCGACCCTGGGCATGATGCTGGCGTCCGGGGCGTCGTCGCCGATGATGATCTTCATCACCGGGGTCTTGTAGCGGGGGTCGTTGCCGAGCCGGGTGCTGTTGTTGGCCTTGCGCCCGTCCAGCATCTTCATGGTGTTGACCAGCCAGACCACCTCGCCCTTCCTGGTGGCCCGGCCGTCGATCCACTTGGTGAAGTCGATGACCACCTCGTGGCGCATGCCCGGCCAGTTCTCGATGGCGTCGCGCACGATGGCCGAGGGCAGCAGCCCGCCGCCGGTGGCGATCTGGGTCTGGCGCAGCGCCAGGCGGGCGTCGGGCAGCCGGTACTGGCCCTGCAGCTCGCCGCCCGTGTAGCCGAGGTCCACGGCCGCGATCGGCCCGCGGGTCGACCGCATGAACGACAGCTCGAACTGGCGCGCGATGGCGGCGGTGAGGAAGCGGAAGCGGTACTTCCTGCGCTTCACCGTCAGCACCGGGAAGGCGACGCCGTTGACGCAGAAGACGTCGCCCACGAAGCCGTGGTTGGGGAAGTGGCGGAAGAAGGACTTGCCCCACCACTCGGGGTGGGACTCGCCGCAGCCGTTGTGGAAGTCCTGGTGGGGCACGTCGCCGTCGTCGAGGGCCACGTCGTGGATGGCGAGGGGGATGTCGTAGTCCACGTTGAAGGTGCCGTCCGGGTTGTTGCGGCGCACGCCGGGCAGCCGGAGGCCCCTGGTCTCGTCGCCCGGGTCCAGGATCGGGTCGTAGATGGGGTAGAGGCCGGCCATGCCCTTGTAGACGTTGGCGCCGGTGTGCCCCTCGCGGTGGTCGTGGAACCAGAGGAAGGACTGCTTCTCGTTCTCGTCGCCGCCGGCCGGGTAGTTCAGGTAGAGGTTGTCCACCCAGTCGCCCGGCTGGTAGGCCTCCGGCTTGTGGTGCGGGTTGCCGTCGGACTCGGGGGCGGTGTGGCCGTTGTGCAGGTGGGTGAGGAAGCCCAGCTCCGGATCGCCGAAGTCGCCGCGGTCGAGGTTGAGCGGGTTCTCGTCGAGGTGGTTCTCGAAGCGGACCAGGTTCGGCTTGCCGTACTCGGCGTTGATCATCGGGCCGGGGAACTGGCCGTTGAAGCCGTAGATGGTGGTCTTGGGCAGCTGGGGCACCACGGTGCCGGCCGGCACGGTGTTGCCGTCGACGCCGACGTAGGGGACCAGGGTCCGCACCGGCGAGGAGCTGTAGGAGTGCTCCCCCACCTCGAGCTTGAGCCGGTAGACGACCGGCTGCGGCATGTTCTCGCAGAAGGTGCCCACCTGTCCCGGATAGAACTGGTGGGTGCCGCCGTCCACGTCCTGCTGCCCGACGCCCGGGCCGGGCTGGTTGGGCCAGCTGGCCACCGTGGCCGCGGTCTCCGGCGCGACCGCCTGCGGGATGGGCAGCGGGTCGGTGAAGGGCCGGAGGATGAGCGGGCTGACCGGGTAGGCCTCGATGGCGTTCAGGCCGCTGCAGACCGGGACGCCCTGCGCCGCGGCCGGCGTGGGGACGGTCCCGAGCGCGGCGCCCACCACGGTGGCGGCGCCCGAGGCGGCGCCGATCTTGAGGAGGTCGCGGCGGGTCATGCCGCTGGTCGCCTGGCCTTCGGCCTTCTTGGACGGATCACTCATCTCACGGCTCCCCCCCCGACTCCCGGTCGGGTTGCTGGTGTCCCCGGTGTCGCTGTTCCGGGGTGAGGCATGCGGGCAGGCTTCTCGGTGCACGGGCGGAATCTGGCCACTCCGGGGGTTGCGGCAAAGTGCCTGAGCCGCCCCACGACGCCGTGTCACTTGCTTTGGCCTCAAAGCGACGGACCTCCGTCAACGCATGGTTCCAGCGATTCCAGCGCCTTGGCGGGTGCCGGTGCCCGGCCCTCGGGTCGCCGATCGGAGCCACGTCCCGCGATCACCGGACGGGCTCGAGCCGATGGAGTGGGCCATGAGGCGTACGGCACTAGAATCAGCGGCGGAGGTGTACATGTCGGTGCAGCCGTGGTGGTCGAGGACGGGCGTGATCGGGGCCGGCGTGGTGCTCGCCGCGGCCCTCGGGATCTGGCAGGCGGCACGCCTCAGCGACGCGCTCGGGTTCGGGCCGCGCTCCACGGCCGCAGGCGGGGAGGCTGGCGCGGCGCAGGCGGCCGGCGCGGCGAACGCTGAGGCCGGGAGCCCTGGTCGAGAAGGCGGCCCGGGCTCCGACGGCCGCGGGGGCGCGGCGCAGGCTGGGGCGGCGGGCGCTCCAGGCGGAGCCGCGGCCGGTGGGGCATTTTCGGAGGGGATTGCGGCGCACGACGGCGAGCCTCGGACCGAGGCGGAGCGGGAGGCTGCCGAGCGGCTGCAGGGCGAGATGAGCCGCCTCGTCAGCGACCTCGAGTTCACGTCCGGGCGGCGCGAGCCCCCGCAGCAGACGGTGGTGAAGGCGCCTGCCCCCTGGACGCCGCCGCCGGACGCCGGGACCCTCCCCGAGCCCACCATCGAGGTGGTGACGCCGCACCGTGCACCGGCCGCCGGCGGGGTGCAGGTGGTCATCCGCGGGCAGCACCTGCGGGTGTCGCAGGTGATGTTCGGCTCCAGGGCGGCCCGCATCGTGGCCGCCAGCGGTGAGGCGGTGACCGTGGAGGTCCCTGCGGGCAAGCCCGGCCAGGTGACCATCGCCCTCACCAACGCCGACGGGAGCTGGGCGCTGGCCGGCCAGCCCTTCACCTACCTGGAGTGACGAGGCCCGCCGCCGTTGGACCGGCCCGGCGAGCGCTCAGCCGCGCTGGCACTGGCACCCGGGGCGGCGCGCCGTGGTCTCGACGCGCGGCCGCCCGCCCTGCAGCAGCACCCGCCGCCCGAGCGTCTGGCCCGTCCCCGTGCCGATCAGCAGCAGCAGCAGCTCGAGCGCGGCCAGCGAGGCCAGCGCCGAGGCCGCGCCGCCGGCCGGCTGGGCGCGCGCCCCGGGGCGCGCGGCGCAGGCGAAGCAGGGCGCGCCGACCGGGATGGTCACCACCTCTCCGCCCGCGGCGTCGCCGACCGCGACCACATGGGGCAGGCCGGCCAGCCGGGCCCGCTCGGCCGCGGTGCGAGCCACCGCCTCGTTGCCCGAGCAGACCGCGGTGGCCGTCGGCCTGGTGTCGGTGGCGAACGGCCGGACCACCACCGCCGCGCAGGAGGCGCGCACCACCTCGAGGGCGGCGAGCATGCGGGAGCGGCCCTGATCGACGGGGGCGTAGAGCCAGCCGCCCGCGTCCCAGGGATCCACGTCGCCGCCGTCGTCCACGTAGAGCGTGCCGATCCCGGCGCGCGCCAGGGAGAGCAGGGTGGGCCCGGCCAGCGGGCCGGCTCCCACCACGTGGACCCGGGCGCGGGCCAGCCGCGGCAGGCCGGCCTCGCCGTAGCCAGGCAGGGCCTGCTGGCGGGCGAAGCGGGCCGCCGGGTCGTGGGCGGGGCTCACGGGGCGGCCTCCCCGGTCGATGCCCGCGCCGCGATGACGTGCCCGCAGGCGGCGCAGCCAGGCCGCGGCGCCACCGGCACCGTCCGCGACCAGCCGGTGCGGGCCTCGTAGGCGAGGAGCTGGCCGGCGTAGGCGCCCGGGAGGCCGCCGAGGACGCGCGCCGCCTCGATCCCCATGAGCGAGCCGGCCAGCCCGGCCAGGGGGCCGAGCGGGTCGGCGTCGAGGACGCCCGCCTCGGCCGGCGGCGGAGGACCCTCGAAGAGGCAGCGCAGGCAGCCGGTGACGCCGGGCAGGGTGGTCAGGAGCTGGAGCGTGAAGGCCGCGACGGCGCCGTGCACCACCGGCACCCCGAGGGCCACCCCGGCGTCGTTCACCGCGAACATGAGGGGGAACCGCCCGGAGGCCTCCACCACCAGGTCCGCGCCGTGCAGGGCCATTGGGGCGGCGTCGGTGACGAGCGGCTGCTCCACGACCGTGACCTCGAGCGCCGGGAAGAGCCTGGCCAGGGCCAGCGCGGCGGCGGCGGCGCGCGGCTGGCCCACCGAGCCCTCGGCGAGGAGCGGCGCCACCACCAGGTCGGTGGACTCCACCGGGGCCTGGTCGGCGAGGAGGAGGCGCCCGACCCCGGCCGCGGCCAGCGCGTGCGCCGCCGGGCCGCCCAGGGCCCCCAGCCCGAACACCAGCGCCGTCCTGTCCGGCAGATCTCCCAGGGCCCGCCTCATCGCCTACCTCCGAGGCCGCGCAGTGTAGCAGGGCCGAGGCTGAGGCCGGGGCGGCGGGACCCCGTGGTCCGCCTTGCGCCGGCCGTCGCCGGGCGCTACGGGCCTCCTCATGCCCAACCACCAGATCGTGCCGTGCCTCTGGTTCGACGGCCAGGCCGAGCAGGCCGCCGACCTCTACCTCCGGACCTTCCCGAGGGGACGGATCACCGGGACCACCCGCTACCCGGAGTCCCTCGACACCCCAGGCGGCCGGCCGCGCGGCAGCCTGCTCACGGTGGAGCTCGAGCTGGCGGGGCGGCGCTTCACGCTGCTCGACGGCGGCCCGCTCTTCCGGCCCAACCCGAGCATCTCCTTCTTCGTCCACGCCGATACGCCGGCGGAGGCCGACCGGCTCTTCGCGCCGCTCGCCGACGGCGGCCAGGTGCTCATGCCGCTCGACGCCTACCCCTGGAGCGCCCGCTATGGCTGGGTGCAGGATCGCTTCGGCGTCTCCTGGCAGGTGATCGCCGGGCGCCGCCCGCCCGGCGGCGCGGCCATCGCCCCGTGCTTCATGTTCGCGGGGCCGCAGCACGGCCGGGCCGAGGAGGCCATGCGCGCCTGGGCGGGGATCTTCCCGGACAGCCGCCTCGGCGACCTGGAGCGCTACGCGCCGGGGGAGGGTCCGGAGGGCACGGTGAAGCACGGTCGCTTCGTGCTGGCGGGGCAGGATCTGGTCGCCATGGACAGCCACCTGGCCCACGGGCTCACCTTCAACGAGGCGGTCTCGCTGCAGGTGATGTGCGAGGACCAGGCGACGCTGGATCGGGTCTGGGACGCCCTGGCCACCGGCGGCTCCCACGGCCCCTGCGGCTGGCTGAAGGACCGCTTCGGCGTCTCCTGGCAGGTGGTGCCGATCCGCCTCCTGGCGTGGCTGACGGGGGGCGACGCCGCGGCGCGGGATCGGGTCTTCGCGGCGCTGCTGACGATGGAGAAGCTCGACCTGGCGGCGCTGGAGCGCGCCTCCGGGGGAGGGTAGCCGGGCCGCCCAGCGGCTGAGCCGGCGACGGGAGGGGAGCTCCTCCCGGCCGCTCAGGCCAGGAAGTCCTGCAGGTTGGTCTTGCCGAAGCGGCCCCCACCGCTGGCCGCCAGGAGCTGCCTGGCGATGTGCGCCATGAGCCGCTTCACGCCCGTGGTCTTCTCCGGGTCCGTGGCCGGCAGCAGCCGGACCGTGATCTGGCGGTCCTTCTGCGAGAGCTGCACGAAGAAGGACTGCGAGCGCCCCTCCTCCACGGCCACGCAGTCGACCAGCGCGGTGCGCCCCGACCGGTTCAGGTAGAGGTCGACGACCTTGAGGATCTCGGCGCCGGCGCGGGTGGCCGAGAGCGCCACGCCCTGGCTGGCGATCCCGAGGTCGAGCGCCTCCTCGATGACGACGTGTGGCAGAGCGGGCTCCAGGGGGTGAGGCGGGTGGGGCGGAGGTGACGACGGGTGGGAGGTGACCACGCGAGGATACCTGAAGCGGCGGGTCAGGGCGGGCCGGAGGCGGACGCGGCGCGCCTCCGAGCTCACCAGGGCCAGGTCCGTGCCTTCGATGACCACGCTCGTGACACCGCCGCAATCTGCCGCCGTACACACCAGGTCCCTGGCGCCGTCGCGACAGGTGATGGTCGTCGTTCCGTTGCCGGTCGGCGCGCCGAGGCAGGGCTCTGGGCCGGAGGGGGCCCGTGGATCGGGTGGGGCCGGGCCTCCGGAACCTGCCCCGCAGGGGGAGTCCAGTCGACTGGACTGGTCCTGCCGTTCGGCAGGGCAGGGGGGCTCGATCCGGCCTGGTGGACAGGGCGACGACGCTGCTCGCCGGGGAGCTGGACCCCTGCCACGGACTGCGCTGCACGAAGGGCCCCCTCCGGAGCCAAGGCGGATGCACCGGTTGCGCGGCCGCCGCGCCGACCGCATGTCTCACCTCGGGCCATCCCATGGACACCGTCACCCAGTTCGTCATCGGAGCCGCCGCGGGCCAGGTCGTGGGCGGGCGGGCGCTCGGCCGCACGGCGGCGCTGGTGGGCGGGCTGGCCGGGTGGTTGCCGGACGCCGACGTGCTCATCCGCAGCGCCGCAGACCCGCTCCTCGCCATCGAGCAGCACCGCGCCTTCACCCACGCGCTCGTCTTCACGCCCGTGGGTGCAGCGCTCGTCGCGGCGCCGTTCCTGCTGCGCCGCGAGTGGCGGGCCAGGGCGGGGGCGGTCTACGCCGCCGCGCTGGCAGGCTGGGCGACCCACGCCCCCCTCGACGCCTGCACCAGCTACGGCACGCAGCTCCTCTGGCCCTTCTCCGACCAGCGCATCGCCTGGAACGTGGTCTCCATCGTCGACCCGGTGATCACCCTGCCCCTGCTCCTCGGGGTGGTGCTGGCCGCCTGGTTGCGGAGCGCCTGGCCGGCCGCGGCCGCGCTGGCCGTGGCGCTGGCCTGGCTCGGGGTGGGCGCCCTGCAGCACGCCCGCGCCGCCGACGCCCAGGGGGCCTGGCCGCCGCCCGCGGCCACGAGGTGGTGCGTTCCCTCGTCGATCCCTCCCTCGCCAACGTGGTGCTCTGGCGAAGCCTCTACCAGACGCCCGACGGCCGGCTCCACGCCGATGCCCTGCGCCTGCCGCTCGCCGGGGGCACCGTGACGGTGCGCCCCGGGGCCAGCACGCTGGCGGTCCGCGCCGAGGAGCTCACCTCGTTGCCGGCGGCCGCTCCCGCCGCCGTGGCGCGGGCCGCCCGCGTCTGGTTCTGGTTCACCGACGGCTGGGTCGGGAGGCTCCCGGGCGCCGGGCTGGTGCTGGCGGACCACCGCTACGCCGCCGACCCCGCCGGCCTGGCGCCGCTCTGGGCCATGACGCTGCGGCCGGAGGATCCCGTGGCGCCGGTGGGCCGCTCCAGTCCTCGCTTCGAGGACGCGGGCTGGCCGACCTGTGGCGCGAGGTCGCTGGCCGGGACCGGAGACACCTCCCCATCCCCGCGGTCGCGCACCGGCCCGGCGCGCTCTAGGCGGGCGCTCCAGTCACCGCGGTTCCACTGGCCCTTGGAGTCGGGGAGCGGCGGGTGGCGGAAAGCCGCACGCACGCCTGTCCCGGGTGGCTGCTCGCGCCGGAGGCAGAGGCATGGCGACGTTCCTGCTCTGGCTGCTCCTGCTGGTGGTCTGCTGGCCGCTCGCGCTGTTCGCGCTCGTGCTCCACCCGGTGGTGTGGCTCCTGCTGCTCCCCTTCCGCCTCCTTGGGCTGGCCGTGGACGGCGTGCTCGGGCTCCTCCAGGCCGTGCTGCGCCTGCCGGCGCGCCTGCTCGGCGGCCCGAGCGCCGTTCGCGGGGGCTGACCGGGCGCGGCATCGCCGGCGCGCGGAGGCCGTGCCGGGCACCAGCGCGAGGGGGCCGTGCGCTGCCCCCGCGACCCTTCGACTTCCCTGCACGGGCGGAGAACGGACCTCACCGCGTGGGTCAGGCCCGGGCTCCGCTGGTCCGGCCCCTCGCCCCGGCTCCCGAAGTGGTCCACCCACTATTCGCGGAGTGGACCTTTCGAGGCCGACGGAAGGGTGAGAAGCCACGGGCTCGCGAGAGCGCCGGGGCCTCTGGCTCCAGCCGGGAGACTGGAGATGCCGATGGGCTACCTTCGTGCGCCGTGGGTCCTGGTCTTCGCGGCTTGGCTGACCGGTTGCGGCAACGGGGAACCCCGCCTCTGGACCGGGGCCAGTGGCGCGGCTCGAGGTCACCCCTGCGGCGGTGGTGCTGAGGAGCGCGAGCGAGACGATGGCCCTGAAGGTGCGCTTCGACGCCCGCGGGGTGGAGATCCTGGCCTCGCCCCCGGTCTTCGCCTCATCTCGCGCCGCCGAGGTGGCGGTCTCGGCAGTGGCGTCGTGAGCGCCCTGGGGCGACCGGCTCGGCGTTGATCGCGGTGCGCGCGTCGGCGAGATCGAGCGCCGCCCGTCACGGCCCTGGTGGTTCGCCTGAAGGACGGCGTGACGCCCATCCCGGACGACCAGATCGCCACGGCCCCGTTCGACTGTCTCGAGCACGCCCGCCTCGGACCAGATCCGCTTCTGCCCTGAGGGCGCGCCGCCCATCTCCCACGGGTGCGCTGCTGGTCGGCACGGGCTCGACGGCGCTGGCCGGCCGCGTGCTGGGCGTCAGGCCTGCCGGCGGAGACACCGAGGTCGACCTGAGCTTCTGCCGACCACCGCGCTGGTGCAGGATCTCTCGATCGACCTTCGGTTCAGCCCGCAGCAGGTCCAGTGGCAGCGCCAGGCGCCGGGCTCGACCCAGCGGGTTGGCGCCGTTCGCGGGATCGTGAACAGCGTCAAGCCGCTGGGCGCCTTCGCCTGCAGGAGCGAGGCCGACCTGGCGCCGTTGACGGGCGAGTTCGAGGCGACGCTGACACCCCCGCAGGTCGGATTCTCCATCGTCGACAAGATCGTGGACGGCCGGCGCGTGGCGAGCGAGGTCATGGCCGAGGGGACGGTGCAGGCCAAGGCCAAGGCGGTCTTCCGGCTCGGCGCCGCGGTCGCTGGGCCATCACCTGCGACCTCGACTTCGGCCGGCTGACGCTGCCCGTGGCCGGCCTGTCTCCATCGTGGTGGCCCCAGCCCCCCGCTGCGGTTCACCTCGCAGCTGGCGCCGGCGCGGTGAGCGTGGGCCGCGTTCACCGGCGTGGAGGGTACGCCGACGGCCATGCCGGCTGCTCGGCTGGCGCATGCCTGAAGGCAGCGACGCGATCGAGGGCTTTAAGACGTGCGACGTGACCCACGACCTCACCCGCACCGTTTCCTCCCCACCGACGCGGGCATCCGCGCCAAGGCGGCGCTGTTCTTCGGCCTGGGGTCCGGGCTGGACCAGCTTCGGCAACGGGGACCACCGCCCTGGCCAGCTGGAACTCATCTAGCTGGAGGCCGGCCCCGAGTTCGAGCTCAAGACGGGCTCGCTGTACGAGGTGGCCATCGACGGCATCTGGCAACAGCGAGTACGAGCTGAGGTTCAAGCCGCGGTCAGCCCGGGGCGACCATCGAGAGCGCCATCGAGCACTTCTTCCTGAGCGGCAAGGCGGTGGACCTGACGGCCAAGATCGAGGTGCCGCTGGCGCGCTCGCCGCAGTCCCGGGCCGTCAAGGCCGATCGGGCCAGCTTCGTAAGGCCGGGGACACGTTGAACTTCACGGTCGCGCTCGACCCCGCGAACGGGCGTTTCCTGGTGTGGGCTACAACCTCAGCGAGGTCCGCATCTATCGACTGAGCCAGGACACGCCCACCGGGCGGAGCTGATCGCCAGTACGCCAGCGCAGGTTTACGCTGGAGCGTCCTGGCGGATGGCCACCGGTCCCGGCGAGGTCGTGGACGTTTATACCGCGCGCTCGAACTTCCACGCCTACTTCGTCGACGCCGTTCTCGACGCCGTCGGGGGTCTTCCCCCTTCGAGCAGGGCCTGCGGTGATTCACGTTCGCAACCTCGACGGCGCTGGCTCACGTGGGCGCCGGTGGGGATCCCACGACGGCCGGGGCAGTGCTGTTCGAGGTCGCGTTTGCTGGCGAGACCGTGGCGGTCGCAACCGGTAATCCTACCATTTGCTTGACGGACGCCGGCCTGTCGTGGTCCCCGGTCGCACTGCCGAGCGGGTCTCGTCACTTAGGGTCGCCTTTGGGTGACGCGCTCCATGGAGTGGCCAGCGGTGGTGGGTTCCTCCCTGACCACGGCGGACGGAGGCTTTCACCTGGGTGGTCGAGTCGACACCATCGGTTGCTATTCGATGCGGTACGGCACCGATACCATCCCGGCTAACGACTTTTTCTGGCGCGACGCTGCGCAGCGCCGACGGGGGGCGGACGCGGCGGGAAGGCAACGCGTGGTGGCGCGTTCATCGCGAACAACTTCGATACCGACGGCCACGGCGGCGGTCGTTGGGTCGAACGGCTCCAACGCCCTGTGGCACTCGTTCGACGGTGCGACCGTGGCCGTCTGCCAGAGTCGCGCAGGACACGAAGTACGTCACGCCCGAGAGGTCATCGGGGGTGGGCCGTCGGCGGGAAGACGTTCATGATCGGGTTCGCTGGCGGCTTCCTCCGCAGCACCGGATCAAGGCATCACGGGGACGAAGATCGCCGTAAACGGCGGGCCGACGCGGCTTTCAGATTCGCT
>JADKCZ010000017.1 GCA_016718565.1 Anaeromyxobacter sp. | reverse complement strand
GATGAGGCGGCCGCCGGCGTCGCCGTTGCCGCCCTTTGACCGCCCTGACGACCCGCCCGATGGGGATGCCGGGGGCGCGCAGCCGGTTCGGGTCGAGGTTGACTCGGTACTGCTGCACGAAGCCGCCCAGCGAGGCCACTCGGCTACGCCGGGCACCGAGCGCAGGTGGTAGCGCAGGTACTCAGTCCTGGCGGAGCGGGAAGCTGGCCAGGTCGTGGTTCTCGCTGGTGTCCTCCGCAGCACGTACTGGAAGACCCAGCTCCAGGGCGGCGGCGTCCGGCCTTCCAGCTCGGTCTTCACCCCTGCGGCAGCGACGGAGACCACCGACGGTGAGCAGCCTGCGGTGCGCGAGCGGGCCCAGTAGATGTCGGTGCCGTCCTCGAAGATGACGTGGTATTTAGGTGCAGCCGAAGTCGGAGCAGCCGCGCACCGCCTGACCCTACGCCCCCAGCATGGCGGCGACGAGATGGGGTAGGTGACCTGCTCCTCCACCAGGTCCGGGCTGCGGTCCCACTTCGAGCAGATGATGACCTGGGTGTTTGAGAGGTCCGGGATGGCGCCGAGCGCCACGTGGCGCATCGACCACCAGCCGGCCAGGCAGCCGGCCACCGCCAGGGCGAAGACCAGAAGCGGCTTGTGGACCGAGAACTCGATGAGCTGGTTGATCATGGCTTGGCCCCGGCCCCGGCGGTGGCCTGCAGGGTGCCGTGGTCGGGCCGTCGTGGTGCGCGCCGCCGGGCACCCCGGCGGCCGTGAAGGTCGCGGGGCGGCCTGAAGCGGATGCGGCAGGCGTCGGAGCAGAAGGCGGCGGCGGCCCCGGTGGTCGGCGGTCTTGCCGGCGGCCTGGGCCCTGGCCTCGTCCACGCTCATGCCGCAGACCGGGTCCTTGGCGGAGGCGCCGGCCGGGCCAGCCCCGGCGTCGGCCCCGGTCGCGGTGTGGGCCCCGGCCCCGGCGCGTCGGCCCTGGTGCCCGGGGCGCCGGTCGGGACGGCGGCGGACCTGAGCTGGCCTCCGGAGTCGACCAGGAAGGCGCCCGCCAGACGATGCGGTCGCCCGCCCAGGCCAGCTACCACCTCCACGCGATCGCCGGCGCGCCAGCCGGTCTGATGGCCTGGGGCGCGTAGATCCCGTCGCCTCGCTCCACGAAGACGGTGCGGCGCAGCCCGGAGTCGACGATGGCGTCCACCGGCACGGTCAGCGCGGCCGGGCGCTCCACGCTGAGCTCGACGTCCACGTACATGTCGGTCCGGGAGCAGGGCGCCGGGTCCCGAGTCCCGGAGCCGACCGTCAAGGTCCGGCGTAGGCCGGTCGAACTGGGGCGGGACCCGGCCCACCCACGGCGGTGAGCGTCCCTGGGCGGCCGGGGATGGTGACGGTGGCCCTGGCGCCCGGGCGGGCCAGGGGGCGTCGCCCTGCAGCAGGTCGGCCAGGATCCGAGACCCGGTCGAGGTTGGCGATGCGGAACCACTCGCGCCCTTTGTCGAACTTCTGGCCAGGGGTGACGCTCCGCCAGGATCAGGCCGTCGGCCGGCGAGCGGATGTCGATGTCCAGCGGCACCAGGCGGGTTCCGCTGCACCGTGCATCTGATGCAGCGATATGCCCATGGCGCGGAGCCTGCTCGACGACGAACTGCGCGTTCCTGGTTGGGCGTGGAGCCGGCGGCCACGATCTGCCCGGTGTCGGCGCGGGCCTGCGGATCGAGGTCGATGACGTCGAGCGCCGTGGATGAAGGGACTGCAGGGCGGAGCGCATCTCGGCGGAGAAGAAGGCGTGCTGGAGCCGCTGGTCCTTCTTCACGAAGGACCCGGTGGTGACGCTGGCGGCTTCCTGATGGAGCCCTCCTGGCCGCGCTGAGGCTGTAGAGGCGGGTCTCGTCAGGCCACCCGGCCGAAGAGGCGAACGGTGTGGCCTTCGAGGCGCCTTTCCGACCGGGCCGACCTTCACCCCCTGGAGTTGGCGCAGGCCGGCCTCGATGGCCACGGCGCCGGGCGGAGCGGGGCCACGCCGGCGGCGGCGCGCCCGTCCTGGAAGACGGGTCGAGCGCCATGCCGCAGCAGGGCGCGGTGCCCGGCGCGTCCGACTTCATGGTCGGGGTGATGGGGGCAGGCGTAGTGGCGGATGGCGCGCGCCGCGGAAGCCGGGGCGCCAGACGGGGCCGAGGCCGAGCGACTGGCCAGGAATCTGCCCAGGCCGATGGCCAGGCAGAGGACCATGAGGGAAACGGTGCGCATCGCGTTCGCACCTTTGGGCGGAGGGTGAGGGCGGAGGACGGCCGGTAGCTGTGCCGGGCGTCGCCCCGGCCCTTCGAGAGGGCCGAGGCGCGCCGGGGCGGGCCGTCTACGGCCTGATGATCCAGCCGAACATCATGGAGTGGTCCCCGGCCA
Organism: Anaeromyxobacter sp.; assembly: GCA_016718565.1. Lineage (NCBI taxonomy): Bacteria > Pseudomonadati > Myxococcota > Myxococcia > Myxococcales > Anaeromyxobacteraceae > Anaeromyxobacter > Anaeromyxobacter sp. Next base: position 20,610 of record JADKCZ010000017.1, on the reverse strand, counting down.
GGCTGTGGCAGGGCCGCCGTACTTGCCGGTGAAGGTGCGGAAGGTGTGGTACATGCTGACCTCCTCCGGCGTCGAGCGCGATGATGTCGTCGCGGGCGAGGTCGTCGGCGTGGCCTGCCACTCACGGCTGGCTGGCCGTCGCGGGTGAGGACCCGGTGGGGCTCCCCGGTGGAAGTGCATCGGGTGGCTCCAGCTGCCGGCGGCGGTCTTGACGGTCCAGACTCGGCTGGCTACGCTTCACCACCGCCAGCGGAACGGTCGGCCCGAAGGGGTGGGCTGCTGATGAGCCACCGGATCCGTTGCCGGTGCCGCCGCGCTCCAGGTCGAAGGTGCGGCGCGGTAGGGGAGGCCAGGTCGGCGGGCCTCGACGGCATGGCCGCAGCGGCCGACCGACCCCTGGGCATGATGCTGGCGTCCGGGTGGTCGTCGTCGCCGATGATGATCTTCATCACCGGGGGTCTTGTAGCGGGGTCGTTGCCGAGCCGGGTGCTGCTGTTGGCCTTGCGCCCGTCCAGCATCTTCATGGTGTTGACCAGCCAGACCACCCTGCCCTTCCTGGTGGCCCGGCCGTCGATCCACTTGGTGAAGTCGATGACCACCTCGTGGCGCAGCGCCGGCCAGTTCTCGATGGCGTCGCGCACGATGGCCGAGGGCAGCAGCCCGCCGCCGGTGGCGATCTGGTCTGGCGCAGCGCCAGGCGGGCGTCGGGCAGCCGGTACTGGCCCTGTAGCTTGCCGCCCGTGAAGCTGAGGTCCACGGCCTGGATCGGCCCGCGGGTCGACCGCATGAACGACAGCTCGAACTGGCGCGCGATGGCGGCGGTGAGGGAAGCGGAAGCGGTACTTCCTGCGCTTCACCGTCAGCACCGGAAGGCGACGCCGTTGGACGCAGAAGACGTCGCCTCCACGAAGCCGTGGTTGGGGAAGTGGCGGAAGAAGGACTTGCCCCACCACTCGGGGTGTGGACTCGCCGCAGCCGTTGTGGAAGTCCCAGGGGCACGTCGCCGTCGTCGAGGGCCGTCGTGGATGGCGAGGGGATGTCGTAGTCCACGTTGAAGGTGCCGTCCGGGTTGTTGCGGGGCACGCCGGCAGCCGGAGGCCCCTGGTCTCGTCGCCCGGGTCCAGGATCGGGTCGCAGATGGGGTAGAGGCCGGCCATGCCTTGTAGACGTTGGCGCTGGTGTGCTCCTCGCGGTGGTCGTGGAACCAGAGGAAGGATCGCTTCCGTTCTCGTCGCCGCCGGCCGGGTAGTTCAGGTAGAGGTTGTCCACCCAGTCGCCCGGCTGGTAGGCCTCCGGCTTGTGGTGCGGGTTGCCGTCGGACTCGGGGGCGGTGTGGCTGTTGTGCAGGTGGGGTGAGGAAGCCCAGCCCGATCGCCGGAGTCGCCGCGGTCGAGGTTGAGCGGGTTCTCGTCGAGGTGGTTCTCGAAGCGGACCAGGGTTCGGCTTGCCGTACTCGGCGTTGGATCATCGGGCCGGGGAACCGGGCCGTTGAAGCCGTAGATGGTGGTCTTGGGCAGCTGGGGCACCACGGTGCCGGCCGGCACGGTGTTGCTGTCGACGCCGACGTAGGGGGACCAGGGGTCCGCACCGGCGAGGAGCCAGGGAGTGCTCCCCACCTCGAGCTTGAGCCGGTAGACGACCGGCTGCGGCATGTTCGCAGAAGGTGCCCACCTGTCCCGGATAGAACTGGTGGTGCCGCCGTCCACGTCCTGCTGCCCGACGCCCGGGCCGGGCTGGCTGGGCTAAGCCGGCCACCGTGGCCGCGGTCTCCGGCGCGACCGCCTGCGGATGGGCAGCGGGTCGGTGAAGGGCCGGAGGATGAGCGGGCTGACCGGGTAGGCCTCGATGGCGTTCAGGCTGCTGCAGACCGGGACGCCCTGCGCCGCGGCTGGCGTGGGGACGGTCCCGAGCGCGGCGCTCACCACGGTGGCGGCGCCCGAGGCGGCGCCGGATCTTGAGGAGGTCGCGGCGGGTCATGCCGTTGGTCGCCTGGCCTTCGGCCTTCTGGACGGATCACTCATCTCACGGCTCCCCGACCCCGGTCGGGTTGCTGGTGTCCCCGGTGTCGCTGTTCCGGGGTGAGTGCAGGGCAGGCTTCGGTGCACGGGCGGAATCTGGCCACCCGGGGTTGCGGCAAAGTGCCTGGAGCCGCCCCACGACGCCGTGTCACTTGCTTTGGCCTCGAAGCGACGGACCTCCGTCAACGCATGGTTCCAGCGATTCCAGCGCCTTGGCGGGTGCCGGGTGCCCGGCCTCGGTCGCTGATCGGAGCCACGTCCCGCGATCACCGGACGGGCCGAGCTGATGGAGGGGCCATGAGGCGTACGGCACTAGAATCAGCGGCGGAGGTGTGCATGTCGGTGCAGCCGTGGTGGTCGAGGACGGGCGTGACGGGGCCGGCGTGGTGCTCGCCGCGGCCCTCGGATCTGGCAGGCGGCGGCGCCCCAGCGACGCGCGCTTTGGTTCGGGCCGCGCTCCACGGCCGCAGGCAGGGGAGGCTGGCGCGGCGCAGGCGGCCGGCGCGGCGAACGCTGAGGCCGGGAGCCCTGGTCGAGAAGGCGGCCTGGCCCGACGGCCGCGGGGCGCGGCGCAGGCTGGGGCGGCGGGCGCTCCAGGCGGAGCCGCGGCCGGTGGGGCATTTTCGGAGGATTGCGGCGCACGACGGCGAGCCTCGACCGAGGCGGAGCGGAGGCTGCCGAGCGGCTGCAGGGCGAGATGAGCCGCCTCGTCAGCGACCTCGAGTTCACGTCCGGCGGCGCGAGCCCCGCAGCAGACGGTGGTGAAGGCGCCCGCCCCCTGACGCCGCCGCCGGACGCCGGGACCCTCCCTGAGCCCACCTATCGAGGTGGTGACGCCGCACCGTGCACCGCCGCCGGCGGGGTGCAGGTGGTCATCCGCGGGCAGCACCTGCGGGTGTCGGAGGTGATGTTCGGCTCCAGGGCGGCCTGGCATCGTGGCCGCCAGCGGTGAGGCGGTGACCGTGGAGGTCCCTGCGGGCAAGCCCGGCCAGGTGACCATCGCCCTCACCAACGCCGACGGGAGCTGGCGCTGGCCGGCCAGCCCTTCACCTACCTGGAGTGACGAGGCCCGCCGCCGTTGGACCGGCCCGGCGAGCGCCCGCCGCGCTGGCACTGGCACCCGGGCGGCGCGCCGTGGTCTCGACGCGCGGCCGCCGCGCCCTGCAGCAGCACCCGCCGCCTGAGCGTCTGGGCCCGTCCCCTGTGCCGATCGGGAGCAGCAGCAGCAGCTCGAGCGCGGCCAGCGAGGCCAGCGCCGAGGCCGCGCCGCCGGTCGGCTGGGCGCGCGCCGGGGGGCGCGGCGCAGGCGAAGCACGGCGCGCCGACCGGGATGGTCACCACCTCTCCGCCCGCGGCATCACCGACCGCGACCACGTGGGGCAGGCCGGCTAGCCGGCCCGCTTGGCCGCGGTGCGAGCCACCGCCTCGTTGCCCGGAGCAGACCGCGGTGGCCGTCGGCCCGGTGTCGGTGGCGAACGGCCGGACCACCACCGCCGCGCAGGAGGCGCGCACCAGCTCCAGGGCGGCGAGAGCACGCGGGAGCGGCCCTGATCGACGGGGGCGTAGAGCCAGCCGCCCGCGTCCCAGGGGTCCGCGTCGCCGCCGTCGTCCACGCAGAGCGTGCCGATCCCGGCGCGCGCCAGGGAGAGCAGGCGGGCCTGGCCAGCGGGCCGGCCCACCACGTGGACCCGGGCGCGGGCCAGCCGCGGCAGGCCGGCCTCGCCGTAGCCAGGCAGGGCCTGCTGGCGGGCGAAGCGGGCCGCCGGGTCGTGGGCGGAGCTCACGGCGTGGCCTCGCCGCTGGATCCCCCGGCCGCCGTGACGCGCCCGCACGCGCCGCAGCCAGGCCGTGGCGCCACCGGCACCGTCCGCGACCAGCCGGTGCGGGCCTCGTAGGCGAGGAGCTGGCCGGCGTAGGCGCCCGGGAGGCCGCCGAGGACGCGCGCCGCCTCGATCCCCATGAGCGCGCCGGCCAGCCCGGCCAGGGGGCCGAGCGGGTCGGCGTCGAGGACGCCGCCCGGCCGGCGGCGGAGGACCCTCGAAGAGGCAGCGCAGGCAGCCGGTGACGCCGGGCAGGGTGGTCAGGAGCTGGAGCGTGAAGGCCGCGACGGCGCCGTGCACCACCGGCACCCCGAGGGCCACCCCGGCGTCGTTCACCGCGAACATGAGGGGAACCGCCCGGAGGCCTCCACCACCAGGTCCGCGCCGTGCAGGGCCATTGGGGCGGCGTCGGTGCCGAGCGGCTGCTCCACGACCGTGACCTCGAGCGCCGGGAAGAGCCTTTCGGCCAGGGCCAGCGCGGCGGCGGCGGCGCGCGGCTGGCCCACCGAGCCTCGGCGAGGAGCGGCGCTACCACCAGGTCGGTGGACTCCACCGGGGCCTGGTCGGCGAGGAGGAGGCGCCCGACCCCGGCCGCGGCCAGCGGGCGTGCGCCGCCGGGCCGCCCAGGGCCCCAGCCCGAACACCAGCGCCGTCCTGTCCGGCAGATCTCCCAGGGCCCGCCTCATCGCCTACCTCCGAGGCCGCGCAGTGTAGCAGGGCCGAGGCGGAGGCCGGGGCGGCGGGACCCCGTGGTCCGCCTTGCGCCGGCCGTCGCCGGGCGCTACGGGCCTCCTCATGCCCAACCACCAGATCGTGCCGTGCCTCTGGTTCGACGGCCAGGCCGAGCAGGCCGCCGGACCTCTACCTCCGACCTTCCCGAGGGGACGGATCACCGGGACCACCCGCTACCCGGAGTCCTCGACACCCCAGGCGGCCGGCCGCGCGGCAGCCTGCTCACGGTGGAGCTCGAGCTGGCGGGCGGCGCTTCACGCTGCTCGACGGCGGCCCGCCTTCCGGCCCAACCCGAGCATCTCCTTCTTCGTCCACGCCGATACGCCGGCGGAGGCCGACCGGCTCTTCGCGCCGCTCGCCGACGGCGGCCAGGTGCTCACGCCGCTCGACGCCTACCCCTGGAGCGCCCGCTATGGCTGGGTGCAGGATCGCTTCGGCGTCTCCTGGCAGGATCGCCGGGCGCCGCCCGCCCGGCGGCGCGGCCATCGCCCCGTGCTTCATGTTCGCGGGGCCGCAGCACGGCCGGGCCGAGGAGGCCATGCGCGCCTGGGCGGGGATCTTCCCGGACAGCCGCCTCGGCGACCTGGAGCGCTACGCGCCGGGGGAGGGTCCGGAGGGCACGGTGAAGCACGGTCGCTTCGTGCTGGCGGGGCAGGATCTGGTCGCTATGGACAGCCACCTGGCCCACGGGCTCACCTTCAACGAGGCGGTCTCGCTGCAGGTGATGTGCGAGGACCAGGCGACGCTGGATCGGGTCTGGGACGCCCTGGCCACCGGCGGCTCCCTGGCCCCCTGCGGCTGGCTGAAGCGACCGCTTCGGCGTCTCCTGGCAGGTGGTGCCGATCCGCCTCCTGGCGTGGCTGACGGGGGCGATGCCGCGGCGCGGGATCGGCCTTCGCGGCGCTGCTGACGATGGAGAAGCTCGACCTGGCGGCGCTGGAGCGCGCCTCGGGGGGGGGTAGCCGGGCCGCCCAGCGGCTGAGCCGGCGACGGGAGGGGAGCTCCTCCCGGCCGCTCAGGCCAGGAAGTCCTGCAGGTTGGTCTTGCCGAAGCGGCCCCCACCGCTGGCCGCCAGGAGCTGCCTGGCGATGTGCGCCATGAGCCGCTTCACGCCCGTGGTCTTCTCCGGGTCCGTGGCCGGCAGCAGCCGGACCGTGATCTGGCGGTCCTTCTGCGAGAGCTGCACGAAGAAGGACCGCGAGCGCCCCTCCTCCACGGCCACGCAGTCGACCAGCGCGGTGCGCCCCGAGCGGTTCAGGTAGAGGTCGACGACCTTGAGGATCTCGGCGCCGGCGCGGGTGGCCGAGAGCGCCACGCCCTGGCTGGCGATCCCGAGGTCGAGCGCCTCCTCGATGACGACGTGTGGCAGAGCGGGCTCCAGGGGTGAGGCGGGTGGGGCGGAGGTGACGACGGGTGGGAGGTGACCACGCGAGGATACCTGAAGCGGCGGGTCAGGGCGGGCCGGAGGCGGACGCGGCGCGCCTCCGAGCTCACCAGGGCCAGGTCCGTGCCTTCGATGACCACGCTCGTGACACCGCCGCAATCTGCCGCCGTACACACCAGGTCCCTGGCGCCGTCGCGACAGGTGATGGTCGTCGTTCCGTTGCCGGTCGGCGCGCCGAGGCAGGGCTCTGGGCCGGAGGGGGCCCGTGGATCGGGTGGGGCCGGGCCTCCGGAACCTGCCCCGCAGGGGGAGTCCAGTCGACTGGACTGGTCCTGCCGTTCGGCAGGGCAGGGGGGCTCGATCCGGCCTGGTGGACAGGGCGACGACGCTGCTCGCCGGGGAGCTGGACCCCTGCCACGGACTGCGCTGCACGAAGGGCCCCCTCCGGAGCCAAGGCGGATGCACCGGTTGCGCGGCCGCCGCGCCGACCGCATGTCTCACCTCGGGCCATCCCATGGACACCGTCACCCAGTTCGTCATCGGAGCCGCCGCGGGCCAGGTCGTGGGCGGGCGGGCGCTCAGGCCGCACGGCGGCGCTGGTGGGCGGGCTGGCCGGGTGGTTGCCGGACGCCGACGTGCTCATCCGCAGCGCCGCAGACCCGCTCCTCGCCATCGAGCAGCACCGCGCCTTCACCCACGCGCTCGTCTTCACGCCCGTGGGTGCAGCGCTCGTCGCGGCGCCGTTCCTGCTGCGCCGCGAGTGGCGGGCCAGGGCGGGGCGGTCTACGCCGCCGCGCTGGCAGGCTGGGCGACCCACGCCCCCCTCGACGCCTGCACCAGCTACGGCACGCAGCTCCTCTGGCCCTTCTCCGACCAGCGCATCGCCTGGAACGTGGTCTCCATCGTCGACCCGGTGATCACCCTGCCCCTGCTCCTCGGGGTGGTGCTGGCCGCCTGGTTGCGGAGCGCCTGGCCGGCCGCGGCCGCGCTGGCCGTGGCGCTGGCCTGGCTCGGGGTGGGCGCCCTGCAGCACGCCCGCGCCGCCGACGCCCAGGGGGCCCTGGCCGCCGCCCGCGGCCACGAGGTGGTGCGTTCCCTCGTCGATCCCTCCCTCGCCAACGTGGTGCTCTGGCGAAGCCTCTACCAGACGCCCGACGGCCGGCTCCACGCCGATGCCCTGCGCCTGCCGCTCGCCGGGAGCACCGTGACGGTGCGCCCCGGGGCCAGCACGCTGGCGGTCCGCGCCGAGGAGCTCACCTCGTTGCCGGCGGCCGCTCCCGCCGCCGTGGCTCGGGCCGCCCGCGTCTGGTTCTGGTTCACCGACGGCTGGGTCGGGAGGCTCCCGGGCGCCGGGCTGGTGCTGGCGGACCACCGCTACGCCGCCGACCCCGCCGGCCTGGCGCCGCTCTGGGCCATGACGCTGCGGCCGGAGGACCCCGTGGCGCCGGTGGGCCGCTCCAGTCCTCGCTTCGAGGGACGCGGGCTGGCCGACCTGTGGCGCGAGGTCGCTGGCCGGGACCGGAGACACCTCCCCATCCCCGCGGTCGCGCACCGGCCCGGCGCGCTCTAGGCGGGCGCTCCAGTCACCGCGGTTCCACTGGCCCTTGGAGTCGGGGAGCGGCGGGTGGCGGAAAGCCGCACGCACGCCTGTCCCGGGTGGCGATCCTGCGACCCGGACTTGACGCCGGTCGGGTGACAGAGGCCGCTGCTCGCGCCGGAGGCAGAGGCATGGCGACGTTCCTGCTCTGGCTGCTCCTGCTGGTGGTCTGCTGGCCGCTCGCGCTGTTCGCGCTCGTGCTCCACCCGGTGGTGTGGCTCCTGCTGCTCCCCTTCCGCCTCCTTGGGCTGGCCGTGGACGGCGTGCTCGGGCTCCTCCAGGCCGTGCTGCGCCTGCCGGCGCGCCTGCTCGGCGGCCCGAGCGCCGTTCGCGGGGGCTGACCGGGCGCGGCATCGCCGGCGCGCGGAGGCCGTGCCGGGCACCAGCGCGAGGGGGCCGTGCGCTGCCCCCGCGACCCTTCGACTTCCCTGCACGGGCGGAGAACGGACCTCACCGCGTGGGTCAGGCCCGGGCTCCGCTGGTCCGGCCCCTCGCCCCGGCTCCCGAAGTGGTCCACCCACTATTCGCGGAGTGGACCTTTCGAGGCCGACGGAAGGGTGAGAAGCCACGGGCTCGCGAGAGCGCCGGGGCCCCTCTGGCTCCAGCCGGGAGACTGGAGATGCCGATGGGCTACCTTCGTGCGCCGTGGGTCCTGGTCTTCGCGGCTTGGCTGACCGGTTGCGGCAACGGGGGAACCCCCGCCTCTGGACCGGGGCCAGTGGCGCGGCTCGAGGTCACCCCTGCGGCGGTGGTGCTGAGGAGCGCGAGCGAGACGATGGCCCTGAAGGTGCGCGGCTTCGACGCCCGCGGGGTGGAGATCCTTGGCCTCGCCCCGGTCTTCGCCTCATCTCGCGCCGCCGAGGTGGCGGTCTCGGGCGGTGGCGTCGTGAGCGCCCTGGGGGCGACCGGCTCGGCGTTGATCGCGGTGCGCGTCGGCGAGATCGAGGCGCCGCCCGTCACGGCCCTGGTGGTTCGCCTGAAGGACGGCGTGACGCCCATCCCGGACGACCAGATCGCCACGGCCCCCGTTCGACTGTCCTCGAGCACGCCCGCCTCGGACCAGATCCGCTTCGCCCTGAGGGGCGCGCCGCCCATCTCCACGGGTGCGCTGCTGGTCGGCACGGGCTCGACGGCGCTGGCCGGCCGCGTGCTGGGCGTCAGGCCTGCCGGCGGAGACACCGAGGTCGACCTGGAGCTTCTGCCGACCACCGCGCTGGTGCAGGATCTCTCGATCGACCTTCGGTTCAGCCCGCAGCAGGTCCAGTGGCAGCGCCAGGCGCCGGGCTCGACCCAGCGGGTTGGCGCCGTTCGCGGGATCGTGAACAGCGTCAAGCCGCTGGGCGCCTTCGCCTGCAGGAGCGAGGCCGACCTGGCGCCGATGACGGGCGAGTTCGAGGCGACGCTGACACCCCCGCAGGTCGGGTTCTCCATCGTCGACAAGATCGTGGACGGCCGGCGCGTGGCGAGCGAGGTCATGGCCGAGGGGACGGTGCAGGCCAAGGCCAAGGCGGTCTTCCGGCTCGGCGCCGCGGTCGCCGGGGCCATCACCTGCGACCTCGACTTCGGCCGGCTGACGCTGCCCGTGGCCGGCCTGGGTTCCATCGTGGCTGCCCCCAGCCTCCCGCTGCGGTTCACCTCGCAGCTGGCCGGCGCGGTGAGCGTGGCCGCGTTCACCTTCGGCGTGGAGGGCACGCTGACGGCCACGCTCAAGCTCGGGCTGCGCATGCCCGAAGGCAGCGACGCGATCGAGGGCTTCAAGACGTTCGACGTGACCCACGACCTCACGCGCACCGTCACCTTCCCCACCGACGCGGGCATCCGCGCCAAGGCGGCGCTGTTCTTCGGCCTGGGGTCCGGGCTGGACCTCAGCTTCGGCAACGTGGGGACCACCGCCCTGGCCAGCTGGAACCTCATCAAGCTGGAGGCCGGCCCCGAGTTCGAGCTCAAGACGGGCTCGCCGTACGAGGTGGCCATCGACGGCATCTACAACAGCGAGTACGAGCTGAGGTTCAAGCTCGCGGCCAGCCCGGGGGCGACCATCGAGAGCGCCATCGAGCACTTCTTCCTGAGCGGCAAGGCGGTGGACCTGACGGCCAAGATCGAGGCGCCGCTGGCGCGCTCGCCGCAGTCCCGGGCCGTCAAGGTCGATCGGGCCAGCTTCAAGGCCGGGGACACGTTGAACTTCACGGTCGCGCTCGACCCTGCGAACGTGGCGTTTCCTGGCGTGGGCTACAACCTCAGCGAGGTCCGCATCTATCGACTGAGCCAGGACACGCCCACCGGGGCGGAGCTGATCGCCAGCATGCCAGCGCAGGCCGGACAGCTGGAGTTCGCCCTGGCGTGGATGGCCACCGGTCCCGGCGAGGTCGTGGACGCCTATACCGCGCGCTCGAACTTCCACGCCTACTTCGTCGACGTGCCGTTCTCGACGCTGTCGGGGGTCTTCCCCTTCGAGCTGGGGCCTGCGGTGCCCACCGTTCGCAACCTCGACGGCGCTGGCCTCACGTGGGCGCCGGTGGGGATCCCCACGACGGCCGGGGCAGTGCTGTTCGAGGTCGCGTTTGCTGGCGAGACCGTGGCGGTCGCAACCGGTACTCCTACCATTCGCTCGACGGACGCCGGCCTGTCGTGGTCCCCGGTCGCACTGCCGAGCGGGGTCTCGTCACTCTCTAGGGTCGCCTTTGGTGACGCGCTCCATGGAGTGGCCAGCGGTGGTGGGTTCCTCCTGACCACGGCGGACGCAGGCGCCACCTGGGTGGTCACCGGAGTCGACACCATCGGTTGCTATTCGATGCGGTACGTGGCACCGGATACCATCCTGGCTAACGACTTTTATGGCGCGACGCTGCGCAGCGCCGACGGGGGGCGGACGTGGCGGGAAGGCAACGCGGGTGGTGGCGCGGGGTTCATCATGAACAACTTCGATACCGACGGCCACGGCGTGGTCGTTGGGTCGAACGGCTCCAACGCCCTGTGGCACTCGTTCGACGGTGGCGACTCGTGGCTGTCTGCCAGAGTCGCGCAGGACACGAAGTACGTCACGCTCCGAGAGGTCATCGGGGGGGTGGGCTTCGTCGGCGGGAAGACGTTCATGATCGGGTCTGCCGGCGGCTTCCTCCGCAGCACCGATCAAGGCATCACGTGGACGAAGATCGCCGCAAACGGCGGGCCGACGCCGCTTTCAGATTCGCTCGGGAGGCCGAGCTTCGCCGACGCCACGACGGGCGTCGCCGCGTTCTGCCGGCTCAAGTATGGAGGGGGAACCGTCGTCAGGACGTGCGGGCTCGTTCGGACCACGGACGGCGGCCTCACCTGGAGCGAGGTGCCAGGAACGGATGCGCTCGTGAAGACCATGTCGTCGAACATCGCGTTCTCCAGCGCCGGCGTTGGGCTGGCAGTGACCCAGGAGTGGTTCCAGGGGATCGGGGACGTGTACGGAATCTCGCGCAGCGTCCCGAGGTGACGGGCGGGGTGGGCTTCTCGAGCAGCCTGCTCGACTGGCTCCCGGCCTGGTCGGAGTCTCCCCTGGCGGCCCCTCGAGCAGGCCTTCGGCCTCGCCGGGGGCACGGCCCGTGACTGCGTGCTCCGGTCACCTGGCTGGAGCCTCAGGAGCTCCCGGGTGCTCCCCGGTTCCGGGATCTCTCCCTGTCGCCCGTCCGGGAGCAGCTGCGGGGCAAGAACCTCGGCTCCCAGGAGGTCCAGGACTGGCTCCGTGACACCCGCGGTGTGCTGGAGCGTGCGGAGCGGAACGGGAGACAGGAGCAAGTCTGCGAGCTCCTTCAGGCCCTCATCGGCTTCGTCGAGTGGCGCGAGGACGCCCCAGGCGGGAAGCGCGGCACCGCCAGTCTGCGCCTCCGGCACGTCCCCTCGCTCTGGTGGGAGCACCAGGGTCTGGCAAGAGAACAGCCCGGCGACCCACCGCTTGACGGTGTTTCGCCGGGCTGTCCGGAATGGCTCCCCATGGGAAGACTCAGACTGGCCCCGCTTCCCGCCTCCCCCGCGACACCCGCTGCGCCCGTGCCGGGTGCGGTCACTTGGTGGGCCTCCACGACGAGGGCGGGTGCGGCCTGGCCGAGTGCTCCTGCCACGACTTCGCCGCCCCGCTCGCCGCCATCCGCTCGCCGATCACCCTCTCGGGCGGCTGCCACGACGAGGGCTGCGCGTGCGGCGAGGTAGACGGTTGGGCCGTCGCCCGCATCGTGGCCGCCCTGCGCCGGCAGGCCGTCGCCGCCTGGAACGCAAACCGGGGTGACCTCGCCGTCGGGTGGGAAGACGCCGCCGCCCGCGTCGAGGGTCTGGCCGCCTCGCTGGTGCTGCAATGAGGCGGGACCAGGGGTTCACCGTCCGCCCGCACGTGACGGAGGCGCAGCGGCTCCTCGCCGCCCACCGCCTGACCCGGGAGGTAGCGAGGGTACAGGCCGCCTCGACGTGGTGGCGCCGGCTGGCCTGCCTCGTCGTCCCGCACCAGCTCTGGCAGACGGGCCTCGCCGGCCGGGCGCCGACGGGCGAGGGGTTCGCCCTGGTCGTCTGCCGCCGCTGCGGTCGCCGGTTCGCATCCCCGCTGCGCCCCATGGTGCGGCCATGAGCGGCGGCCAGGGACCGCAGAGCAGCCACACCGACCTACCCCTGTTCGCCCGCTCGATGCCGGGGAGGTGCGCCGCGCTGCGCGACCTCCTGCGCGACGGCAAGTGGCACCTGGCCGACAAGCTGCGCCAGGTGGCCGGCTGGCGGTACGGGGCGAGGCTTCACGAGGTGCGCCAGGGCCAGGACGGCGGGCCGTGCATCGTGGTGGAGGTGCGCGCCTACGCTGGCTCGCATGAGTATCGCCAGGTGACGCCGTGACGCGGGACCTCCTGGCCGCCGTGCTCCTCGGCTACCTCCTGGCCGTCGGCCCCCGGGCGCCATTCATGGCGCTAGTGCGCTGGCGCTGGCGCCGGGCGAACCGGCTGCACTTCTGGCGCCCGCCGCCCGCCCCGGAGCCACCGCACGGCAGCGGGCACCCGCTCAACTGCCCCCGCTGTAACCCCTGGTGTGGCGCGCCGACGTGGCGCACCAGGGTCCGGCGGTTCGCCGTGCGGGCGCTGGAGCTGGCCGCCGGGTGCAACCCATGAGCGGCGCCCTCTTCACGGAAAGCGCCCGACGCCTGGACACGATGCGCCTGGCCGCCTTGAACCTGGCGACCGCGGAAGGCGAGCCAATCCGGTTCGGCCGCGCCGAGCTGGAGCGCCGCCTAGCGACCTTGGCTCTGGCGGCCCTGAGCTACGCAGACGCCGTGCGCGAGGTGCGCCCGTGAACGTCTGGGACGCATTCGCCGCCGCCCCGGTCTGGTTCGTGGTCTGGACCCTGGCCGCCGGCCTCGGGACCGCCACCGCCCTCCGGGGCCTCGCCGCCCTAGTCGTGGCCTTCCGAGCGCGGGCGGCGCCGTGAACGCCGCCGCTTACCTCCGGGTCAGCTCCGACCAGCAAGACGTGGCGACCCAGCGCCACGCCGTCGAGCGGGCCGCCGCCGCCCGGGGCGACACCATCGCCGCCGTCTACTCCGAGAAGGTCAGCGGCGGCACCATGGCCCGCCCGGAGCTGCGCCGCCTCCGGGCGGATGTGGCGGCCGGGCGGGTGGGGCGCCTCTACGTGTACGCGCTCGACCGGCTCACCCGCACCGGCATCCTAGACACGTTCGCCCTAGTGGCCGAGCTGCGCCAGGGCGGCGCCGAGCTGGTGACCGTGGCCGACCCATTCGACCTCGCCGGCCCGGCCGCGGAAGTCATCGTGGCTGTGATGGCATGGGCCGCCCAGCAAGAGCGGCGGCGCCTCAACGAGCGGCTGGCCGCCGCCCGGGTGCGCGTCGAGGCGGCCGGCGGGAGGTGGGGCCGCCCCGCCCGCCTCGACGCGGGGCAGCTCATCGAGGTGGCCGCCCGGGTACGAGCCGGCGAGGCCGTCCGGGCTATCGCCGTCGCCATGAAGGTCCCCCGCTCGACCGTCGGCCGGGTGGCCGCCCAGGTGAACGCGAGCGACCAGACGTCTGCCCCGTCCCAGAAACCCCCCGCCGAGCGGCGCCCCGCTTCCCGGCGGAAAGGGGCCTCCGAGCCCCCCCCGTCCAGTTAGGAGACTTTCGGGACGGGCGCGGCGGGTTCCGCCCCCGCGCCCCACCCCGCCCGCCCGCGAGTCTCAGCCCCCCTGGCATCGTGCCCGGGGGGCTCTTTCGTTCTGGGGGGGCCGAGAGGCCAGGGAGGCGCCGCCGGCCTCGCCACGGGCCGCCCAGGAGGCCGCCGGGGGGGTTTTATGCGCGCGAGCCCGCGCGCAAATGCGCGCGCACGGATGGGGTGACATGGTGATACTGGTCATGCACGCGGGGAAAGGGCAGCAAAATGGGTATCCACCGAGTCCGCATGATGGCCGCCCGCCGCAAGCTGGGCGAGCTGGTGAACCGGGCGCACCTCAACGACGAGGCGTTCCGGCTGGAGCGCGACGGCGAGCCGGTCGCCGTGCTGGTGAGCGTCCGTCGCTGGAACCGCCAGGAGGCCGAGCTGCGCGCCCTCAAGCCTTCCGGCGACGCGCCGGCCGGTGAAGACGCCGAGCCGGTCCCCTTCTAGAGCCGTCGCCGTCGGCCGGCTGGCCGTCGGGCGCGAGCTGCACGCGCCAGGGGCCGCGCCCGCGGGCCAGCCGGCGAGCCTGGACCAGTCCCATCACGCACCACCGGCGCAGCGTCACCGGATGCACCTCGGCCGCCGCAGCCGCCACTTTCAAGCCCACCATGTTCCCCACCGCGCACTCCCGTTGCGCCCCGCTGCGATTCGCATAGTGCCACCCCGGATGGGACCGGGACAACGTCGGGCCTCATGGAACCGGCCGCCCCCGTCGCAGTCGCACCCACGCCCGCCGACCAGCCCAACAGCCCGGCGCCGCCGCCCGTGGTCGAGCTGCGACGGGGCGGGCCGTCCATGGGCGACTTCGCAGACCTCGAACGCGCCACCCGGGAGGAAGCCGGGAAGCTCGCTACCCGCCTCGACCGCATCGAGCGCGAGCGGACCGCCCCGCCCCCCGCGCCCGCCGCCTCGCCGGCCGCCGCCAGCTCGCCGGCCGCCCCTGGCTCGCCGTGGCGCGTGGTCGGCCTCGCCCTGGTCGTGCTCCTCGTCATCCTCGCCGCCGTCGCCCACCGCCGCCGCCAGGTGGCCGGGTGAGCGGCGAGCCCGCCAAGGTGAGCGGCGACGAGGCGCCACCGGCTACCGCGCCGGCCGTCCCCTCCGGTCCCGTCGCGGCTCCCACGCCGTCCGTCGCCCCGGCGCCGCTCACCCCCTACCAGAAGCGCAAGGCGCGCGAGGAAGAGCGCGAGAAGCGCCGCGTTGCCGCCCGGGAGCGGAGGGCCGCCGCGCAGCCAACCAAGGAGCCAGCCCCGGCCGCCGCCGAGCCAGGGGAGGCCGCCGCCGAGCCGGTCACCGACCCCGGCATCCCCTTCCGCACCTCGGAGGTGCGCCTACGGGACCTCGCCCTCGCGTGGCGGGTGGTCTGGCGCGTCGCCGGGTTCCTGGCCGGCTGGTTCGGCTACGACCTCGACCCGCTCACCGACAAGGAGGCCGGCGCCGACGCCGTGGCCTTCCTCCCCATCGCCGAACGGTTCGCCGTCGTGGACCGCGCCGTCACGTGGACCGCCGCCCCCGCCGTGCTGGTCGAGCGGCTGGCAACGAAGCTGCGCCGCCGGCCCGTCGAGGCGGCGAAGTGAGCGCACACGGGACGTTCGGGCCGCGCGCCCATGAGCTGGTGCTAGGCGTGCCCGGCAGCGGCAAGACGACCCTGGTGCGCGCCCTGGTCGAGCGCAGCGGCGCCGCCCGCGTCGTCTACTTCGACCCCGCCGACGACTTCGCCGCCGATGGAGAGGTCTTCTCGCCGGCCGACTTGGAGGCCGAGCCCCGCAACGTGCTCGCCGGCCGCTTCCTCCGGGTCGTCGTGGCCGCCGGCCGCGACCCTGACCGGGACGTCGCCGCCGAGTTCGCCGCCGTCGTGGAGGCGTGCCGTTCCGTGGCCGACCTCGGCGGGCTGGTGCTCGTGGCCGACGAGGTGGGCGACTACTCGCGCCGCGCCGACCAGCACCTAACCCGGCTGCACCGGAACGGTCATCACGACGGCGTGGCATCCGTGTTGGTGAGCCAATGCGCCACCGACATCCCCAAGACGTGCCGGCGCACCGCGACGCGCTGCACCTCGCTCCTCCAAGTCAACTCCGACGACCTCGACGCCCTGGCCCGGGAGTACGGAGACGAGTACGCCAGCAACGTGAAGGGCTGGCGCCCCGGACGGCCCCCCGTCGTCTGGACCCTGCCAACCCTTCACCACCCCCGCAGCAAGAAGGAAACCACCGCATGAGCCACGTGAAGCAGCTCTGGTCGTTCATCAAGTCCAACCCCGGCAAGCTCGCCGTGGTGGCCGTCGTGTCCGTCGTCTTCCTCGGCGGCACGATCCTCAAGTTCTACAACATGGCCCGGGCCAAGGTGCCCCAGCTCCCCGCGCCGAAGGTCTAGGCGCGCCACACCACCCCGCACCCCGCACAAGGACAACGACCCATGCGCCGAATCGTGCCGCTCAAGACCCTGACCCTGACCTCCGGGGGTCGCTTCACGGTGGACCTCGACCAGCTCCCCGGCAAGCACTACCTCAAGTCCCTCCTGTTCACCGTGCCGCTCACCATGCTCCAGAACGCGGCTCCGGCCATCGTGCTGCCCCGCACCTTCAACCGCATCATCGACTCGCTGAAGTGCGGCCGCCGCATCGCGCTGTCGGGCCAGGCCATGGACGTGCTCGCCTGGCTGATGACCGGCAAGGACCAGTCAGCCACCGCCTACATCGCGGCCGGCGCCGGCACCTTCGACCGCGTGGTCAACGTGCCGCTGCACTTCTCCGACCCCACCGCCTACGAGCCCGACGACACGGCGGCCGCCGTCGAGCTGTTCCGCGACACGCCGCTGGAGGTCGGGTTCGGCTCCCTGGCGACACTCTTCCCCTCCTTCACCGGCGTGGGTTCGGTCACCCCCGGCCCGTTCCAGACCCTCGCCGTCATCGAGGCCGGCGCCCCCGGCAAGGTGGCGACCCCCGTGCAGCTCGATGAGGTGAACCTCACCCCCGATACCCGCATCGACCCGGGCGTCTACACGCACCTCGGCATCTTCAAGGACGACGGCACCGCCATCACCTCCGCGGAGGTCGCCGGCCTGACCGTCATCATCGACGGCGTGCCGGTCATCGACAACGCGAACCTGCCCCAGCTCGCCGCCCTCTTCAACATGCTCAAGAGCGACGGCGCCGCCGCGCCCTCGACCACCATCACCACCCCGTTCCTGACCGTGGGCGGCGAGAACGTGAACGACCAGCCGGGCGGCGCCGCCGCCGCGGGCGCCGTCGTGTCCGCCGAGTTCCTGCCCGTGCTGTTCCCCTCGCACGCCGGCAAGCTCACCAAGGCGTGGGCCTGCCCGACGGGCATCCGCATCAAGTACACCGGGAGCGCGACGGGGCTGAAGTGCGTGACCCGCCGGGTCGAGCCGGTCAGCGACGCCAGCGTCGTCAAGGCCGCCGCCAAGATGGGCCTACGCGCCCCGACCACCATCACCAGCAAGACGGCGAGCAAGGCCGGCGTGCAGCCGGGTTCGCTGGCCGAGCTGGTCCTGCCGAAGCGCGTGGGCTAGCCCATGAGCCTCTGGAGCAGCATCAAGAGCGTCGGCCGGGCCATCGACCCGACCAACAAGAACGCTCCGCTGGGCCAGACGTTCGGCAAGGGACTCGACGCCGTGGGCAGCGCGTTCGGCATTCCCCCGGGCACCATCTCCGGGGGGCTCGCCATGACCGGGAGCGCGAACGCGAGCGGGCCGAAGGCGGCGCAGCCGCAGCCGGCGCCCGTGGACCCACTCGTCAAGGCGTCGGTCCCGCCCTGGTTGCAGCCCAAGTCGTCGTGGGGCACCTTCGCCACGGGGACCGGCGGGCTCTACCTCGCCGCCGCCGCCGTGCTGGGCCTCATCCTCATCATGCGCCGCAAGTAGCACCACCAGGGCGCCGGCCGGCTGCACGGGCCGGCGCCCACCCCCTTCGATTCACCGGAGCCGCCTTGCACGCCCTCGACCCAACCAACATCACCGGCGCCGACCGTTCCGCCTACTGGTCGATGCAGGGCCGCGACGCCCCCTCCACCGTCTTCCTGCCGCCCGGCCAATCGGCCCTGTGGCTCGACCCGCGGGAGACGAGCCCGAACGTGCTCCTCGGCGTGCAGACCCGGGACGGCCTCTTCGTGATGGCGCCCGGCGACGTGCTGCCGGTCGGCCCCGGGGATCGCCAGGTCAAGGTCTGGAACCAGCACCGGGCGAACGCCGGCACCTTCACGGCGGCGCAGGCCGCCCCGCTAATCGGCTACGTGCGGCTCCGCGCCGTGACGGCGAGGGACCTCCCGTTCGTGCTCACCATGAACGGGCGCGGCCTCGGGACCAGGGTGTCCCAGCTATTCGCCGGCACCGTCGCGGAGGGAAACTACTTCTGGCTCCCGACAACGAACCTCAAGGGCATCCGGTTCGCCGTGGTGCCGCTCAGTCCGGCCGGCGACACCTTCGCGGGCGCGCCGGCCGACTTCACGGCGACGCTCGCCCCCCGGCCGCTCCTCACCATCGGGGAAAACGTCGTCACCGGACCGCTGCCAGCCATCGGAGTCATCGAGCCTGTAAAGGTGAACGCCGTGCAGTCCGTGGACCCCGACTTCACGTGGCCCGGCCAGCCCGCCGAAACGCTCATCGCTTCCAACGTCGAGACCTCATGGGACCGGGAGGTCGTGGTTGGGTGCGACTGGCTCGGCGTCCACGTGTCGGCCGTCGCCGGCACCGGCACCAGCGCAACGCGCGTAGCCGTCTTCGTGGAGGGTCGCTAGATGAACCGCCGCCACCTGTTCGCAGCTCTCGCCGCCGTCGCCCTGGTCGTCGCGCTCTGGACCGCGCCGGCCGGCGCCCAGTTCGTGAGCAACTACCTCGGCCGCACCTTCACCAGCTCCGCGCCGAGCGGCTCAAACGGCTTCGCCTGCCGCACCAGCGGGTGCCGCCTGGACCTCGGCACCGGGGCGTCCGACTACCTCACCAGCGACGGCGCGAACATCGTTACGCCCGCCATCCTGGTAGTGGGCACGGCGCAGCCCACGCAGTCGTGGCTGGGACCGGCGCAGTTCCGGCTGGGGACCACAATGGCGCTGGCAACGTGCGTCTCGGCCCTGGAAGGCGTGATGTACCGGCAGAGTGGCACCGGCGGCACCAACACGCTGGCGCAGACCCGATTCTGCGTCTGCGTCAGCGACGGCGCCGCCTCGCCGGTCTACTCCTGGCGCAACCTGATCAGCGGCACCGCCGGCAACTCGACCACTTGCAACCCCTGACCCCGTGCTCTCGCTCTCCGCTACCGCCGCCGTCGCCGCCGCCCTGGCCGCCTACCGGGACCGGGTGCGCGCGAACGAGGCCGCCGCCGCCTCGACGCTCGACACCCTCGCCTCGTGGTGGGGCGAGCTGACCGGCCTCGACACGGCGCAGGCCGGCGTCAGGACCAGCGCCAAGGGTGACCGGACGCTCCTCGCCGCCTACGAAGCGAAGGCCGCCCGCATCACGGCCGACGGCGAGGCCGCCGAGCTGGTGCGCGCCGTCGCCGCCGAGCTGGACCGGCCGGACCTCGCCGCGCAGGCCGCCAGCCTGACCGTCGGCGGCGCCGTGCGCGAGGTGGGCGGCGCCACCGTGCGCGACCTGGCCGACGTGGCGCAGGACGTCGGCGCCGGCTGGATCGCCGCGCTGAAGGCGTCGCCCTACCTCGTCGCCGGCCTCGCCCTGGTCGTCGCGTGGTCCTGGCTCGGGAAGAAGAAGTGAACCGCACCGGCCTCCCGTGGTGGGCGCTCGCGCTCGCCGCCGTCGCCGTCATCGCACTACCGGGAGGCGCCGCCGCCGTGCTCATCATGATGAACGCCGAACAGAAGCGCGTGCGCCGCGCCGCCCAGCTCGCCGGCAAGGCGCACGGGGTGTCGGGCGCCATCATCGAGGCAATCGGCTACGTCGAAAGCCGGTGGCGCCTCTCGGCTACGAACCTGACCGGCGCCGACGGCGCCCGCGGCGGCTCCTGGGGACCCTTCCAGCTCTCCGAGAAGACCGCCCGCGCCTACGGATACCTGGGGTCCATGGTGAACTTCACCACCGACCCCGACCTCGCCGCCGAGTGGTGCGCGCTCATCATGGCAGCGCGGCCGGGCGGGCCGCCCCGCACCGTGGACGACGCCGCCGCGTGGTGGAACGCCGGCCGCACCTCCTTCGCCGGCCTGGGACCCTCGCACGTGACCCGCACCGACTACGCTCCGAAGGCGCGCGCCGCCCTGGAACTGGTCGCCTCGAACCCCGTGGGCCTCGCGTGACCATGGACCCCGTGTTGGTGTCCTTCGCTGGCGCGTTCGCTGGCGGCGCCGTCGCCGGCCTCGCGTCCGCCGTGGTCCGCTGGCTCAAGCTGGAGGAGAAGCTTGACGCCGTCGCGGAGGCCGCCGCAGCGCGCGCCTTGAAGGCGCACGAAACCGGCTGCACCTGGCGCAGCATCGCCGCCTCGCACGTCGCCGGTGAGGCACTCCTCACGCCCTCCGGTCGCTGGCCCCTCAAGCCCTAGAAAGGTCCCACCATGCCGCGCGCCATCTACGAAGACTCCGAGCCGCTCTTGCGCCCCGCCTCCGGGTTCGCCGCCGCCCGCACCCTGGTGCCGAACGCGCCCACCATGGTGGCATCCGCCGCCGCCGTGAAGGCAGCCGCCATCACCAGGGCGGCGCCGCCGTCGGTCTACCAGACCCCGCCGGTCCTGGCGCCCGCCGCCACCGGCGACGCCCTGGTCGCCGGCATCATCAGCAACGCCATGGTGCCCACCGCCGTCGGCGCCGCCGCGACGGTCTTGGGCGCCGTCGGAAAGACCTCGCCGCCCACCGTGCGGGCCATCGACGCCGGGTGGACCCCGCCGTCGTTCGGCACCCCGAACGCGGGCGCCGCGAACCCGACCCCGCTCCCCAGCTCGCCGCCGGAGCCGACCATCA
>JADKCZ010000016.1 GCA_016718565.1 Anaeromyxobacter sp. | reverse complement strand
GGCGCTGGGCGCCCCGGGCGGGTGCTGCGCGCGCCTCCGGCACCGAGAAACGCGCTGCGCGTGCTGGTGGAGGCCCGACGCGGCCCGGGTGAGGGGCTATCGCCGATGCGCCATCGCCGCCGAGATCAGCCGGGCGATGGGGGCAGGATCCATCATGCCAGCCAGACTGGGGAGTCAACGTCGATCACGTCGCCACGCTGCGGCAGGTGCGCCGCGCCGCCTACCTGACTCCGGTGGCGGCCGCGCTTCATGGCCGAGCTGGCGCCGACCAGATCACCATCCACCTGCGCGAGGATCGGCGGCACATCCAGGACCGCGACCTGCAGGTGCTGTGGCGCACCGTCACCACCCGCCTCAACCTGGAGATGGCGGCGCCGCAGGAGATCGTCAAACTGCCCATGAGTTTAAGCCCGACATGGTGACCTGGTGCCCGAGCGGCGCGAAGAGGTCGACCACCGAGGGCGGGCTGACGTGGTGAACTGGAGGGGAGCCGGTCGCCAGGGTCGTGAAGACGCTTCGCTAGACGCCGACATCGAGGTCTCGCCTTTCATCGATCCGATCTCGACCAGGTCAAGGCGGCCCACCGGGCCGAGGCCCACGCCGAGGCGCTGCACACCGGCCGCTACTGCGACGCCTGGCTGGCGCCCGACCGGCGCCGGAGCTGAACCGCATCCTCGACGCGTGCAAGCCGGTCGCCAAGCTGGCCGTGGGGTGGCGGCCGGGCCACGGCCTCAACTACCGAACGTGCGTTGGTGGCGCGCCATCGCCGAGATCGAGGAGCTCAACATCGGCCACGCCATCGTGGCCCAGGCGGTGCTGGTGGGCTTGGAGCGGGCGGTACGCGAGATGAAGGGGCTGCTGCGGTGGGCGCGCCCATGATCGTCGGCGCCCTGCACGGTCCGGTGGAGATCGGGCGGCTGGCCCGTATCCTGGACCGGCCGCCGGGCTGGGCCGAGCGCTTCCTGCAGCGGATCTTTCACCCCGGCCGAGCGGGCCACCCTCGAGCCGCGCCGCGACCGGGCTACCGCCGCTCACGCGGCGCGCTGGGCGGTTGGGCGGGGTGGCTTGGCAGGGGCGCTGGGCAGCGCGCCCGGGGCCCGCTGGAACGACTTCGAGGTGGGGCGGGCCGAGGGCGGCGCGCCGCGGCTGGTGCTGGCCGGCGCGGCTGCCGAGGCCGCCCGGGCCAAGGGGGCGACCCGGCACCACCTGACCCTGACGCACGACGGGGGCATGGCGGCGGCCACGGTGATCCTGGAGGCGCCGTGAGGCTGGTGGGGGCCGCCGAGATGCGCGCCATCGACCGCGCCGCCATCGACGGGCTGGGCGTCCCCGCGCTGGCGCTCATGACCCGGGCCGGCGCGGCGGTGGCCGCGGCCGCGGCGGCGCTGGCCGGCCCCGGCGGCCGCTGCGTGGTGGTGTGCGGCGGCGGCAACAACGGCGGCGACGGCTGGGTGGCGGCCAGGCTGCTGCGGCAGGCCGGCCGCGAGGCGCGGGTGCTCACGGTGGTGGACCCCGGCGCGCTGGTGGGCGACGCCGCGGCGGTGGCGGCGCAGGCGCAGCAGGCCGGCGTTCCCTGGGCGCCGCTGGCCCCCGACGCGCCGCTCCCGGCCGGGCCGGGCGACGTGGTGATCGACGCCCTGCTCGGCACCGGGCTGGCCCGCCCACCGCAGGGGGCCTTCGCCGCCGCCATCGCCCGCATCGCCGAGGCCCGCGCCGCCGGGGCCCGGGTGCTGGCGGTGGACGTGCCCTCCGGCCTGTCGGCCGACACCGGCCGCCCGCTCGGCCCGTGCGTGGCGGCCGACGCCACCGTGACCTTCGCCTTCCAGAAGCGCGGCCTGGTGCTGGCGCCCGGGGCCGCGCTGGCGGGGGTGGTCACGGTGGCGGACATCGGCATCCCGGCGGCGGCGGCGGACCAGGTGGAGGCCAGCTGCGAGCTGCTGGAGGAGGCGGCGGCCCGGGCGCTGGTGCCGGCGCGCGGCGCCGACGCCCACAAGGGCGACGCCGGGCGGCTGCTGGTGGTGGCCGGCTCGGCCGGCAAGGCGGCGCGTGGCCCACCTGGCGCTGACCGGGGCCCTGCGCGGCGGCGCGGGGCTGGTGACCCTGGCGGCCCGCGCCGAGGTGCTCGGACCGGCCCTGGCCGGCCGGCCGGAGGCGATGAGCGTGGCGCTGGCCGGACAGGGGGGGCTGGGCCAGGCCGACCTCCCGGCGCTGCTGGCGGCCGGGCGCGACGCCGACGCGCTGGTGCTGGGGCCGGGCATCCCGCGCGGCGAGGGGACGGGCGCCCTCCTGCTGGCCCTGCTCGAGGCGCTGGCGGTGCCCGCGGTGCTCGACGCCGACGCCCTCAACGCCCTGGCGGCGCTGCCGGGGTCGCTGGGCCGGCTGGCGGCGCTGCCGGCGCCGGTGGTGCTGACGCCGCACCCCGGTGAGATGGCCAGGCTGTGCGGGCTGGAGGTGGCTGCGGTGCAGGCCGACCGCGCCGTCGGCTTGGCGGCGGCAGCGGGCGCGGGCCTGGGGCGTGGTGGTGGTGCTGAAGGGCGCGGGCACCGTGGTGGCGGCCCCGGCCGGGCCGGCGGCCCTGGTGCCGACCGGCAACGCGGGGCTGGCCACCGGCGGCACCGGCGACGTGCTGGCCGGGCTGTGCGGCGCCTTGCTGGCGGGAGGGCTGCCGGCCTTCGACGCAGCGCGGGCCGCGGCCTGGGTGCACGGCGCCGCGGGCGACCTGGTGGCGGCCCGGCTGGGGCAGCGCGGCCTGGTGGCCGGCGACCTGGGCGAGGCCATCGGCCAGGTGTGGGCTCGATGGGGCCGGTAGCCTCCGGCGCGCCGCGCGTGCTGCTGACCCGCTCCGCCCCGGCCACGGCGCGGCTGGGGCGGCGGCTGGGGGCCCTGCTGGCGTCGGGCGACGTGGTGGCGCTGGTGGGTGACCTCGGCGCCGGCAAGACCCAGCTGAGCCGCGGCGCCTGCGAGGGCGCGGGGGTGGCGCCGGGCGACGTGTCGTCGCCCACCTTCGCCATCGTGCAGACCTACCGGGGCCGGCTCCCATCCACCACGCCGACCTGTACCGGGTGGGCGACCTCGACGAGCTCTACGCCACCGGCTTCATGGACCTGGTGGGCGGCGAGGGGGCGCTGCTGGTGGAGTGGGCCGACCGGGTGGCGGGCTGGCTGCCGCCCGAGCACCTGCTGGTGACGCTCGAGGAGGTCGCGGGCCACCCCTCGTCGCGCCGCCTCACCCTGCGGGCGGTGGGCGTGCGGCACCAGGCGCTGGCGGCGGCGCTGGTGGGCCGGTAAGGCGGGACGCCCGGGCGGCTTCCAGGTGGCCGACCCGGCGGCCCTGGCGCGCGTGCAGGGCGACCTGGCGGGCGGCAGCGCCGAGGAGCCCCCGGTCACCCTCTGCTGCGTGGCCGCCTAGGAGGAGGGCGGTCGCCTGCGGGTCTTCCTGGAGGCCAAGGGCCACCCGTTCCACGGCGAGGAGTTCCTCGACAAGAACCGCGACCTCTACCAGGGGCAGCACGTCTACGCCTTCCAGTGCCGCTCTGCCTACACCTTCATGGTCCTGGTCTGCCTCGACTACCTGGACCGGGACCTCTACGGCTCCAACATCCGCCGCATCATCGACCACGCCGATCGCCGGTACTTCGCCAGCCGGCAGACGCTCGACGCGCTCTTCGTGATCCAGTGCAACCCGAAGCCGGAGCACCGCGACCCGCCTCTACTACTTCAACCTGCCGCTGCACCACGAGGGAGATCCGCGCTCGACCCGGGCCCCGCTCAAGGTGCACGGCATCCTGCGCCCCACCGCGGCGGGCGGGTGGCGCCGCATGAGCGGCGACGAGATCCTGCAGGGACCCGACGGCGGCGGGGCCGCCTGACGGGCCTCGGCGCTCGAGGCCACGCCGGGCCTCACCCGCCCGCGGCCAGCGCCTTGGCCAGGGCGGCGCGCAGCTCCTCGAGCACGTAGGGCTTCCGCAGGCTCCCGTGGAAGCCGTAGCTGGCGGGTGTGGCGATGACGGGGTCCTCCGAATAGCCGCTGGAGGCCAGCGCCGCGACGGCCGGCTCCACGCGCCGGAGCTCCTCGAGGGCGCGCCGCCCGCCCATGCCCCCTGGGATGGTCAGGTCCAGGATGACGGCGTCGAGGGGGCGCCCCTGCTGGCGGGCCAGGCGGGACGCCGGCGCCACCTCGGCGCCGTCGCGGACCAGCACCACGTCGCAGCCGAGCCGGCGGAGCATGGCGCCGGCCACGTCGCGGAGGTAGTCCTCGTCGTCGAGCACCAGGACGGTCCGCCCGGTGAAGTCGGAGGGGGTCGCGCCGGGGGGCGCCGCCGAGACCTCGGCCTCGTGGGCCGGCAGGTAGAGCCTGAAGCAGGCGCCGCGCCCGGGCTCCGAGGAGACCTCCACGGCGCCGCCGTGCTTCTTCATGATGGAGTGGACGCTGGCCAGGCCGAGCCCGCTGCCGGACTGCTTGGTCGTGAAGAAGGGGTCGAAGACGTGCGGCAGGTGCTCGGGTGGGATGCCGGTGCCGTGGTCACGCACCTCGATCACCACGTAGCGCCGGCCTGGGAGGAGGTCGGCAGGGCGCGGCGCCCCCGGGGCCAGGCCCCTCGCGGACACCTCGACGCGGCCGCCGCCCGGCATGGCCTGCTTGGCGTTGATGAGCAGGTTGTCGATGGCCTGGCCGAGCTGCCCGGGGTCGGCGTGGACCGGAGCCAGGTCCGGGGCGACGTCGAGGACCGACTGGATCGGAGCGCCGGTCAGGGCGAAGCGGGTGGTCTCGCGGAGGAGCTGGGGGAGGTCCACGGCGCGCCGGACCGGCGTGCCGCCGCGGGCGAAGGTGAGCAGCTGGTGGGTCAGCCCCTTGGCCCGGTTCAGGACCGAGGAGGCGCTCGTCATGTAGTCGCGCACCACCTCGGGCTCGTGGCAGGCCTCGAGGGCCAGGTCGACGTACCCGAACAGGCCGGAGAGCAGGTTGTTGAAGTCGTGTGCGATGCCACCCGCCAGCAGCCCGAGCGACTCCAGCCGCTGGTTGCGCCGCTCCGCCTCGTCGAGTCGCTCCCGCTCGGTGATGTCGCGGAAGACCAGCACCACGCCGATGACCCGGCTCTGGTCGTCGCGGATGGGGGCGCCGCTGTCCCCCACGCTCAGCTCCGCCCCGCCGCGGGCCACCAGCAGGGTGCGGGCGGGCAGCTCGGTGGCGCCGTCGACGGCCAGCACCCGGGCCACCGGGTCGGGGAGGGGGGCCCGGGTGGCCTGATCCACCAGCCGCAGCACCTCGCCGACGGGGCGCCCGAGCGCCTCGGCGGCGGTCCAGCCGGTCAGCCGCTCGGCCACCCGGTTCATCAGGGTGATCCGGCCGGCCACGTCGGCGGAGATGACGCCGTCGCCGATGGAGCGGAGCGTCACCGAGAGCCGCTCCTTCTCCTGGGCCAGGGCCACCTCGGCCCGCTTCCGCTCGGTGATGTCCTGGAAGAGGGCCGCCATCTCGCCGGGCCCGATCTGGAAGGCGGTCACCTCGAAGGCGCCGACGATCCGGTCGTCCTGGTAGGCCACCTGCTCGGTGCGCCAGGAGAGGCCCTGGCCGGCGGCGGCGCGGTAGCGGGCCGGGACCTCGGTGGCCACCAGCGGGGGGAAGGCCTCCTCGATGGTCCGCCCCACGAACTGGGCGTTGGCGACTCCGAGGATCCGGTCGGCGGCCGGGTTGGCGCCGACGAAGACCAGGCGGCCGTCGGGCTCCAGCCGGTAGAGGTGCATGCCGAACGGCGACGCCTGCACCACCGCGTGGAACGCCCCGTCTCGTGCCGACCCACCGGGCGTGTTGCTGTCGCTGGACATGGACGCCACCCCTCCAGAGATGCGTATCACGCTTGCGTCCGCCGTCGAACCTCGCCGGGGGGGCTCGGCCAGGCGATAGATCGAAGCCGACCGGCGTGCGTTAATCCCCGGGATCAACCGGAGGTCCACCACATGCGCCCGTCCCCCGCCCTCGTCTCGACCCTGGCAGCCATCATCATCGCAGCCCCGCGCCCAGCCCAGGGTGGCGATCTCCTGGCCACCTCGCGGGTGGACGCGGTCACCGTCTACCGCGCCTGGGCCCGGGTGACCCGCCTGGCCCGGGTCGAGCTCCCGGCCGGCGACTCCCGGGTGCTCCTGACCGGGCTGCCGCCGGGGCTGGACGACGAGTCGCTCCGCGTGGAGGGCAAGGGGACCGCCCGGGCCAGGGTCTTCGGCGTCAGCGCCGAGCCCTTCACCGCCGCCGAGGCCGCGGCCCCCGAGGTGCGGGCCGCCGAGGACCGGGTCGAGGCGCTGGAGGCCGACGACCGGGCCCTCGACGACCGCGTCGCCGCGGCGCGGGCCCGCGGCAAGTTCGCCGAGTCGCTCCGGGCCAGCTACTCGGAGGAGCGGGCCAAGAACCTGGCCGTCCGCGGCGTCAGCGCCTGCGAGTGGGCCGACCTGCTCGCCTTCGTGGACGGGCAGCTGGCCGGCGCCGCCGCCGAGGTGCGCAAGGCCGAGGCCGGCAAGCGCGACCTGGCGCGCCGGCTGGCGGCGGCCCGCGCCGACCTCGAGAAGCTGAACGCCAAGCGCGGCGAGACCACCAAGGTGGTGGCGGTGGAGGTCTCGATGAGCGGGCCGGGTCGCTGAGGTGGCGGTGAGCTACCTGGTGGGCAGCGCCTCCTGGCAGCCGACCTACGACGCCCGGCTGCTGCCCGAGACCGGGCAGGTGGAGCTGACCTTCCTCGGCACGGTGAGCCAGCAGAGCGGCGAGGACTGGGCCGACGCCCGGCTGACGGTCTCGACCGCCGAGCCCTCCCGCGGCCTGTGGGTGCCCGGCCTCGAGCCCCTCTGGCTGCAGAAGGCCCCGCCGCCACGCCCCGTGCGCGGCCCCATGCCGATGGCCGCCGCCCCGGCGGAGCTGAAGCGCGGCCAGGCGGTGGAGCTGCTGGCGGAGGGCGACGCCATGGCGCACCAGGAGGTGGCGCTGGAGGCCCCGGTGGCCGAGGTGGCCCAGGGGCTGCTGGCGGCCACCTTCACCGCCCCGCGCCGCGAGACGGTGGACGGGGCCGGCCGGGCCCGCACGGTGACGCTGGCCCGCTACACCCTGGCCGCCCAGGTGAGCCGCACCGCGGCGCTGCGGGTCGACCCGGTTGCCTACCTGACCGCCACCGGCAGAACGGCACCGCGTGCCGCTGCTGCCCGGGCTGGCCCGCGTCTCGGTGGGGCGACGAGCTGGTGGGGCGCGCGCCGCCCGATGTTACCGCCGCGCGGCGAGCTGGTTGGCCTTCGGCGCCGACGGGCGGGTCGAGGAGCGGCGGGTGGGTGGAGCGCCGCCATGAGACGGCCGGCCTGATCCTCGCGAGGACGCCATCCGCTACCGGGCGTGGACCACCGTGAAGAACCGCTCGCTACGCCGCCGCCACCGCGGTGCGCCTGCTCGACCTCGTGCCGGTGGAGCCGCGACGAGGCCATCAAGGTGAGCGTTTCGACGGTACCCCACCCTGCCACCCGAGAGGATCCCCGAGCGGCCCGCGTCCGCGTCACCGAGGTGAAGCTGGAGCCCAAGGCGATAGAGGTGTTGGAGCTGGGCCGTGAGGTCCGGTTCCCGCGCGATGGTGGTGCAGGCTGAGTATAGCGGTCGCAGCCGGCCGGGAGGCGGACCTCATCGCCTCCGGGCGGCCGGCAGCAGGGCGCCGCGCACCACCCCGCTGGCCGTCGTCGGTCCTCACGAAGCCTCCCCTCCGGCACCACCCAGGCCACCCGCCCGATGGCCTGCTGGCCACCACGAAGGCGTGCTCCGGGCCGACGCCGGCCGGCCAGGTTCAGGTCGCGGCCGCGCCGGCAGGCGGCCAGCACCCGGCCGTCGCGAGACCAGGAAGTTGAGCGAGGACGGCCGGCTCGCCGGTCGCGTCGGCCAGGCGCGCCAAGGCGGAGGTGGTGGCGGCCAGGGCGGCGCGCACGTCGGCCCAGGTGGCGCGGTCGAGGCGGCAGCGGGCCGAGAGCGCGACAGGAAGACCGAGAAGCAGCGTTCTCGCTGTCGGTCTTGCTGCGCGCAGGAAGGCGAGCAGCGCAGCGGGCGGTCGATCCGGCCTCCACGGCGGCGCGGACGCTGGCGAACGCCGCCAGCGTGCCACCGCCCCGTTGGGCGAAGAGCCAGCGGCTGAACACGAACGGGTGGGTGTTCACCCGCCACCGGGCCCACGCTGGTGCCGCGCACGTGGGCCACCACCACCCGCGAGCGGGCCGCCCGGGGCGTCTCCACGAAGGCCTGGTCGGCGTGGGCCGTCAAGAGCCCGCGCTGCACTCCACCCGGGCCCCGCGGTGCCTCAGCCGATGCTTCCAGCCGCGCGGTGCCGGTGGCTCTGGAAGTGCAGCGTGTTTCCGCCGCCGCAGATCGCCCCGCAGCGGTCGAGGTCGGGCGGCGGTACGCTGGCCGGTGAGGCGGCAGCAGGAGGCCCCTTACCCATAGCAGCGGCGCTGGCTCGCCGCGGCCACGTCTGGTTCCAGGATGCGCGCCCCTCACGTCCGACCGGGCCTTCATCGCGGCGCTGCGCCTCCTCCCCAAGAACGCCCTGTCGCGGCTGGTGGCGCGGTTCACCGACGCGCCCCGGCGGGTCCGGTGCCGGGGGGCCATCGGCGGGCCTTCGCCCGCGCCTACCGGATCGACCTCGGGAGTGTCCGCCGCCTGGAGGGGTACTCCTCACCTTCGGCCGCTTCTTCGCCCTTACCGTTTCCTGCTCGGCTCCGGCCCATCGCCCCCGGGCGAGCAGGTGTGTGGTCTCGCCGTGACGCGCTGGTCTCTAGGCAGGCCGCCACCGCCGGGCGGGTGGTGCAGGCCAAGGGGATCGACTACGGCGTGGCGCGCCGGGCGACGCCGACCTGGGCCAGCCTTTGAGGGCGCGCCCGGGCCACGCCTTCCCTCTCGCCGCAGGACTACCACACCGCATCCACCCGCTGGCCGCCGCACCTCTGGCTGGCGCACGTGCCGGGCCAGCTCTGGCCCGTCAACGCCGCCTCGGTGCGCAACGCCCGGGCTCTTCACGAACGAGCGGCTGGTGACGCCGCTCGACACGCTGGGCGCCGTGGCGGTGGTCCCGGTGGGGGCCACGGTGGTGGGCCGGGAGCGCGCCACCTTTGATCCTGCGGTGCCCCTGCAACTGACCGGCCAACAGCCGCGGTGGGGCAGGCGGCCACCACGCCGAGCCGCTGCCGGTGGAGAGAGGGCGCCGAGCTGGGCGCCTTCGAGATGGGATCCACCGTCATCCTGGTCTTCTCGCCGGGCAGTGGCCTCGACCCGCGGCTGGCGCCGGCCGCCCCGGTGCGGGTGGGCCAGGCCATCGGCGGCCCGGACGGCCGGCGGGCGCGGTGACCGGCCCGGTGCGCCGGGACAGGTGAGGCCAGGATGAGCGCCGGAAGATCAGCGGTGCGGAAGGGGATGAACGACATCGTCCTGCCCGGCTGAGGTGGGGCGCTGGTAGGAGCTGGAGGCGGTGGCCCGCGAGTAGCCTCGCCCTGTACGCTACCGCAGGTGCAACCGGCGGTGGAGCCGCACGCCCTCTTCGCCCGCGGCGTGGGCGAGGCCACCGCCGACATCGTTCCGCGAGATGTACGTTCCCCGAGGACAAGGGCGAGGAGTGATGGCGCTGCGGCCCGGAGGGGACGGCCGGCACGGTGCGCGCCTTCATCGAGCACGGCGTCTACGTGGAGGGGCTGCAGAAGTGGTTCTGCTGATGGTCCCATGTTCCGGCGCGAAGAGGCCGCAGAAGGGGCGC
>JADKCZ010000015.1 GCA_016718565.1 Anaeromyxobacter sp. | reverse complement strand
CGGGTGACGCCACCGAGACCGGGCACGTGGTGGTGCTGGCGCTCGGCGCCCTGGCGGTGAAGGCCGTGGGCATCCCCTGGCTGCTGGCCCGGGCCACCCGCGAGTCCACCGAGCGCCGCGAGGCGGCGCCGCTGCTCGGCTTCCTGCCCACCCTGGTGCTGGGCGCCCTGGGCGTCGTCCTGGCGGTCTGGCTCACGGCGGACGTGGTCCTGCCGGTGCCGGAGCGCCACCCGCTGCTGCTGCCGACCTCCGCCGGGACCGTCTGGTGCGGGCTCCTGCTCATCGTGACGCGCCGCAAGGCGGTCGGGCAGGTGCTCGGCTTCCTGGTGCTGGAGAACGGCGTCTTCGTCCTCGGGCTGCTGCTCTCCGACTTCATGCCGTCCATGGTCGAGGTGGGGGTGCTGCTGGACCTCTTCGCCGCGGTCTTCGTCATGGGGCTGGTGATGTTCGACATCCAGCGGGCCTTCAGCTCCCTCGACACCGAGAAGCTCGCGTCGCTGAGGGACTGAGCCGTGCTCCTCCTCGTCACCGCCCCGCTGCTCCTCGCCGCCCTGGCCTTCGGGATGCCCTGGCCCGGGCGGCGGCCGCTCACGCTGCTGGCCGGCGCGGTGGTGCACTCGGCCACGGTGGCCTGGCTCTGGCGCGCCCCGCCGGCGCCGGCCTTCCAGGGCTGGCTGGCCGTCGACGCCGCCGGCCTGCTGGTCCTGGTCCTGGTGAGCGCCCTCTTCCTGGTCTGCGCGGTCTACGCCCAGGGCTACCTGGCCCGGCGCAGCGACCGCGACAACCGCGCCTTCGTCGGCGGGCTGCTGCTGCTCCTGGCGGCGGTCTCCGCCGTGGCCCTGGCGCAGCACCTCGGCCTCCTCTGGGTGGCCATCGAGCTGACCACCCTCTCGACGGCGCCGCTCATCTACTTCAACCGCACCGAGGCGGCGCTCGAGGCGGCCTGGAAGTACCTGGTGGTCTGCTCGGTCGGCATCGCGCTGGCGCTCCTCGGGACCTTCCTGCTGGCGCTCGCCTCGGCCGGGCCCGGCGGGCCGAGGTCGCTGCTGCTGGCCGACCTGGTGGGGGCGGGGGCCAGCCTGGATCGACCCTGGCTGCGGGTCGCCTTCGTCTTCTTGCTGGCCGGCTACGGGACCAAGCTGGGGCTGGCCCCCTTCCACGCCTGGAAGCCCGACGCCTACGGCGAGGCCCCCGGCCTGCTGGGCGCGCTGCTCTCCGGCGGCGTCACCAGCGTGGCGTTCCTGGCGCTGATGCGGGTGCTCCAGGTCTGCCTGGCCGCCGGCGAGGGCGCCTTCGCCCGCCAGGCGCTGGTGGCGCTCGGCCTGCTCTCCATCGGGCTGGCGGCGGTCTTCCTGGTGCGGCAGCGCGACTTCAAGCGGATGCTGGCCTACTCGAGCGTGGAGCACATGGGCATCCTGGCGCTCGGGGTCGGCCTGGGCGGCGGGGCCACCACCGGGGCCTTCCTGCACCTGCTCTACAACGGGCTCACCAAGGGGGCGCTGTTCCTGGCGGCCGGGAACATCCACCGGGCCTTCGGCTCGAAGCAGGTGGAGCACGTCCGGGGGGCGGCGCGGGTCCTCCCGGTCTCGGGCCCGGTCTTCCTGGCCGCCTTCCTCGCCATCACCGGCTCACCCCCGTTCGCCCCGTTCTTCAGCGAGTTCGCCATCCTCGACGGCGCCCTGCAGGCCGGCGCCTACGGGCCCGCCGCCGCCTACCTCCTCGGCCTGGCCGTCATCTTCGTCGGCATGGGCGCGACGGTGCTCCGCCTGGTGCAGGGGGCGCCCCCGGCCGGGATCGCGCCGGCCCGCATGGGCGACTCGATCCTGACGGCCGGGCCGCCGCTGGCGCTGCTGCTGCTGGTGCTGGCGCTCGGCCTGTGGGTGCCGGCGCCGCTGCGCTCGCTGGTGGGAGAGGCCGCGGCGCTGGTGGGAGGGGGTGGCTGATGCCCGACCGGATCCCGCTCCTCCGGAACGGCCAGGCCATCGACGCCCGGGCCATCCCGCGCCTGGCGCCCCAGGACTTCCAGCAAGTGCTCTCGGACGCCGTCACCGCCGGGGTGAGGGTGGCGGCCTACTACGGCCAGGCCCTGCCCGGAGACCCGGCGGCCACCCTGGTGACGGCGGTCCTGGCCAACGACCCGGAGGGCCGCGTCGGCGTCCTGGCCACCGTCGCCGGCCGGGCGCTGCCGTCGCTGGCCGAGGAGTGCCCCGCGCTCCAGCTCTTCGAGCGGGAGCTGGCCGAGCAGTACGGGGTCGAACCGACGGGGCACCCGTGGCCGAAGCCGGTGCGCCACGAGCGCGCTATGTTGCTGGCTGCGCCGGCTGGGCTGGGGGCTGCGCCGGCTGGGCCAGGGGCTGCGCCGGCTGGGCCGGCTGGGCCGGGCGCCGCCGCAGCTGGGCCGGGGGCCGCCGCGGCTGGAGGGGACCCCCGCGAGGCCGCCGGCCTCCCCGGGGAGGCGCCGTTCTTCGTCGTCGACGGCGAGGAGGTGCACGAGGTGGCCGTGGGCCCGGTGCACGCCGGCATCATCGAGCCGGGCCACTTCCGGTTCCAGTGCCACGGGGAGCACGTCTTCCACCTCGAGATCTCGCTCGGGTACCAGCACCGGGCCATCGAGCGCATGCTGCTCGGCGGGCCCACCCGCCGGACCGACGTGCTGGTGGAGTCCATCGCCGGCGACACCGCGGTTGGGCACGCGGTGGCGGCGGCGCGCGCCCAGGAGGGGCTGGCCGGCGTGGAGGCGCCCCGGCGGGCGCTGGCGCTGCGGGCCGTCGCCCTCGAGCTGGAGCGGCTCGCCAACCACGTCGGCGACCTGGGCGCGCTGGCGGGTGACGTCGGCTACCTTCCCACCGCCAGCGCCTGCGGCGCCCTGCGGGCCGACTACCTGAACGCCGTGGCCGAGCTGTGCGGGAACCGCTTCGGCCGCGGCCTGGTGGTGCCCGGCGGGGTCCGCTTCGACCTCCCGGCCGGCGCCGCGGCGCGGCTGGCGGAGCGGCTCTCGGACACCTGGCGCGCGGTGGAGCAGGCGGCCGGGCTCTTCTTCTCCTCGCCGTCGGTCCGGAACCGCACGGACGGGATCGGGGTCCTCGGGCGCGAGGTGGCGCAGCAGCTCGGGCTGGTCGGCCCTGCGGCGCGCCTCCGGCGTGGCGGTGGACG
Source organism: Anaeromyxobacter sp. (assembly GCA_016718565.1). Taxonomy (NCBI): domain Bacteria; kingdom Pseudomonadati; phylum Myxococcota; class Myxococcia; order Myxococcales; family Anaeromyxobacteraceae; genus Anaeromyxobacter; species Anaeromyxobacter sp. Next base: position 28,840 of record JADKCZ010000015.1, on the reverse strand, counting down.
CGCGGCGCAGCCACCCGTTCGCGCCCTACGACCAGCAGCAGGTGCCGGCGGCCACCGTGACCTCCGGCGACGTCCTGGCCCGCGCCTGGATCCGGCTCGAGGAGGCCCGCCACGCGGCGGGGCTCGTGTTGGGCTGGCTGCGCGCCCTCCCGCCCGGGGCGGTGCGCCAGCCGATGCCCCCGCTGGCGCCGCACCAGCTGGTCGTCTCGCTCGTGGAGGGCTGGCGCGGGGAGGTCTGCCACGCCGTCACCACCGACGCCGCGGGACGGTTCGCGCGCTACAAGGTGGTGGACCCGTCCTTCCACGGCTGGATGGGGCTGCAGCTCGCGCTGCGCGGCCAGCAGATCTCCGACTTCCCGCTGTGCAACAAGAGCTTCAACCTCTCCTACTGCGGACACGACCTGTGATGGACCTCCTGCGGCTGCGGCTTTCCCTGGGCCGCCAGACCATCGCCTACCCGGAGGGGCCGGCCCGCTTCCCCGCGCGCTTCCGCGGGCGCCCGGCGCTCTCGCCGCAGCGCTGCGCCGAGGGCTGCCAGGCCTGCGCGGAGGTCTGCCCCACCGAGGCCATCACCGGCGCTGGGACGCCCGCGCTGGCGCTGGACACCGGGGCCTGCACCTTCTGCGGGCTGTGCCAGGAGGCCTGCCCCGGGCAGGCCATCACCTTCACCCGCGACTACCGCCTGGCCATGCGGGAGCGCGGGGAGCTCGTGATCCGCGGCGACGTCCCCCAGCTGGCGGCGGCGCTCGACGCGCGGATGCGGCGGATCTTCGGCCGGTCGCTCCGGCTGCGGCAGGTCTCGGCGGGCGGCTGCAACGGCTGCGAGGCCGAGCTCAACGCGGCCGGCAACGTGCAGTTCGACCTGTCGCGCTTCGGCATCGAGTTCGTGGCCTCGCCGCGCCACGCCGACGGCCTGGTCGTCACGGGGCCGGTCACCGACCACATGCGGTCGGCGCTCCTGGCCACCTGGGAGGCGCTGCCCGCCCCCAGGCTGCTCATCGCGGTGGGGGCCTGCGCCTGCTCCGGCGGGCCGGTGGCCGGCAGCCCGGCCTGCGCCGACGGGCTGGCCGGGGTCATCCCCGGCGTGGCGGTGGATCTCTGGATCCCGGGCTGCCCGCCGCACCCGGTCACGCTGCTGGACGGCCTGCTCCGCCTCCTGGGCCGGGTCGAGGGCGACGACCTGCGGCTCGAGGGGACCGGCCTGCTCTAGAGCAGCTCGAGCGGGTCGTACTTCACCCGCACGTCCAGCACCACGTTGACCGCGAAGCCCACCGGCCGGGCGTTGGCCTGGCCGCGCATCACCAGCGCCAGCCGGCCGCTCCCCTCCAGCGCCTCGCGCAGCACCGCGCCCGCCTCGGGGGTGGGCGTCACCTCCAGGCTCAGCCCGGTCAGGATGGGCACGTCGTCGAAGCGGCCCAGCACCACGTCGTGGCTGCCGTCCTCCGGGGCGCCGTCGGGCCGGAGGGCCAGCGTGCCCGAGCCGCGGGTGGCGGCGTTGCCGCCGTCCACCGAGACGATGACGGCCCGGGCGGCGCGGATGGTGACCCCCTTCAGGCAGCGCCGGTTGACCCAGGCGTCGCCGCTGGCGGACAGGTCCACGGTCTCGAGGCCCGCCACGCCCTGCGCGGCCTCGTCCACCTGGACCCGCCGGTCGACCGGGAAGGTGGCCGAGGTGCTGCAGCCGGTGAGGGCGAGGGCGACGGCCAGCGCGGTGGCGAGGGTCGGGAGCGCCCGGGAGAGCTTTATGGACATGGAGACCTCCGTGGGTGGGTGGCACCACCAAGACCTCCATGACGCGGTGCGGCCACGCGAAAGATGGGACTGGCCCCGAGCGGGGGCCAGCGGACGCTCGCCGGCGCGGCTCGCCCGCGGCTGGCGGTGAGCGGCCGGACCACCACCCTGGCTGCTTGCGGGGAGGGGCGCGCGGCAGGGCATGATGCCCCCGTGGACCTCACCTACCAGCTCCTCAACGTCTTCACCGTCGAGGGCGTCCGGCTCTCCGGCAACCCGCTCTGTGTCTTCGAGGACGGGCGCGGCCTCGACGCGCCCACCATGCAGGCGCTGGCGCGCCAGCTCAACCTCTCGGAGACCACCTTCGTCCTGCCGCCCACGGCGCCCGGGGCCGCGGCGCGGGTGCGCATCTTCACCCCGGACTTCGAGATGCCGTTCGCCGGCCACCCCACGCTGGGCACCGCCCAGGTGGTGAGCGGACTGGTCGGCGGCGGCGCCGCCCTGGTGCTGGAGCTCGCGGCTGGCCTGGTGGAGGTGCGCCACCAGGCGGGCGGCTGGACGCTGCGCGCCGCCCGGGCGCCCGGGGTGCGGGAGCCGGCGGCCAGCCCCGACGAGCTGGCCGCTTTGGTGGGGCTGCCGCCCGGCGCCGTCGCCCGGCCGCTCTGGGTGGACACCGGGGTCGAGCAGCTGCTCCTGCCGGTGCGCCGCGCCGCCGACGTGAGGGCCGCCCGGCCGGACGCGGCGCGCCTGGCCCTCCACGGCCGCGGCCCGGGCGGCGGGGAGGCCATGGCCTACGTCTTCGCCGAGGTGGCCCCCGGGCAGGTGGCGGCCCGCTTCTTCTTCATGGCGGGCGGCGGGGTGGTGGAGGATCCGGCCACCGGGTCGGCCTGCGCCAACCTGGGGGGCTGGCTCCTGGCCACCGGCGCGCCACTGCCGGCGCGGCTGGAGGTGGCCCAGGGGGAGGACGTCGGCCGCCCGTCCAGGCTCCACCTGCTGGTGGACCAGGCCGGCCAGGTCTTCGTGTCCGGCCAGGTGGTGGCGCTCGGGCGCGGGGTCCTGACCCTGTGACGCCGGGCCTGGCTCAGCGGCCCGGCGTGGTCCAGACGTCGATGCGCCGCACCGCGCCGGTCCGCTGGAAGACGGCCGCCGAGGTGGCCTCGTCGAGCTGGTCGCCGGGGAGCTCTCGCACCGCCCCGTCGGCCCCGGTGACGGCCAGGCGCGGCTCCGCGCCCAGGTGGTAGACCACCGGCACCTGGCAGAGGGTGAAGGCCAGCGAGCCGGGCTCCAGCGCCAGCCGGTCCCGGCGCCCGTCGGCGGCCAGCGGCTCGAAGACCGCCGGCTCGGCCAGGAGCTCGGCGCGGCGCAGCAGGCGAGGCCGGAAGGCGACCCGGCCACCCTGCACCAGCACGCCCAGCTCGCCGAGCCGGATCAGGATCTCCTCCTTCACCTGGCCGGTCATGCCCGGCTGGCGGGCGCCGCCGTGGCCCGGCGTGTGGGAGTAGGCGTCGAGCGGGAAGGCGCCCCAGGCGGCCGGCGACTTCTCGGCCCCGCCCATGCCGGCGTGCATGGCCTGGTAGTGGTCGGCCAGGCGCGCCAGCAGCGCGGCCGGCGCGCCGCGCTCGGCCGCCTCCACGTACCGCTCCTGCACCGCCAGCACCAGCTTGCCCACCATGTGCCAGTAGATGGAGCCCAGCCCCTCGTAGGCGAACATGCTGCCGCTGCGGCCGGTGAAGGCGCGGTGGTGGAAGACCCCCTCGTAGACCTCGAGCACCGCCTCGGCCGCGGCCTGGTCCAGGCCTGGGGCGCCCTCGGCCGAGAGCCCGGCCAGCGCGGCGGCGCAGGCCTCGCCGTTGTGCAGGCCGGCGGCGAAGCGCAGCCGCCCGGCGGCGTCGCGCAGCACGATCCGCTCGTCGCCGGCGGCCAGCAGGCGCGCCAGCAGCGGCGCCGCCTCGAGGGCCTCCTCGGGCACCACGTTCTTCTCCAGGAAGCCGGGCAGGCGGCGGTCCGGGTAGAGCAGGTAGCTCCGCTGGTCGGCCCGGTAAAGGGCGCTCTGGCGCAGGGCGTCCAGCACCCCGCAGGCCACCTCGTCGTCCACGGCCCGGGTGGTGAGGGCCGCCACCTGCCCCTCCAGCATCTCGGCCAGGTGCTGCAGGCCGAAGCCGCGACCGGGCCCGCGCGGCACCAGCACGTTGTAGGCGTGGAAGAGGCCGTCGGGGCGGCGCGCCCCGGCGATGGTGTGGCGCAGGAAGGTCCGGCCCAGCGAGGCCAGCTCCAGCAGCCGGTCCACCGGCGCCGGGGCCGGCGGCGAGAGCCCCCGCCGGTAGACCGCGGCGCGGTAGTCGCCGGCGGCGACCCCCAGGGCGTCCATCAGGGCGCCGCGGCCCGCGTCGTCGAAGGCGCCGCCGCCCAGGCCCGGCTCGAAGGAGCGCAGCGCCGACAGGGTCTTCATGGCCCAGCCGGCCACCTCCGGCGAGAGCGGGGTGGCGCGGCCGGCCAGCGGCGCCAGCAGGCCGGTCAGCACCTCCAGGTAGCGCTCCAGGTGGCACAAGGTCACCATCGACACGCCGGCGCCCACCAGGGCGTTGTTGGCGTCGTTCCACTCCGGGCGCTGGGTGTTCATCCAGATGCCGCCGCCCGGCACGAAGCTGGCCAGCTTGGCCAGCGCCGGCACCAGCAGCTTCTCCGCCAGGGTGACCCGCACCAGGCCCGCGGCGCTCCGCAGCAGCCGGGCGTCGCTGCCCACCTCCCGCACCCCCGCCTGCAGCCGCGCGTCCTTGGCCGCGTCGAAGCGGATGGTGTTGCGCGGGTCGGCCACCATGTCGGCGTAGGGCCGCAGCTCGTAGGGGACGTCGGCGTAGGTGAAGAGCGGCCGCTCCAGCCAGGCGGGCAGGGTGGTGGGCTGGTGCGCCAGCGAGAGCTCCAGCAGCCGGGTCAGGTAGACGATCTGGTGGTCGCCCCAGTAGCCGATGGTGGACCACGGGTGGTCCGGCTCCGGGACCTCCCAGTCGATGCCCGAGCGGCCGATGCGGTACGGGTTGTAGCCGTCCACCGTGGAGGCGTTGACGAACTTGGCCAGGATCTGCCCGGCGAAGCCCGGGAAGCTGCGCGACAGCGCCTCCCAGTTCTGGAAGATGTCCCGCCAGTTGCCCTGGTAGTCGAGCACCGGCGCGCCGAGCCGGTCCTGGACGCGCAGGTCGAAGCGGTTCCAGGGGCGGCTGGGGTCGCCGTGCCGCCGGCTGAACCAGAGCGGCAGGTACTCCTGGGAGAGGCGGGTCAGGTCGGGGTCTCCCTGGCCGTCGACCCGGGCCCGGTGGGCCTCGCGCGGCTCGAGCGCCGGCAGCGCCGCCAGGAAGGCGGCGTGGCGCGCCGCCACCGGCCGGTTGGCGCCGGCCACGAAGGCCTCGAAGTCCGGCCCCGGGATGCCGGTGCCGTGGGCGTAGACCCCGCCCCGCAGGTCGTTGAAGAGCACGTTGGAGAGGTGGTGGGCCGCGGCCAGCCGGTCGGCGCCGAGCTGCTGGGCGTCGGTGTCGGCCAGCAGCTGCTCGATGCGGGCGGCGCCGCGCACCGAGTCGGCCACCGCCTCGGCCGCCAGCGCCGCCGGCTGCTCCAGCTGGAGGCGCAGCGCGGCCACCTCGCGCTGGGTGCGCGCCACGTCGGCCGCCAGCAGCCAGGCCTGCTCGGCGCCGGCGGCCAGGGTCACCTCCGCCTCCAGCAGGTAGGCGCCGCGCTGCCCGCGGGCGGCGTCGGCGGCGGGCCCGAGCCGGCCGCGGGTGAAGGCGGGCAGGGCGTCGGCGGTCAGGTGGACCTGCGCGCCGGGCAGGCCGTGGCTCCAGACCGAGGTGGCGTGCAGCGCCTCCTTGGGCTCGGGCCGATCCACCACCTGGGCGGCCAGCGTGTAGACCGCCAGGGACGAGCCCGGCAGCCGCTCGGCCTGCTTGTAGGCGTCGATGAGCACGCTGAAGCCGCGCTGCAGGTTCTCGTCGGCGTCGCCGGGCAGCAGGTCGAGCAGCCCGTCGAGCAGGTGCACCGTGACCGGGCCCGGGCCGGTGTTGCCGAGGTCGCACTCGCGCAGGAAGCCGAAGCGGGCGCTGCTGCGCCAGGCGGCCCGGAAGCGCAGCCCCAGGTCCTCGTTCTCCTCCTCGAAGACCAGCCGCGTGCCCAGGACGTTCTTGTAGAGCCGGCGCCGCGTCCGGTAGACGAGCCGGTCGTCGTCGGAGAGCGGGCGCCACAGCGCGCGGCGGCCGTCCCGGGTGGCCACCAGCGCGGTGATCGGGCCTGACACCCCGGGCGAGTCGGCCAGCTTGTCCTCGGTGACGTAGGGGAAGAGGGCGGTGGCCGGGCTGCGGCGTCCCGCGGTCAGCCCGCCGTTGCTGGCGACGAAGAGCCACAGGTCGGAGTCGCTCACCAGGCTGGTCAGGAAGGGGGGCAGCGTCTGGGCGTCCTCGATGAGGTAGCAGGCCTCGCCGAAGGCGTGCACCAGCCGGCCGCTGGCGGCGCGGTCGTCGGCGGGGAGGGGGCTCTGACCCAGGTGGACCGACTGCGGCCGTTGCATGCTCGCTCCTCGCCACGGCGGCTCTCGCCGCGCTGCCAGATCGCCAGTGAGGGCCAGGGACGGTCGGCGGAGAGCGGACGGCGCCCCCCGCCGAGGTGGCCCGTGCGCTCCCCGATCGGGCCCAGAAGGAGCGCACGTTGACATCTCGACTACCAGATTGTTAGTTTGTTCGGCAGACAAACAAAGTCAAGCGCTGTTGGGCGAGGCCACAGCAGTCGACTCGCCCGGGTACACCCGCCGACCAGACCCCTGCCGACCACCGGAGCGCCGCGATGACCACTGGACCCCGTAGCCGCACCGCCTCCCCGCACCTCCCTCGCCGGGCCCCGGGCTGGTCGACAGCCCTCGTCCTGGCCGCGGCCGCCGCGCTGGCCGCCTGCGGCGGGGGCAGCTCGGACCCCGGCGACACCACGGCGCCGACCATCGTGGTCACGGACGGCTTCGCCGGGGTCACCGCCACCGGGGACGTGACCTTCACCTTCACCTTCAGCGAGGACGTCGGCTCCAGCTTCACCGCCGCCGACGTCACCGTGGCGGGCGGGACCAAGGGCGCCTTCACCAAGGTGAGCGGCACGGTCACCACCCTGGTGATGGTCCCCACCGCCAACGCGGCCGGGACCCTCACCGTGTCGGTGGCGGCGGGCGCGGTCACCGACCTGGCGGGCAACGCCAACGCGGCCGCCGCCAGCGGCTCGCAGGCCTACGACACCCGGCCGGCCGTCCTCACCCAGATGGCCCTGCCGGTGAGCTTCGACGCCGCCACGGTGAACTACGGCCTGGTCGGCTTCGGCGGCGCCGAGGACTCGACCATCGTGGCCGACCCGACCAACGCGGCCAACCAGGTGGCCAAGGTGGTGAAGTCGGCCACCGCCGAGGTCTGGGCCGGCACCACGGTCACCGCCCTGGACGGCCTGGTCCAGACCGGGTTCTCCAGCAAGGTCCCCTTCGACGCCGCCAACACCAGGATGACGGTGCGGGTCTACTCGCCGACCGCCGGGATCCCGGTCCGGCTCAAGGTCGAGGATCGCCTCGACCAGACCAGGTCGGTCGAGACCGAGGCCCTGACCACGGTGGCCAACGCCTGGGAGACGCTGACCTTCGACTTCACCGTGCCCACGGTCCCGCCGACCGCCGGGCTCAACCTGGCCTTCAACTACGACAAGGCCTCCATCTTCTTCAACTTCGGCGTGACCGGCGCCACCTCGGGCGCCAGGACCTACTACTTCGACGACCTGGCCTTCGTGACGACCGGCGGCGGCGGCGGCAGCGCGGCCACCCAGGTGGTCTTCGCCGACGACTACGCGGCCGGGGTGGCCTTCGCCGGCTTCGGCGGCGCCACCAACGCCGTCTCCGTCGACGCCGCCGAGGCGCACTCGGGCGCGGCGTCCCTGCGGGTGCTGGTCCCGGCCGCCGGCTACACCGGCGGGGCCCTCAAGGCCGCCGCGCCCCAGGACCTGTCGGCCTTCAACGCCGTCAGCTTCTGGGCCAAGGCCAGCCAGCCGGCCACGCTCAACGTCAGCCGGCCTCGGCGACGCCGCGGCGGCCGGCCCGAGCTACAAGGTGGAGTCGCTGCAGATCCCGGTGGACGGCACCTGGACCAAGCACGTCATCCCCATCCCGGTCTCGTCGAGGCTGACGGCCAGCCAGGGGCTCTTCCACTTCGCCGAGGGCGCGGAGGAGGGGGCCTACACCATCTGGTTCGACGACGTGCAGTACGTGGACCTGTCCAGCATCGAGGTCGGGGACGCCGACACCGTCAACGTCGGCTGGCCCAGCCCGACCGTGGCCGTGGGCGCCACCTTCCAGATCAACTCGGCCCCCAACGCCATCGCCTGGGGGCCCCCGGTGCCGACCAACGGCGGCAACCTCACCAACGTGGGCTTCCGCTACTTCACCCTGACCTCGAGCAACCCGGCGGTGGCCACGGTGGACGCCGACGGCGTGATCACCGGCGTCTCCGGCGGCACCGCCAGCATCACCGCCACCCTGGGCGGGCTGGCCGTGGCGGGCCAGGCCAGCGTCACCGTGACCGCGCCGCTGGGCGTGCCGTCCACCATCGCCGCCGCGCCGACGGCGCCCGCCGCCGACGTCATCTCCATGTTCGGCAGCACCTACGCCAGCGTGGGCGTGGACACCTGGAGCACCGGCTGGAGCGGCTGCTGCAACACCCTGACCGACCCGTTCGACATCGCCGGGCACCCCGTCAAGAAGTACGAGCTGCGCCACTTCGCCGGGATCCAGTTCGTGGGCGCCAACGCCATCGACGCCAGCGCCATGGCGTTCCTGCACCTGGACGTCTGGACGCCCAACGGGACCGAGTTCCAGGTCCGCCTGGTCAACGCCGTCGGCGCGGGCCAGACCGAGGCCACGGTGACCTACAACGCGGGCAGCACCCCGGCCCTCACCACCGGCGCCTGGATCTCGCTCGACATCCCGCTCAGCGCCTTCACCGGGCTGGCGGGGCGGAACGCACTGGGCCAGATGCTGCTGCTGGTGCCGACCAGCACGACCGGCGTCTTCTACGTGGACAACGTCTACTTCCGCAAGTAGCGCGAGGCGCGCCGGGCCGGCCGCGCCGCTGCGGCCGGCACCGGGGCGCGTTGACAGGCTGGAGCCCCGGCTCCACCGTGTGGCTGCACCTGGAGGCGAACACATGGCTCCTCGAAGCTGGTTGCTGCGGGCCGCGCTGGCGGTCCTCCCCGTGGTGGTGGTGGGCTGCTTCGACGAGCCGCCGCTCGGCTCCGGGGCGGTCTTCGACGACGGCTTCGCCACCGCCGTCGGCTACGAGCCGTTCCTCAACTCCAAGCTCGACGCCGTCAGCCTGGACACCGGCCAGCGGTACGCCGGGAGCGCCTCGCTGCGCTTCTCGGTCCCGGCCCCGGGCGACCCGGGGGCCGGCCTCTTCGGCTTCTCGGGCGGGGCGGTCACCTCCGGCATCCCCCAGGACCTGTCCGGCTTCACCGCCCTGACCTTCTGGGCCAAGGCCAGCCGCGCCGTGGCCTTCGACAGCTTCGGCCTGGCCAACGACAACACCGGCACCTCCCGCTACCAGACCGAGTGGCAGGGGGTGCCGATCACCACCGAGTGGAGCCGCTTCGTGGTGCCCATCCCCGCCCCGGGCAAGCTGACCCAGGAGCGGGGCATGTTCTGGCTGGCCGCCGGGGACCCGGTCGCCTACCAGGTCTGGTTCGACGAGATCCGCTTCGAGGCGCTCGACCCCACCGGCTGGAACCCGCGCCCGGCCCTGGTGGCGGCCACCCGGGCGCTGGGCGTCGGCGACACCTACCAGGTGAGCGGCACCGCCGTGACCTACGGGATCGACGGGCGCGAGCTCACCATGGGCGTCTTCCCGGCCACCTTCGACTACGCCTCGTCGGCGCCGGCCGTGGCCACCGTGGACGAGGGCGGCCTGGTCACCGCCCACGCCAGCGGCAGCGCCGTCGTCTCGGCGTCGCTGGCCGGGGTGGCCGCGCCGCAGACGGTCACCATCAACGTGGGCGCCGGCCTGTCGCCGCTGGCGGGCCCGCCGACGCCGACCGTGCCCGCCGCCGACGTCATCTCCATCTACAGCGACGCCTACACCGACGTGGCCATCGACAAGATGGCGGCCGACTGGAGCAACGCCTGCACCAACCCGATCTGCCCCCGCTGGTCGGAGGTGACGCTGGGCGGGGACACGGTCAGCAAGTACGCCGAGCTGCTCTTCACCGCCATCGAGTTCACCGGCACCCACGTGGTCGACGCCACCGCCTTCACCCGCGTCCACGTGGACGTCTGGGTCAAGGACGCCGCCTTCTTCAAGGTCAAGCTGGTGGACTTCGGCGCCAACGGCGTGTTCGCGGGCGGGGACGACAAGGAGCACGAGCTGACCTTCAACGCCGGCTCCAGCCCGGCCCTGCTGACCGGCCAGTGGGTCTCCATCGACGTCCCCTTCACCGCCTTCACCGGCCTCACCACCAGGGCCCACCTGGCCCAGTTCGTCATGTCGGCGCCCCCGGCCACCGTGTTCATCGACAACGTCTACTTCCACAGGTAGGTAGGTCGGGGAGCCGCGCCAGGCGGCGCCGGAGGTCGAGGGGGATGGCGGGAGCGAGCAGGATCCGGGGCCAGCGGGGCGCGGGACGCTGGAGGCGCCGGTGCACCGCCCCAACCTCTCGGAGGTGCTGCAGCTCATCTGGCGCGAGCGGCAGATCTCTCGCGCCGAGATCGCCCGCCGCAGGGACCTGAGCCGCTCCACCGTCTCGCAGATCGTCGAGGAGCTGCTGGAGCTGGGGCTCATCAAGGAGGTGGGCGCCGGCGAGTCGAAGGGCGGCCGCCGCCCCATCGTCCTCCAGTTCGACGACGACGCGGCCGTCATCCTGGGGGTCGATCTCGGCGCCACCCACGTGGCCGTCACCCTCACCAACCTGCGCGGCGCCGTGCTGGCCTGGCAGCACCAGAAGCACCCGGTGCGCGACGACCCGCCGGGCGCGCTGGCGCTGGTGAACGAGCTGGCCGAGCGCTGCCTGGCCACCTGGGGCGGCAGCCGGCGGCGCCTGCTCGGGGCGGGCATGGCGGTGCCGAGCCCGGTCGACCCGGCGCGCCCCACCTTCCTCAACGACGTGGTGGTCCCCACCTGGAAGGGCATCGACGTGGTGCAGGGGCTGCGCAAGCGCTTCCGGGTGCCCGTGCTGGTGGACAACGACGCCAACCTGGGCGCGCTGGCCGAGCGCTGGTGGGGCGCCGGGCGCGACGTCGACCACTTCGCCTACATCAAGCTGGCCACCGGCATCGGCTCCGGCTTCTTCGTGGACGGCAAGATCTACCGCGGGGCCAGCGGCATCGCCGGCGAGGTGGGCCACCTCTCGGTGGACCCCCACGGCCTGCCCTGCGGCTGCGGGCTGCGCGGCTGCCTGGTGACGGTGGTGGGCTCGCCGGCGCTGCTCAAGCGGGCCCGCCGGCTCCTGGCCGACCACCCGGGGAGCGCCCTGGCCGGCCGCGAGTTCGGCATCACCGTGATGGAGGACGCCGCCCTGGCCGGGGACGCCCTGGCGCTGCAGGTGGTCCGCGAGGCCGCCGAGCACCTGGGGGTGGCCGTGGCCGGCCTGCTCAACCTGCTCAACCCCGCGGTGGTCATCGTGGGCGGCGGCCTGGCCCGCCTCGGCGACGTGCTCCTCGACCCGCTCCGCGAGGTGGTGCGCACCCGCACCCTGGCCACCTCCATGGCGGTGTCGCGCATCGTCACCAGCCAGCTGGGCGCCCGCGCGGTGGCGGTGGGCGCCGCCACCCTGTTGCTGCAGCGGGCCCTCTCGGACCCGCGTCACTTCCCGGTCGCCTCGGCGGCCCGCTGAGGAGGTCGTCCATGGACCCGCGCCGCCCCACCACCACCCTCCTGCTGGCGCTGCTGGCGCTCGGGTCCACCGGCTTCGGGCGCTGCGGCTCGGGCTGGAAGGTGACCTGGCAGGACGAGTTCGACGGCCCGGCCGGACAGGCCCCGGATCCGGCCAGCTGGAGCGCCGACATCGGCACCGACTGGGGCAACGCCCAGCTCGAGTTCGACACCGACCGCCCCGAGAACGTGGCGCTCGACGGCGCCGGCCACCTGGTCATCACGGCGCGGAAGGAGACCTACCAGGGCAGCGCCTACACCTCGGCGCGGCTGCTCACCAAGGAGAAGGTGGTGACCAGGTTCGGGCGCGTCGAGGCGCGCATGAAGCTGCCGAGCGGGCAGGGGCTGTGGCCGGCCTTCTGGCTGCTGGGGGCCAACATCGACCAGGTCGGCTGGCCCACCTGCGGCGAGATCGACGTGATGGAGTACCGCGGCCAGGAGCCGCTGGTGGTCCACGGCACGCTGCACGGGCCGGGGTACTCGGGCGGCAACCCCATCACCGCCAGCACCTCGCTGCCGGGACCGGCCGGCTTCGACCAGGACTTCCACGTCTTCGCGGTGGAGTGGGACGCCGGGCTGGTGGCCTTCGAGGTGGACGGGCGGGTCTACGCCGCGGTCTCCCGGGAGGATCTCCCGGCCGGCACCAGCTGGGTCTTCGACCAGCCCTTCTTCGTGCTCGTCAACCTGGCGGTGGGCGGCACCTACGTGGGCGCCCCCAGCGCCGCGACCACCTTCCCGCAGCAGCTGGTGGTCGACTACGTGCGGATCTCCCAGCGGGACCCCTGACCGGCCCGGGTCCCAGGCGGGCCGCCGCGCGGCTGGTGGCGGTGGGCGCCCTGCTGGGCGCCCTGGCCTGCGTGCGCGAGCGGCCCCCGGCGCCGCCGGGCGTGCTGGTGGTCTCGGTCGAGCAGGAGGCCTCCTGGATCCGCAACTTCAACCCGCTGACCGGCGCCGCGGTGCCGCGCTGGCCCACCTGGTCCGGGATCTACGAGCCGCTCTTCGTCTTCAGCGCGGTGCGCGGCGAGCAGATCCCCTGGCTGGCCACCCGGGCCGAGTGGCGCGACGGCGGCCGGCGGCTGCGGGTCACCACCCGGTCCGGGGTCTCCTGGAGCGACGGCGCGCCCTTCGGGGCCCGCGACGTGGCCTTCACCTTCGAGCTGCTGCGGCGCTTCCCGGGCCTGGACCGGCGCGGGGTCTGGTCCTGGCTGGGCGGCGTGGAGCTGGTGGACCCGTCCACGGTGGACTTCACCTTCCCGCGGGTCTTCCTGCCGGGGCGCGACGACCTCCTGGCCCAGCTGGTCGTGCCGGAGCACGCCTGGCGCGACGTGGCCGATCCGGTCGCCTGGGCCAACGAGCACCCGGTGGCCACCGGCCCCTTCACCGAGGTGCGGGTCTTCCAGCACCAGGTCTACGAGCTGGGGCGGAACCCCCGCTACTGGCAGGCCGGCCTGCCCCGGGTGGAGGCGCTCCGGTTCCCGGCCTACCCGTCCAACGAGCGGGCCAACCTGGCGCTGGTCTTCGACGAGGTGGACTGGGCCGGCAACTTCGTCCCCGCCATCGACCGGATCTTCGTGGCCCGCTCGCCGGCGGACCACGCCTACTGGTTCCCGCTCACCGGCGCGACCATCTTCCTGTTCGCCAACACCACCCGCGCCCCCTTCGACGACGTGCGGGTCCGCACCGCGCTCAGCCTGGCCATCGACCGCCGCCTGCTGGTGGAGGTGGCGCTGCACGGCTACTCGCGCCCGGCCGACGCCACCGGCCTGTCCGACGCCTACGCCGGCTGGCGCGATCCCCAGGCCGCCGGGGCCGACTGGACGCGCCACGACCCGGGCCGCGCCGGCGCGCTGCTGGACGAGGCGGGCCACCGGGTCGGGCCGGACGGCCTGCGGCGGCTGCCCGACGGGCGCCCCTGGCGCTACGAGATCCTGGCGGTCTCGGGCTGGTCGGACTGGGTGCGCGCGGCCCAGGTCATCGCGCGCGGCCTGCGCCAGCTGGGCGTCGACGCCTCGGTCCGCACCGCCGACGTGGGCGCCTTCACGCAGCGGGTCCAGGAGGGCGACTTCGACCTCACCATCGGCTGGTCGTTCGAGGGGCCGACCCCCTGGTCGGTCTACCGCTGGCTCATGTCGCGCCAGACGGTCAAGCCCATGGGCACCCCCTCCATGTCCAACTGGCACCGCTACGGCAGCGCCGAGGCCGACCGGCTGCTGGCCGCGTTCGAGCAGGAGCCGGACCCGGCCGGCCAGCGGCTGCTGGCCACCGCGCTGCAGCGGGTCTTCGCGGCCGAGGTGCCGGCCATCCCCCTCTACCCCAACCCCTCCTGGGCGGAGTTCAACACCCGCCGCTTCCAGGGGTTCCCCACGGCGGCGCACCCTTACGCCGATCCCTCCCCCAACCGGTTCGACCGCGGCGAGACCCTGCTGGTGCTCACCGCGCTCGAGCCCCGGATCCGGTGACCGGGATGCGGCGGCTCCTCGGGCGGCTCGGCTTCTACGCGCTGGCGTGCTGGGCCGCGCTCACCCTCAACTTCTTCCTGCCGCGGCTCATGCCGGGCGATCCGGCCACCGCCCTCTTCGCCCGCTTCCGGGGGCGGCTCAGCCCGGAGGCCATGGGGGCGCTGCGCCAGGCCTTCGGCCTCACCGACGCGTCGCTCCCGGCCCAGTACCTGACCTACCTGGCGCACGTGGCCCGCGGCGACCTGGGCCTCTCGGTGGCCTACTACCCGTCGCCGGTGAGCCAGGTCATCGCCGGGGGGCTCGGCTGGACGCTCCTCCTGGCCGGCACCGCCGTGCTGGTGAGCTTCACCCTGGGCTCCCTCCTGGGCATCGCGGCCGCCTGGTGGCGCGGCGGGTGGGTCGACACGCTGCTGCCCCCGCTGCTGGCCCTGCTGGGCGCCTTCCCCTACTTCTGGCTGGCCATGGTGCTGCTCTACCTGCTCGGCTTCCGGCTCGGGCTCTTCCCGCTGGGGCACGCCTACGGCGACGACCTCACCCCGGCGTGGAGCCTGGCCTTCCTGGCCGACGTGGGTCGCCACGCGGCGCTGCCCCTGGCCTCGCTGGTCCTGAGCACGGTGGGCGGCTGGATGCTGGGCATGCGCAACGCCATGATCACGGTGCTCGGGTCGGACCAGGTGGCGCTGGCGCGCGCCAAGGGGCTCTCGCCGGCGCGGGTGGCGCTCGGCTACGCCGCCCGCACCGCGCTCCTGCCCGGCGTCACCGGCTTCGGCATGGCCTTCGGCTTCGTGGTGGGCGGCTCCTTGCTCACCGAGGTGGTCTTCTCCTACCCGGGGCAGGGGTACCTGCTGGTGCAGGCGGTGCGCAACCAGGACTACCCGCTCATGCAGGGCATCTTCCTGGTCATCACGCTGGCGGTGCTGGGCGCCAACTGGCTGGTGGACCTGGCCACGGCCTGGCTCGACCCGCGCACCCGGGGGGCCAGGTGAGCGCCCCGGTGGCCGGCGCCACGCCGGCCTGGTGGTCTGCCCTGCGGCGGGACCGCAAGGCCGCCGCCGGCGCCGCGCTGCTGGGCGCCTTCGTGGTCCTGGGGCTGGTCGGCCCCTGGCTGGTGGCCAGCCCGGACGCGCTGGTGGGGATCCCGCTGCAGCCGCCCTCCTGGAGCCACTGGCTCGGCACCACCGGGCAGGGCCAGGACGTGCTGGCCCAGACGGTGGCCGGGACCAGGGTCTCGCTGCTGGTCGGCTTCGGCGTGGGCGCCACGGTGGTGCTGCTGGGGGCGCTCCTGGGCGTGACCGCCGCCTACTTCGGCGGGTGGGTCGACGGCCTGCTGTCGCTGCTCTTCAACGTGTTCCTGGTGCTCCCGGGGCTGCCGCTGGCCATCGTCATCGCCGCCTACCTGCCGGCCGGCCCGGGCACGGTGGCCTTCGTGCTGGTGGTCACCGGCTGGGCCTGGAACGCCAGGGTGCTGCGCGCCGAGGCGCTCTCCCTGCGGCAGCGGGACTTCGTGGCCGCCGCGGTGGTGAGCGGGGAGGGGCCCGGGCGCATCATCACCCGCGAGCTGCTGCCCAACCTGACCTCGCTCCTGGTGGCCCAGTTCATCGGCAGCACCGTGTACGCCATCGGCGCGCAGGTCGGGCTGGAGTTCCTGGGGCTGGGCGACGTGTCGGCCGCCACCTGGGGCACCAACCTCTACTGGGCCACCAACGACTCGGCCCTGCTGACGGGCGCCTGGTGGACCTTCGTGCCCACCGGGGTCTGCCTGGCGCTGGTGGGGTCCTCCCTGGTGATGCTCAACGCCGCCTTCGACGAGCTGGCCAACCCGCGCCTGCGGGCCGATCGGGCCTGGCGGGCCTGGCTCCTGGGCCACGGGCTGGCGCCGACCCGCAGCACCCCGGTGGTGGACCGTGGCTGAGCCGGCGGCGCCCGCGCCCTCCGCCGGCCCCGGCCCCGGCCCCGCGGGCGGGCCTGGCGGCCCGCGCGCCCCTCCTCTCGGTGCGGGGGCTGTGCGTCGACTACGTCGGCGAGGAGGGGCTGGTGCGGGCGGTGGACCGGGTCTCCTTCGAGGTGGGGCGCGGCGAGCTCCTGGGCATCGCCGGCGAGTCGGGCTGTGGCAAGTCCACCGTGGCCCAGGCGCTGCTGCGGGTCCTGCCCCCGCCGGCTCTCATCAGCGGGGGGCAGGTCCTCTTCGAGGGGCGCGACCTGCTCCGCCTGGACGAGCCGGCGCTGCGGGCGCTGCGCTGGCGCCGCCTCTCCATGGTGTTCCAGGGCGCCCTCGACGCGCTCAACCCGGTGCTGACGGTGGGG
Organism: Anaeromyxobacter sp.; assembly: GCA_016718565.1. Taxonomy (NCBI): domain Bacteria; kingdom Pseudomonadati; phylum Myxococcota; class Myxococcia; order Myxococcales; family Anaeromyxobacteraceae; genus Anaeromyxobacter; species Anaeromyxobacter sp. The sequence goes on along the minus strand of JADKCZ010000015.1, from coordinate 12,426 downwards.
GCGCAGCTCCGCGACACGCTCGAGGCCCACGGCGTGCGCGGCGCCCGGGCGCGGCAGCGCGCCGCCGAGCTGCTGGCGCTGGTGGGCCTCCGGCCGGCGCACCTGGCGTCCTGGCCGCACCAGCTCTCAGGTGGGATGCGGCAGCGGGTCGGCATCGCGCTGGCGCTGGCGCTCGAGCCGGCGCTGGTGGTGCTCGACGAGCCCACCACGGCGCTCGACGTGGTGGTCGAGCGGGAGATCCTGCAGGTGCTGCTGGACCTCAAGGCCCGGCTGGGCTTCTCGGCCATCTTCATCACCCACGACCTGGCCCGCATGCTGCAGCTGTGCGACCGGGTGGCCGTCTTCTACGCGGGCCGCCTGGTGGAGGTGGCCCCGGCCGCCGCGCTGCGCGCCGGCCCGCGCCACCCCTACACCCAGGGGCTCCTGGCGGCCTATCCGTCGCTGCAGGGTGACGACCAGGAGCGCCCCGCCATCCCCGGCGCGCCGCCCAGCCTGAGGTCGCCGCCGCCCGGCTGCCGCTTCCACCCGCGCTGCGCCCTGGCGGTGGAGCGGTGCCGGAGCGAGGAGCCGGCCCTGCGCTCCCTGGGCGCGGGAAGCGGCGTCGCCTGCCACCTGGCGTAGCGGCCGCGCCGACCCTCAGGGCAGCGCCGCCGCCTTGGGCGTCCGGTCGGCCCGGAACAGCCCCCAGTGCTTCTCCACCTCGTCGGGGTGGGGTCCTCCCTTCCAGTTCTCGTCGAAGGCCTCGAACCAGGTGCTGACGATCCGCTGGCCGACCACCCAGGCGGTGAACTCCTGGTAGAAGCGGCGCTGCGCCGCCTCCCCCGGCTCCGCCTTGATGAGGGTGGCCTGCTCGCCCTCGGTGTGCTTGCGGGTGGCCCAGCCGGCCTCGCCCAGCACCACCGGGAGCCCGGGGTGGCGGCGCGTCACCTCGGCGTGCTTCTGCCTGGTGAAGTCGAGCGCCTCCTCGAGCGGCTTGCCGTTCCACATGGCGTAGGCGTGCAGCACCAGGAAGTCGACCTCGCGGGCCACCTCGTCGCTCTCCGGCTTGAGCCAGAAGCCGAAGTCGTCGGCGGTGGCCACCGGCTGGGCCACGCCGCGGCGCACGGTCCGCAGCCACTCCACCAGCACCTGCGGCGCCACCCGGTGGGCCGACCAGTCCACCTGGGTCTCGTTGCCGACCACCACCGCCAGCACCACCTCGGGGTAGGCGTTGGCCAGGGCGATGGCCGCCTCCACCTGGGCCCGGTTGGCGGCGCGCCCCTCGGCGCGGTCGTCGTCGCGCGGCCCGGCCGGCGGCGCCCCCGCCTGGGGCCGGGCCCTCCGGGGCGATCCAGGCGCCCAGCAGCACCTTGAACGGCAGCCGCTCCTCGCGGATCAGGGCCAGCACCTCGGGGGAGGGCGCGTCGGCGGCGTAGAGCCGGAGCAGGCTCCAGCGGCCCGCCAGCAGCGCCAGGTCCTCCCGGAGCTGGGCGCGGGTGGGGGACGCCCCGCCCGGGCGCTGGCCGTCGCGGTGCGGGCCGTAGGAGATGCCCTGGCCCACCCAGCGCTGGCCGTCGAAGGGGTGGAGCGGGCGCGGGGCGAAGGCCCGGCCCTCGGCGGGGGGCGCGGTGGCCGGGAGCGGCCGCGGCGTGGCGCAGGCGGCGGCCAGCGCGGCGGCGATGAGCAGCAGGCGGGCGGGTCGGCGGGGCCTCTGGACGGGGACTGTCACGGTGGTCTCCTCGGCGCCGCCGCTGCGGCGGAGCGCCAGGCGCGGGCGGGGGTCGGGCCTCAGGGCGGGGCCGCCGCCAGGTCCGGGAAGAGCGGCTGGACCGCCACCTTGGGGCGGCGGTCCTCGGTGAAGACCCCCCAGTGCTTCTCCGGCTCGAGCGGGTCGGGCGAGCCCTTCCAGGCCTCGTCGAAGGCCTCGAAGACGAAGGTGAGCACGCCGCGGGTGCGGCTCCAGTGATCCAGCGCGGCCAGGTAGGTGGCCTGGTTCTCCGGGGTGGCGTCCTCGGCGCGGACGCCGCGCCCGCCCGAGCGGGTGGTCCAGCCGGCCTCGGTGACGACCACCGGCGTGCCGGGGAAGCGCTCGGCCACGGCCCACCAGTTGGCCTCGGTGAAGGGGAGCGCCTGGCCCACGGGCTTGGCCTCCCAGGCCGGGTAGCTGTGCAGCGAGATGAAGTCCACCTCGCCGGCCAGGGCGTCGAGCGGGCCGCACCAGGGCAGGTAGTTGTCGCAGACCGTGACCGGCTGCGGCACCAGCCGCTTGACCTGCCGGACGTAGCCGAGCACCCGCGCCGGCGGCACCAGGTGATCGGTCCAGTCCACGCAGGCCTCGTTGCCCACCGAGACGGCCACCACCACCTCCGGGTGGCGCCGCGCCAGGTCCACCAGCCGGTCCAGCTCCCGCCCGTTCTCGGCCACGTTGCGCGCCAGCTGGGCCTCCCCGTGCACGCCACCCCACGGGCAGCCGGGGTTGTCGGCCTCGGCCGCCAGCCAGGCGCCGAGCAGCACCGCGAGGTCGAGCCGCTCCCGCCGGATCACCTCCAGCACCAGCTCGGCGTGGGGCGAGCAGTCGTACAGGCGCAGGACCCGCCAGTGGCGCGCCAGCAGCCTGAGGTCCTGGTGGACCTCCTGGTACGAGGGGTACCGTCCGGCGTCGGGGCTCTGCCCGGCGCGGTACCCGGAGTAGCAGATGGCCCTCCCCAGCCAGGCGGGCTGGAGCCAGGCCGGCCTGGCCGCCGCGCTCACCGGGGCCTACCCGCCATACTTCGGCCGTCCGTCCTGGTCCCACAGGCCCCAGGTGACGCCCCGATCGCCCTCGGCGCCGGCCTTCCAGGCCTCGTCGAAGGCGGCGAAGTAGAAGAGGTCGAGGCCGGCGGCGTCGGTCCACTCCAGGGTGGCCAGCAGGTAGCGCAGCGCGTTCTCCACCGAGGGCACCGCCGCGCCCACCGGCGTGCCGGCGCTGGGCCAGCCGGTCTCGCTGATGATGATGCGGCGCCCGCCGGCCACCCGCTCCACCCGGGCCACCATCTCCTTCATGTAGGCCAGCGCGTGCTCGAGCGCGCAGTACTCCCAGAAGGGGTAGCAGTTGATCAGCAGGACGTCGCAGGCCGCCACCAGCCGCGGGTGCTGGCAGAACAGGTAGTAGGCGTCCACGTAGCCCACCGGCACCCCGGGCGCCGCGGCCCGGGCCCGCTCCAGGTAGCCGATCAGCTCGGCCTCCGGGAGGTCCTCCCGGAGGAGCACCTCGTTGCCGATGGCCAGCAGGTCGGCGTGGCCGGCGCGCGCCACCTCGATGGCCGCGGCCAGCTCCACCTCGTTCTTCTCCCGGTCGGCGCCCAGCCAGGCGCCCACCATGGTCTTCAGGCCGAGCTGGTGCGCCAGGCGCGGCGTCAGCTGGTTGCCGTCGGTGCAGGAGAAGCTGCGCACCCAGCGGGTGAAGGGGCGGATCAGCTCCAGCCGGGCGCGGATCTGCGCCTCGTCGAGCTGGCTGCCCTGCTCCGGGCTCTGCCCCGGCAGGTAGGCGCCGAAGCAGAGGCCGTGCAGCCCGCGCGCCAGGGCCTGCCGGAGCAGGGCCTCGAGCTCGGCGCGGGTGGCGCCGGCGTGCGGCAGGGCGGGCGCGCCCGCGAAGGGCGCGTCCATGAGCCGGTGGGCGGCGGGGGTCGGTCCGGACATGCGCCGTGGGCTCCCTTGGGTCAGAGGGTGACGACGAGGTAGGTGCGCAGCTCGTACTCGTGGCCCCAGGCCTTGGGGTCGGCCGGGTCCGCCTTGTAGCGGGCGCCGGAGTAGCCGTTCAGGTAGCGGCTGGTGGCCTTGAGGCCGAGCCGGGTCTGCTGGAGCCAGAGCCAGCGGGCCGGGCCGAGCGTCCAGGAGACGTCGCCCATGAGCTGCAGCGGCAGGGTGCTGTTGAAGTCCCGGTAGTAGTCGTAGGGGCCCCAGTCGTTGAACTTGGCGAAGCCGGCCACCGAGAGGGAGCGCCAGGTCACCCGGGCGTCGCCGCCGTAGCGGTTGGGCTGGCGCGCGTCCTGGCCGTTGGCCTGCGGGTTGCCGCCGAACAGGTGGGCCACCAGCCGGAGGTCCGGACGCGGGACCGACACCACCCGGGCGTTCACCTCCCAGACGTCGGCCGCCGGCACGCCGCGGTCCCAGGGCGTGACCGTCAGGCCGTCGGCCGCGTACCAGAAGGTGGCGTCCATGGTGGTGGGCATGTGGCGGTAGGAGACGTCCAGGCTGGCCGCCAGGGGGGCGTCCTCGCGCAGGTCGTTGTCCCAGGCCCACATCCAGGTGGCGGGGGTCGGGTCGAAGACCAGCATGAGCTCCGCCGCCGTGGTCTCCCGGTTGGCGCGCACCGAGAACGGGTCGTCGCGCACGTTGCGCGACCGGGTGTTGTCCGGGAAGGTGGCCAGGCTCGGGCCCGGTCCCACCAGCGGCTTCTGCCACAGGAAGTTGGGGCCGATCTGGAACTTGCCCAGCGTGACCGCCAGGCCGGTGAGCAGGTTCACCTGGTTGCCGGAGCCGGAGTCCTTGAGGGTCCAGCCGGTGAAGGTCTTGCGGGCGTCGGGCCCGGCCTCGGCCACCAGCCCCATGTAGGCGCCCTGGCCGTACCAGTGCCAGCGGCCGGCCTCCGCCGTGACCTTGGCGCGGGCGCCCAGCGTGTCGGTGGAGACGATGCGGTCGGTGGTCCCCTGCTCGTCGAGGAACAGGTCGCCCACCCGGTTGGCGCCGCCCACCAGGCCGGAGAGCTCCAGGCCGATGATGCCGCGCCGCGCCTCGAGCGACAGCACGGTCTTGCGGGTGGCGAGCTGCGGGATGGCCACCGACGAGGGGAGGGCCGTCCCGGCGGGCCCGGGGCTGCTGGCGCTGCCCGGCTTGCCCAGGATGCCGGCCTGGGACAGATCCTCCTCGTGGAGCAGGGTGAAGGTCACCGGGCCCACCTGGCGGCGGTACTTGCCCATGATGGCGGGGTTGGCGCCCCACCACAGCTGCGGCCCGAAGGCCAGCTTCAGCCCCTCGAGCTGCTTCTTGCCGGCCACCTCGACGCCCAGCGGCGCATCGGCGCCGTAGACGTCGATGCCCGGGTCGTTGGCCTCGCGGTACAGGCCGAGGAGGTCACCCTCGTCGCCCCAGTGGTAGTGGCCGGAGCGGAAGAAGCCGTCGAGCCGGAAGTAGGTGTCGTTCCAGGCGACGCTGGCCTTGTAGATCTTGATCCGCTCGTTGTCCGAGATGGTCCGCGGGTCGCTCCTCGTGAAGGTGCCGTCGTCGTTCGGGACGAAGAACGACAGCGTGTACCGGCTTGCCGCGCCGCTCGTAGAAGATCTCGTCGATGGGGTTCTGCGCCACGTTGCCGAGGACGTTGAACTCCACCTTGCCGGTGACCTTCTCGGTCGGCTGCACCTGCACGGTGGCGTAGAAGGACTCCGTGTGGTCGAAGCCGCGCCCGCCGCTGGGGGCGTCGGGGCGCTGCCAGCGGGAGTTGCCGCCGGTGGAGTAGGTCTCGAAGGAGAGGCGCGCGTCGGTGAGCCGGATCATGGAGAGCGCCGCGGCGGCGCCGGCCGCCTTGCTGGCCTGGTAGCGGAAGGCCAGCTCCTCCGGGGTGATGGCGCCGAAGTGGGCCGCGATGGCGGCCGGGGTGGTGCCGGCGGCGTAGGGGTCGAGCCGGAAGGCCTGCTGCAGGGCGTAGTAGGCGGTGCGCGGCTGCAGCTCGTAGAGGCCGCGGGCGTCCGGCGCCCCCTTGGCGCACAGCCCCCACCACTCCTCGTTCATGTTGTTCTCGCCCTCGACGTGGTCCTCCTTGTAGCCGCCGTTGGGCCAGGAGGCGTTGGTGTCCTGGACCTCGAGGTTGGTCTCCTGCTTGAACTTCCACCAGCCGTCGCTCCACTGGAAGATCAGGCCGCCGATGGCGTTGCCGGCCCTGCCCTGGCCGGCCGCCTGCTCGTAGATCTCCTGCCACTGGGCCAGCAGGTAGCGGGCCTGGGTCAGGTCGTCCTCCCGCCCGCGCTTGGCGTCGAAGGCGTCGGCGCCGAACTCGGTGAACATGACCGGGACGCCCAGCTTGGCCTTCACCACGTCGTAGACGTCACCCATGGACTTGCCGCGGTAGACGTTGGTGCCGAGCACGTCCAGCCCCTGGCACTCCTGGGCGATGAGGTCGATGTACTGCAGGTCGCCGTTGGCGATGGAGACCGGGTGGTTGGGGTCGCGCGCCTTGGTGGCGCGGATGATCTCGCCGAAGAGCGAGTAGAGGTGCCTGGCCTTGGCGCTCTCCCGCTCCCCTTGCGGCAGGGCCTCGATCTCGAAGGAGCTCCAGGAGAGGCCGTAGTTGCTCTCGTTGCCCAGCAGCCACATGAGCAGGCCGGGGGTGCCCTGGTAGGCCTCCACCAGCGCCGCCAGCTCGGCCTTGACGGCCTCGCGGAAGCGCGGGCTCGAGTAGTCCACGTTGGCGATCCAGGTGCCGTCGAGGGTGTAGCCGTAGCGGCCCACCGTGTGGTTCAGCACCGTGTAGATGCCGTAGCGCTGGTGGATGTGGGTGATCCAGCGGGCCGGGATGCCGGTGTAGAGCCGGACGGCGTTGACGCCCATGCGGCGCAGCAGCGTCATCTCGTTGGCCAGCGCCGCCTCGATGACGTCGTCCGGCTGGCCCCAGAAGTCGTAGTTGTAGTTGGTGCCGATGGGGAAGTAGTCCCAGTTCATCCCCAGCACCATGAAGGGCTTGCCGTCCACGGTGAGCCGGGCGCCGTCGGGGCCGGAGACCACGCGCACCACGTTGGGGCCGGGCGCGGCGGCGGCCGCGGCCGTGGCCGGGGCGGCGGCGGGAGGCTCGGCCAGCGCCGGCGGCGGGGCCAGCAGCGCCAGCAGGAGCGGGGCGGCGAGCAGGGCGGTCCGGGAGCGGACCCGGCGAGCGGCGTGGGTGGTCGGCGTCATGGGTGCCTCACGGGTGCGGAGCGTCGTCGGGGACCGCGTTGGCGGCCACGACGGCGGCGTAGTACTGGGCGCTGTCCTTCGGGGTTCGTGCCATGGTGGCCAGGTCCACGTGGACCAGGCCGAACCGCTTGGTGAAGCCGTGGGCCCACTCGAAGTTGTCGAGCAGGGACCAGTGGAAGTAGCCGCCCACCGGGACCCCGGCGGCGATGGCGCGCCGCACGGCGCGCAGGTGGCCGGCCAGGTAGTCGCTGCGGCGGCGGTCGTGGACGCGGCCGTCGCCGTTGGGGACCTCGCCGTAGGCGGCGCCGTTCTCGGTGATGTAGATGCGGGCCGGCTGGTACTCCCGGTGGAGGCGGCGCAGGAGGTCCTCCAGCCCCTGGGGCCAGACCTCCCAGCCCATGTCGGTGAGCTGCTCGGGGGGCGCCATGCGGACCGCGCGCGGCGGCGGCTCGCCGGCCGGCCCGGGGACGCCGGAGAGCACGGTGCGGCTGTAGTAGTTGAGCCCCAGGAAGTCGAGGGGCGTGGCGATGGCGGCCAGGTCGCCGGGGCGCACGAAGGGCAGGTCGCCGCCGGGCAGGTGGCCCTGCCGGACCCGGTCGGCCACGCCGTCGGCCGGGTAGGCGCCGCGGAAGATGGGGTCGAGGTACCAGCGGTTGAAGGAGGCGTCGAAGCCGCGCGCCGCCTCCCGATCGGCCGGGCTGGGCGTCTCGGCCTCGGCGTGGGAGGCGATGAGGACGATGCCGACCTCGGCGCGTGGCGCGTTGCGCCGCAGCACCGGCACGGCCCAGCCGTGCGAGAGCAGCAGGTGGTGGGCCACCTGCAGCGACAGGGCCGGGTCGCGGGCGCCGGGGGCGTGGGCGCCGAACTCGTGCCCCAGGGCGGCGATGCACCAGGGCTCGTTGTGGGTGACCCACTGGCGGACCCGGTCGCCCAGCCGCATGGAGACCGCGTTGGCGTAGTCCACGAAGGCGGCGGCGGTGTCGCGCGCGCCCCAGCCGCCCCGATCCTGCAGCGCCTGCGGCAGGTCCCAGTGGTAGAGCGTGGCCATGGGCGCCAGGCCGGCCTCCAGCAGCCCGTCCACCAGCCGGTCGTAGAAGTCGAGGCCGGCCGCGTTGAGGGCGCCCCGGCCGAGCGGCTGGACGCGCGGCCAGGCGACGGAGAAGCGGTAGGCGTTGAGCCCCATGGCCCGCATCAGCGCCACGTCCTCTGGCCAGCGCCGGTAGTGGTCGCAGGCCCGGCGGCCGTCGCTGCCGTCCTCGATGGCGCCGGGCCTGGCGGCGAAGCGGTCCCAGATCGACTCGCCCCGGCCGTCCTCGGCGCTGGCCCCCTCGACCTGGAAGGCCGAGGTGGCGGCGCCCCAGAGGAACCCGGGCGGGAAGGGCTGGCCGGACATGTCAGGTCACCTCGAGGGGCCCGGCGGGGCGCGGCGGGGCCGCGGCGCCGCCCAGCGGGCCGGCGTGGGCGGCCGCCGCCAGCAGGGCGCGGGTGTACGGGTGGGACGGCGCCGCCAGCAGGGCGCGGCTCGGCCCCTCCTCGACGACGCGGCCCTGCTGCAGCACCAGGATGCGATCGGCCAGGTAGCGCGCCGAGGCCAGGTCATGGGTGATGAGCAGGACGGCCAGCCCGCGCTCGCGCTTGAGGCGGGCCAGCAGGTTGAGGACGCCGGTGCGGATGGAGACGTCCAGCATGGAGGTGGGCTCGTCGGCCACCAGCAGGTCCGGCTCCACCGCCAGGGCGCGGGCGATGGCCACCCGCTGCCGCTGCCCGCCCGAGAGGGAGGCCGGGTGGCGGTCGAGGAAGTCCCCGGCCGGCGTGAGCCCCACGGTGTCGAGCAGCGCCGCCAGCCGCCGGCGCAGCGCGGCCGACCCGCTCCGCGCCCCGCCGGCCAGGCCGTGGCGCAGCAGCGGGCGCTCCAGGTGGTGCGCCACGGTGTGGACCGGGTTGAGCGAGGCGAAGGGGTCCTGGAAGACCAGCTGGACCCGGCGGCGGTAGGCCAGCGAGGCGCCGCGCGGCTCCTCGGCCAGGACGTCGCGGCCGTCCAGCAGGATCCGGCCGCCGTCCGGCTCGTCCAGCCGGAGCAGCAGCCGGGCGATGGTGCTCTTGCCGCTGCCGGACGCGCCCACCAGGGCCACCACCTCGCCGCGCCGCACCGAGAAGCTCACCCCGTCCACCGCCGCGGTCCGGGTGGGGCGCCACGGCGAGCCGCCGGCGGCGAAGGTCCTGGTGAGCTCCGTCACCTGGAGCAGGGGTGCGCCGGGCGGATGGACCGCCGCGCCCCCACGGGGCTCGGGGCCGGGGGTGGCGCGGCGCGGCTGCTGGGGTCTCCAGCCATCCTGGCTCCGGAGCCTTCCGGCTCGTCGAGGTGACTTTGTTCGGGCCACGAACAAACTAGCGAAGGGCGGGGCCGCGTGTCAAGCCGGACCGGGCCCGCCGCCCCACCCAGGCAGGCCCGCCCCCGCGCCGGCCTCTCAGGCCGCGCCGGCGGGCGCCCCGGTGCCCCGGCGGGCCTCCAGCGTGGCGCGCACCCGGTGGGCCGCCTCCTCGGTGATGGGGTAGGCGGCGATGGCCCAGATGGCCAGCCCGGAGGCCACGAACGGGACGAAGGCGTCGAAGAGCCGCATCAGGGTGATGGTCCGCTCGGCCTGCTGGCCGCCCAGCGCCACGTCGAACCCGGTGGCGTTGAGCAGGAAGCCGCCGCCGGCCAGCGCCGCCGCCATGCCCAGCTTGACGACCCACCAGAAGACCGCCCCGTACATCCCCTCGCGCCGCTGGTGGGTCTCGATCTCGTCCACGTCCACCACGTCGGCGATCATCGAGCCCATCAGCGTGAAGAGGCCGCCCAGGCCGAAGGCCAGCAGCGGCGTGGGGAGCAGGATCAGCCAGGGGTGGGCCGGGTCGTAGGCGAACCACTTCATGGCGTACCCCACCATGGAGAGGCCGGTGGACACGAAGAAGGCGCGCCGCTTGCCGATGCGGGTCCCGAGCCAGGTGATGAAGGAGATCACCGCGAAGGTGGAGACGGCGCCCAGGGTGCCGGCGTAGCCGGCGAACTCGGCGCCGCGCGCCTGGTCGCCCTGGAACACGTAGTAGATGATGACGTAGGACTGGAACGACGAGATGAGGATGAAGCCGTTGAACACCAGGAAGGTGGCGGCGCAGAGCTTGAGGAAGGGCCGGGAGGAGAGGGTGGACTTCATGCCGGACAGGAAGCCGGTCACGTTGGCCTTCAGGCCCTTGCCGCCCGGCTCCGCCTCGGCGGCGTGCACGAAGCGCTCGCGCAGGAAGATGGCCGGCAGGACGCCCAGGCCGGCCGCCAGCAGGCCGATGCCGATGGCCAGGACCCCCGCGCCCTCCACCTGGGTGGCGAACCACGGCTTGTAGGTCATGATCCAGAGGAACCAGGGGGCCACCACGTAGGCCAGCTGGCCGATGAAGTTCTGCACGCCCATGAGGCGGGTGCGCTCGTGGTAGTCCGGCGTCAGCTCGTACCCGAGGCCCACCCACGGCGCGGCGAAGATGGTGTAGGCCACGTAGAAGAGGTTGGAGCCGACGACGAAGTACCAGAAGTAGAAGTCCTCGCTGCGGCCCGCCGGCACCTGCCACAGCAGCGCGAAGACCAGGCCGGACGCCAGGGCGCCCACGAAGATGAAGGGGCGGCGCCGGCCCCAGCGGGTGCGGGCGTTGTCGGTGACGTAGCCCATCACCGGATCGATGATGGCGTCGGTGAGCCGCGGCAGCGCCCCCACCAGGCCGACCAGCGCCGGGTTCATGCCCAGCCCGAGGTTGAGCACGATCAGCATCCCGCCGATGGCCGCGGCCAGCAGGTTGTTGACGAACGCCCCGGCGCCGTAGAGCAGCTTGTGCGGGAAGGAGATCCGGTCCTGCGGGGCGGTGGCGCTGGCCCGGCCCGCCTCCCGGGGGCCGCCCGTGCCCAGGCGGGCGTGCCAGGCGGCCAGGGCCAGCTGGAACAGGGAGCGCCGACGGCCGGGGGGGGCGGGGGAGGGGCGCTGGGCCGCTGCCATGGGGGCTCCGGTGGGGTGCGGGCTGGGTAGGCTCGACTTTGTTCGGCGTACGAACAAACTAGCGAGGCGCCCGGCGACTTGTCAAGGGCGGGCGGGTTGCGTCCATTCACCGCGCCGCCGCCGCTTCCAGCGGGAGAGGCCGCGGCGGTACGACCTGACGCACATGCTGGCCGCCCTGCTCCGCCTCTTCGACGCCATCGCCGACCGCTTCGAGCGCCCCGCCACCCGGCGGGCTTCGCCACGGTGGTGGCCCCGGCCTTCGTCTGCTCGGTGGTGGCCATCGAGCCTGGCGCGGTGTGGGTTGGCTGCCGGACTGGCTGGCGGCGCTGGAGCCGCCGGGGCGCAACCACTTCCGCCTCGCGGACCTGGCCTTCTACCTGGTGCCGGCGGAGGTGGCGGCGCTGGCTATCGGCCTGGCCGCCCGGTGGCCAACGCCGGGCAAGCAGTTCGAGGTCTTCGCTTGTCCTGCTCCGCCACGCCTTCGAGGCCTTCGGCAAGCTCGACGAGCCGGTCTCCTGGGCCCAGGCGCAGGGGGTGGTCGTGGAGATCGGCTGGTACGGCGCCGGGGCGCTGGCCCTCTTCGTCACGCTGGGCGCCTACTACGCGGCGCAGCGCCACCCGGCGCTCCCTGGCCGCGACGGCGGCCGGGTCTCCTTCGTGGCGCCTACAAGCTGGTGGCCCCGGGCCCGCTGGCCATCTACGCCGCGCTGGCGATCCGGGGCCGCGCTGCAGGAGGACCCGCGCTTCTTCAGCAGCTTCTACACGTGCTGGTGCTGGCCGACGTTTCCTGGTGCTGGCGGCCCTGCGCCACCCGGCGCCTACCACCTCATCTTCCGCAACTCCGGGCTGGCGGCCTCCACGGTGGTGCTGCGGCTGGCGCTGACGGCGCCGCCCGCCTGGAGCGCCGCCCTGGGCGCCGCGGCCGGGCTCTTCGCCCTGGCGGTGACGCTGACGTGCAACCGCTTCGCCGCGGTGTTCGAGGCGACGGCGCCGCGTCACGACGAGGGCTGAGCAGGGGCGGGACTCCGCCCGGCGCGGACCCGGGAACGCAGACCCGGGTCACCCGGACCCCCTGTGCCCAGCGTGGCCAGCGCGGCACGCCAGGCCAGCACCGCACGTCCAAGCGCTTGATGCGACGGGTGATCGCCTGAACGCCTGCCCTGCGGCGTTTCGTCCGCCCGGGGCCCAGGGGATGCACTGATGATCCGCAGCGGTGGGCCGAGGCCTATCGAAGGAGGAGGCGGATCATGGGCGAGCGGGACTACGCAGACACGGGGTTCGGCCCCATCGACGTGGAGCATCGAGCCCTCTCCGGCGCGCTGGCGTCGCTGGTGGATGCCGTGCGCACCGGTGGAGCGGGTGAGGTGCGGGCGGCGCTGGCCCTGGTGCAGCGGGGGGTGGCGGAGCACTTCGCCCACGAGGCCGCCCTCATGGCGGAGCACGGCTACCCGAAGGCTAAACCGCACCAGGAGGCGCACGCCATCTTCCTGGCCGACGCGGT
>JADKCZ010000014.1 GCA_016718565.1 Anaeromyxobacter sp. | reverse complement strand
CAGTGGCGCGGCCTCGGCCGGTACGCCCGTTACCGCCGCGCTGATGGTGACTTTCCTGGCCTCCGGGCTGTGGCAGAACCAGGTTGACCTTCCTGGCCTGGGGCGCGCTCCACGGCGTCATGCTGGCCGCCTCCGTCTATCACCTGCCCTACAAGGCCAGGCTGGATCGGCAGGTGGGACCTCGCCTGGCCGGCGTCCTCCGGCTCTGGCGGATCGCCGTGGTCTTCAACCTCGTCTGCCTCACCTGGATCTTCTTCCGGGCACAGAGTCTCGAGGACGCCTGGACGGTTCTGACCGGGATCGCGGCCACCGACTGGTCCAGCAGCTTGCAGGCGGGAGTCCGCGCGGCGATGGCCAAGGCGCTACCCGGCCTGACGCCGAGGGACGCCGTCATCGCGAGTGGCGGGCTCGTGGTCGTGTTGCTCGAGCCGGTCCTTCGCAGGCGGCCTCTGGGAGCCATGAGACTGCCGGCGAGATGGCTCACCTACGGGGGGCTCGTGACGACCATCCTGCTCCTGGGGCGCTGGGGCGAGCAGACCTTCATCTACTTCAACTTCTGAGCACATGACCCCTCGAACCCTGCTCCTCAAGGGTACCCTGCTTGCCGGACTGGTCGGCTTTGCCCTGCCGGCCATCGTGTGGCAGGTGCCTTGGTACCAAGACCAGGTCGCCGTCGGCGGCGAGGGGCTGGTGGCGCTGCGCAAGAGCGCCGCGACCATTCCGCTCCCGGCCAGGGTGGTGCTCGGCGACTCGGTGGCCAACCAGCTCTATCCGGTGCGCCAGGACGGTGGGGAGTTCTACTCGTTGGCCTGCAACCAGGCCATCTCGATGGCGGGCTTCTACGCCCTGCTGTGGCGCCTGGCTGAGGCCAACGACCTGAGGGGGTCGGCGGTCCACCTGGTCCTGCGGCCCGATTCCTTCGGGAACGACCTCGACCAGACCTTCACCTTTCAGTACTTCGTCAAGCCCTTCTACGTCACGATGGGTCCGGCCTTCTTCGACCCCGAAGTGGAGGCCAGGGTCAGCGCAATCCCGTATGGCTGGAGTGCCTGGCTCCCCGCGGTGCGGGTGTCCGCCTGGTCGCCGTCGGCACGGTCACCGGCGGGCGAGCGCATGGAACTGCGGCTCAGCCGCGTTTCCGCGCTCTATCTGGCCAGGATGAGGGTCCTGGCCAGAGAGCGGGGCTTCTCACTGCAGGTCGTGCCACCCGTCCTTCCGGAGAGCACGCGGGCCTGGTTGCTTGGCCCGCTCTGGGCTGGTGTGCGCGATGCCGGACTGGAGGACCTCTTCGCCGGGTACGTTCGGCGCCTCCGCTACCTCCCCGACGCCCAGTTCCAGGACGGGGTCCATGTCAAGGACCCGGGAGCGCTCGGTTCAAATCCACTGGACCTCTGACCCCGTGCGGGTCGAGGCCCGCCCTACTGCTGCGCCTGCCTGAGCAGCCAGAGCGCGAAGAGCACGCCCAGCCCGATCGCCAGCCCCACGCCCAGGACCATGCGGAAGCGGCTGTCGGCCACCTCCTCGATGTCGCGGTCCTCCACCGGCCGGGCCGGGAGCCCCAGGTCGGCCGCGCTCACCGAGGCGTGCGGCAGCGACCCCACCATCCAGCCGCGCCGCTTGCAGTCCAGGCAGGAGTAGCGCCTGAGCGGCGTGAAGAACCGCACGAAGCGCTGCCAGTCGGTGCGCGTCATGGCCCGGCGGATGTTGGAGGACCCGCAATGTCCGCAGCTGCGAAAGCTCATCGAACGCCGCTCCGGGGCGTGGGTGACGCAAGGAGCCGGTGAGGATAGAAGGCCTCGGCCCCGGAGACAACACGCGCAGCGAAGGGGGCCGGGTGGTCCCGACCCGGACGGGGAGTAGAGGCCTACCCGTGCCGGCTCACCGCCGGCCCCGCGCCGGCCACCTTCTCGCGCTCGGCCAGCGCCAGGTCGGACTCCATCATGAGGCGCACCAGCTCCTGGAAGGAGGTGCGCGGCTTCCAGCCGAGCAGCCGCTGCGCCTTCGAGGGATCGCCCAGCAGGTAGTCCACCTCGGTGGGGCGGAAGTAGCGCGGGTCCACCTCCACGTACTTCCGGTAGTCGAGGTCCACCCGCCCGAAGGCCTCCTCGCACAGCTCGCGCACCGTGTGGGCCTCGCCGGTGGCCACCACGTAGTCGTCGCCCTTCGGCTGCTGCAGCATCAGCCACATGGCCTCGACGTAGTCCTTGGCGTAGCCCCAGTCGCGCCGCGCCTCCAGGTTGCCCAGGTAGAGCTTCTGCTGCAGCCCGACCTTGATGCGCGAGGCGGCGCGGGTGACCTTGCGGGTCACGAAGGTCTCGCCGCGGCGCGGCGACTCGTGGTTGAAGAGGATGCCGTTCGACACGTGCAGCCCGTAGGCCTCCCGGTAGTTCACCCCGATCCAGTAGGCGTAGACCTTGGCGCAGCCGTACGGGCTGCGCGGGTAGAACGGCGTCGCCTCGCCCTGCGGCGGCGGCGAGGCGCCGAACATCTCGGACGAGGAGGCCTGGTACACGCGGGTCCCGTTGAGCCCCAGCTCGCGCACCGCCTCCAGCAGCCGGCAGGCGCCCAGCCCCGTGACCTCGCCGGTGTACTCCGGCACGTCGAACGACACCTTCACGTGGCTCTGCGCGCCCAGGTTGTAGATCTCGTCCGGCCGCAGCTTCTTCAGGAGGAAGTTGAGCGACGAGGCGTCGTTCAGGTCGCCGTAGTGCAGGAAGAGCCGGCAGTTGGGCTCGTGCGGGTCCTGGTAGATGTGGTCGATGCGCTGGGTGTTGAAGGAGGAGGAGCGGCGGATGATGCCGTGCACCTCGTACCCCTTCTCCAGCAGCAGCTCCGCCAGGTAGCTGCCGTCCTGCCCGGTGATCCCGGTGATGAGCGCCTTCTTCACGTGGCCTTCCTCCCCTCCGCCTCGTACCACTCCACCGTCTCCCGCAGCCCCTCCTCGAAGCCGATGCGCGCCTGCCAGCCGAACTCGGCCAGCGCCCTGGAGGTGTCCAGCATGCGACGCGGCTGCCCGTCGGGCTTGGTGGCGTCCCAGACCACCTGACCCTCGAAGCGGCACAGACGTGCCACCAGCGGCACCAGGTCGCGGATGGTGATCTCGAAGCCCGCCCCCAGGTTCACCGCCTCGCTCTTGTCGTACCGCTCGGCGGCGTCGCAGATGCCGGCCGCGGCGTCGCGGGCGTGCAGGAACTCGCGCGAGGCGGCCCCGCTGCCCCACACCACCACCTGGGCGTCGCCGCGGTCGCGCGCCTCCAGGCACTTGCGGATCAGCGCCGGCACCACGTGCGAGGTGTGCAGGTCGAAGTTGTCGCGCGGGCCGTACAGGTTCACCGGGAAGAGCACCACCGAGTTCATGCCGTACTGCTGCCGGTAGGCCTCGCTCTGCACCAGCAGCGCCTTCTTGGCGATGCCGTAGGGGGCGTTGGTCTCCTCCGGGTAGCCGTTCCAGAGGTCGGCCTCCTTGAAGGGCACCGGGCAGAACTTGGGGTAGGCGCAGATGGTGCCCAGCGCCACCAGCTTCTTCAGGCCCACCTGCCGCCCCACCTCGATGAGCTGCACCCCCATCATCAGGTTGTCGTAGAAGAACTTGCCCGGGTTGTCCCGGTTGGCGCCGATGCCGCCCACCCGCGCCGCCAGGTGCAGCACCAGGGTGGGCTGGGTGTCGCGGTACACGGCGCGCACCGCCGCCATGTCCACCAGGTCGTAGTCGCTGGAGCGGGGGCAGAAGAGCTCGCGGGCGCCGCGGCGCCGCAGCTCCTCCACCACGAAGGAGCCCAGGAAGCCGTTGCCGCCGGTGACGAGGATGCGCTCGGAAGGCCAGTGGATGGGCATGAGGCCGGTGAGCCTATGGGGCGCCCTGGCCCGGGTCAACACGGCGCGCCGGGGAACCCGGGTCCCTCCGGGAAGCCCAACCTCACGGCCGCAGCAGCGACTCCCCCATGCGCCGGTCGCGCTGCGCCTGGCGGGCCTTCCGCAGCCCCTCCAGCCGCGCCGCCAGCGCCTCCGGCTTGCCGCCGAGCGTGGCCGCCCGCTCCACCGCCGCGATGGCGTCGTCCAGCCGGCCCGCCTGCTCGCAGTAGGAGGCCACCGCCAGCAGGGCGCCGGGGTCGTCCGGCCGCGCCGCCGCGGCCGAGCGGGCCTGCTCGATGGCCTCGGCCACCCGGCCCTGGCCCGCCAGGGCCCGGGCCACCAGCTGGTGGCGCGCCGCCAGCTCCTGCGGGGTGCGGGCGCTCATCTGCTCGGCGATGCGCCGGGCCTCGCCGAAGCGCCGGGCCAGCAGCGAGCGCTCGGCCAGCAGGGTCACCAGCGGCGGCGAGCCGGGGATCGCCAGCAGTCCGCGCTCCAGCACCGCCACGCCTTCCGCCTCCTGGCCGGCCTGCACCAGGATCCAGGCCGAGATGAGCCAGCCCTCCGGGTCGGTGGGCGCCTCGGCCGCGCGCCGCCGCGCCAGCCTGAGCGCCTCGTCGCGGTCGCCCGCCGCCAGCGTGGCGCGCGCCAGCGGCACCAGCGCCCGGTCGTCCAGCTGCTCCTCCAGCGCCCGCCGGTAGACCCGGGCCGCGTCGGCCGGCCGGTCGCGGGCCAGGAGGTACCCGAGCTGCAAGAGCCCGTCGGCGCTGTCCGGCGCCACCTCCAGCAGCGCCTCCACCGAGCGGTAGCGGGTGGCGGCCTCCGGCAGCGCCTCCCGCGAGCCGAACGCCATGGCCAGCCGGTACTCCCGCCGCGCCACCACGTCCTGCCCGGCCGCGGCCAGGCAGCGCGCCGCGTACAGGTGCGGCTCCGGCGCGGTGGGCCCGAGCAGCATGGCCCGGGAGAGCCAGGGCAGGGCCTCGGCGCAGCGGTCGGCCCGCACCAGCCGCACCCCCTCCACCGCCTGCGGCAGGTAGTCGGCCGGGCGCCAGGCCACCTGCTCGAGCACCGGCGCGTCGGCCGCCGGCTGCCGCGCCCACACGGCCGCGCCCAGCGCCCCCAGCAGCCCGGCCACCACCAGGCCGCCGCGCACCAGGGCCGGCCGCACCGCCACGGCGCCCGCGCCGCGCGCCGCCAGCCCCAGCGCCACCAGGAAGGGCAGCGCCACCCCGGACAGCTCCAGCGAGAAGTCCACCAGGTTCTGCGCCGCCAGCGTGGCGGTGCCGGCCAGCAGCCCCACGTCGCCGTCCAGGAGAGGTCGCGCCGCCGCGCCGCCGCCAGCCAGGTGAGCGCCAGCGCCCCCACCAGCAGGAGCCCCACCGGCAGCCCCAGCTCCACCGGCGCCTGCAGCCACTCGTTCTCCAGGTGGGTGAAGGTCACCAGCTCCGGCTCGGTCTTGTAGGCGGGGTACACCGTGCCGAAGGCGCCGCGCCCGATGCCGGTGAGCGGGTAGTCCCGCACCAGCTGCAGCGCCGGGCGCCACAGGGCCAGCTTGGTCTCCTCGCCGGCGCGCCCCACCGTGCCCAGCTCGGCCAGCACCGGGTCGAGCGCCAGGTAGGCCGCCACCGAGAGCGCCGCCGCCAGCCCGCCCAGCAGCGCCCAGCGCCCGCGCGGGGGCCCCGCCCCGCTGCCCTCCGGCCGCCGGCGCCAGGCCGCCAGCGCCACGAACAGCACCGCGCCGCCCAGGAAGGCGGCGATGCCGCCGCGCGAGAGGGAGAGGAAGACCACCGCCCCGGCCAGGGCGAAGGCCATGAGCCAGAGCAGCCGCGCCTGCCCGCGCGCCTTCAGGGCCAGCCCCAGCAGCACGAAGGAGGTGAGCCCGAGGTGGCCGGCCAGGTGGTTCGGGTTCACGAAGGGCGCGGCGGGGGAGAGCAGGGTGCCGAACCCCAGCAGCGCCTGGCCCAGCGCCACCAGCGCCACCAGCAGGCCGCCCAGGCCCAGGGCCCGCACCAGGAGGTCGCGCCGGCGGTGGGTCTCGCCGAGCGCCCAGGCGGCCCAGAACGCCGCCAGCCCGCCGGCCGACGCCGCCAGCAGCCGGCCGGTGGCGGCCGGGTCCAGCGAGAGCGGCCGCGCCGCCGGGTAGAGCCCCAGCGGCGCCAGGGCGCCCGAGAAGAGGTCGCGCGCCGAGGGCGAGAGGAGGTGCAGCCAGGCCGGCAGCGGCGCCAGCTGCAGCGCGGTGGCCGCCAGCACCACCAGCAGAGCCAGGCCGGCCAGCCCCACCGCGCCGCCCGCGGGCGCCGCCATGAGCGCGGCCAGCAGGGCCAGGCAGGCCGCCGCCAGCTCCACCGGCGCGTCCACCCCGCCGCGGGCCAGCGGCAGGAGCAGCACCAGCAGGCCCAGCAGGGCTGCCCAGCTCCAGCCGCCGCGCCGGCCCTCGCGCCGCCGGGTCAGGTGGCGCCCCCGGGCGCGGTGGTGGGCTCAGGGCGCATGAGCCGGAAAGCATGGCCCAACTCGACTCCCACCTTCCACCCGAATAGACTCCCCGCGCGATGAAAGCCGTCATCCTCTGCGGGGGCCAGGGCACCCGCATCCGCGACGCCAACGAGCTGCTGCCGAAGCCCATGCTGCCCATCGGCGGCAAGCCCATCGTGTGGCACATCATGAAGATGTACGCCCATCACGGGGTGCGCGAGTTCGTACTCTGCCTTGGCTACCGCGGCTGGGCCCTGAAGGAGTTCTTCCTCAACTACAAGGCCATGACCTCCGACCTCACCGTCACCCTGGGCCGGCACGGCGCGGTGGAGGTCCTGGGCAAGCACGACGAGGAGGACTGGAAGGTCACCCTGGCCGAGACCGGCGAGGAGACCCAGACAGGAGGCCGGGTGGCGGCGGTGCGCCGCTACGTGGAGGGCGACGAGCCCTTCCTGCTCACCTACGGCGACGGGGTCTCCGACGTGGACGTGGGCGCCACCATCGCGGCCCACCGGAGCCACGGCAAGGTGGCCACGGTCACCGCGGTGCGCCCGCCCGGCCGCTTCGGCGAGATGGTCACCGAGGGCGGGCTGGTCCGCGAGTTCAACGAGAAGCCCCAGGCCACCGAGGGGTTCATCAACGGCGGCTTCTTCGTGCTGGACGGCCGGCGCACCTGGGACTTCCTGGGCACGGACCCCAGGACGGTGCTGGAGCGCGAGCCGCTGCGCGCCCTGGCCCGCGCCGGCGAGCTGGTGTCCTACCCGCACACCGGCTTCTGGCAGCCCATGGACACGCTGCGCGAGTACCAGCTCCTCAACGAGCTGTGGCAGGCCGGCAAGGCCCCCTGGAAGACCTGGTGACCGTCTCCCCCACCGCCGCCGGGCTGCGCGCCGCCTACGCCGGCAAGCGGGTGCTGGTGACCGGGCACACCGGCTTCAAGGGCTCCTGGCTCACCCTCTGGCTGGCCGACCTGGGCGCCGAGGTGACCGGCTATGCCCTGGCCCCGGACACCACGCCCGCCCTGTTCGAGCGGGCCGGGGTGGAGGGGCGCTGCCGCAGCCTGCTCGGCGACGTGCGCGACGCCGCCCGCCTGGCCGCGGTGGTCGAGGAGGTGCGGCCCGACGCCATCCTGCACCTGGCCGCGCAGCCCCTGGTGCGGCTCTCCTACCAGGAGCCGCTGGCCACGCTGGAGACCAACGTGCTCGGCACCGCCCACCTGCTCGAGGCGGTGCGGGCCGCCGGCCGGCCCTGCGCGGTGGTCGTGGTCACCAGCGACAAGTGCTACGAGAACCGCGAGTGGCTCTACGGCTACCGCGAGGACGAGCCCCTGGGCGGGCACGACGTCTACTCCATGTCGAAGGGGGCCGCCGAGCTGGTCACCGCCTCCTGGCGCCGCTCCTTCTTCCACCCGCGCGAGCTGGCCCGCCACGGCGTGGCGCTGGCCAGCGCCCGCGCCGGCAACGTGGTGGGCGGCGGCGACTGGGCCAGGGACCGCATCGTGCCCGACGCCATCGCCGCCCTGGCCGCCGGGCAGCCCATCCCCGTGCGCAACCCGCACGGCGTCCGCCCCTGGCAGCACGTGCTCGAGCCCCTCGGCGGCTACCTCCTCCTCGGCGCCCGCCTCATGGGCCCCGTGGGCGAAGCCGGAGTCGAGGGGCGGGCAGGGTTCTGCGAACCCTGGAACTTCGGCCCCCGCCCCGAGGACGCCCGCCCCGTGCGCGACGTGGTGGAGGCCCTCATCGCCGCCTGGGGCTCCGGCCGCTGGGACGACAGGCACGACCCCGCCGCCCTGCACGAGGCCGGGCTCCTGCGCCTCTCCATCGACAAGGCCACCGCCCGCCTGGGCTGGGCGCCGCGCTGGCACTTCGACGAGACCTTCCGGCGCACGGTGGACTGGTACCGCGCCTTCCACGCCGGGGCCTCGGCCGACGCCCTGGCCGACCTCTGCCGCACGCAGATCCACGAGTACCTGGAGTCCTAGCGCCACATGGACCACAAGGCCGAAGAGCGCCGCCTCACCGCCGAGATCGTGGAGCGGGCCCGCCAGATCGCCCGGCTCCGCCAGCAGGTGGAGGCCGCCGCCGAGTTCATCCCCGGCAAGAGCCCGGTGCGCTACGCCGGCCGGGTCTACGGCGAGGAGGAGCTGGCCAACCTGGCCGAGAGCGCCGTGGAGTTCTGGCTCACCGGCGGCCGCTGGCACACCCGCCTGGAGAAGGGGCTGGCCGACTGGTACGGCGTCTCGCACGCCCGGCTGGTCAACTCCGGCTCGTCGGCCAACCTGCTGGCGGTGGCCACCCTCATGAGCCACCTGCTCGGCGACCGGCGGCTCCAGCCCGGCGACGAGGTCATCACCGTGGCGGCCGGCTTCCCCACCACGGTGGCGCCGGTGGTGCAGCTCGGCCTGGTGCCGGTGTTCGTGGACGTGACGCTGCCCGGCTACAACCTCGACGTGTCCCGGCTGGAGGAGGCCCGCTCGCCCCGCACCCGGGCGGTGATGGTGGCCCACACGCTGGGCAACCCCTTCGACCTCGCCGCCGTGAGCGCCTTCTGCAAGCGGCACGGGCTCTGGCTGGTGGAGGACAACTGCGACGCCGCCGGCTCGCTCTACCAGGGGCGCAAGACCGGCACCTTCGGCGACCTGGCCACCCTGAGCTTCTACCCGCCCCACCACATGACCATGGGTGAGGGCGGCGCGGTGCTGGCCAGCGACGACACGCTGGAGAAGGCCATGACCTCCATCCGCGACTGGGGGCGCGACTGCTGGTGCCCCTCCGGCGTGGACAACACCTGCAAGCGGCGCTTCGAGTGGCAGCTGGGCGACCTGCCCAAGGGCTACGACCACAAGTACGTCTACAGCCACCTCGGCTACAACCTGAAGGTCACCGACCTGCAGGCCTCGGTGGGCGTGGCCCAGCTCGATCGGCTGGACGGCTTCGTGGCGGCGCGGCGCGCCAACTGGGCCTGGTACCGCGCGCAGCTGGCCGACCTCGGCGACGTGCTGGTGCTGCCGGAGCCCACACCCGGCTCCGAGCCCAGCTGGTTCGGCTTCATGGTCACGGTGCGCGAGGGCGCCGCCGTCACCCGCGACGAGCTGGTGCGGCGGCTGGAGGAGCAGAAGATCCAGACCCGCATGCTCTTCGCCGGCAACCTGGTGCGGCAGCCGGCCATGACCGAGCTGGTGCGGTCCGCCGCCGCGGCCGGGCGCCCGGCGCCGTTCCGGGTGGTGGGCGAGCTCACGAACACCGACACCATCATGAACCGCACCCTCTGGGTGGGGGTGTACCCCGGGCTCACCGCGCCGATGCGGGAGCACGTGGTGGCGACGTTCCGGGGCGCCTGCGGGCGCTGAGCCGTCCGCCAGTTCGAGTCGATGCCCGGGGCCGCGGAGAGGGGAACACGATGAGCTCAGCCCAGGAGCAGACAGTCGCGCTCACGGGCGTTAGCGGCTTCATCGGCAGAGCAGTCGCCGCTCGCCTGCTGGGGAAGGGGCTGAGGGTTCGTGCGCTCTTCAGGCCGGGCACCGCGATCCCTGTCGAGTTGGCTGCCAAGGTGGAA
Source organism: Anaeromyxobacter sp. (assembly GCA_016718565.1). Classification (NCBI taxonomy): domain Bacteria; kingdom Pseudomonadati; phylum Myxococcota; class Myxococcia; order Myxococcales; family Anaeromyxobacteraceae; genus Anaeromyxobacter; species Anaeromyxobacter sp. The sequence continues at coordinate 43,796 of JADKCZ010000014.1, read as the reverse complement.
GTCGTTGTCGGAGACGTGACCGACCCTTCCGTTTGGTCGAGGCTGGTAGGTGGTGCTGGCGCGCTCGTGCACCTCGCCTCGGCCGGCGTCAGCCGGGCCGAGACGGCGACTACCCTCCTGGACACCAACGTCCGGCCTGTCGAGGCGATGCTCGGCGCGGCCAAGGCAGCCGGGTGCACCCGGGTGGTGCTGGCGGGGAGCTGCTTCGAATACGGCGCCACCGGCGACCGGATCGGTGAGAGAGGGCTGGTGGAGGAGGACGCGCTGGCCCCCGTGACGACCTACGGCGCCTCCAAAGCGGCCGCCACCCTGCTCCTCGGGGCGCTCGCCAGGGACCTGGGGCTCGAAGCGTTCGTCCTCCGGCCGTTCCACGTCTACGGGCCTGGTGAGCCCGCCACTCGCCTGGTGCCGGCGGTCATCCGGATGGCGATGAAAGGCGAGCCGATTAGGGTGACCCACGGGATGCAGGAACGCGATCTCGTATTCGTCGACGATGTCGCCGAGGCATTCTGCATGGCCGCATCGGTGAGCTGGCCTCTGGCATTGCGCGCCAACAGTTCGGCGGTCCTCAACCTGTGCGGCGGCAAGGCGACTCAGCTTCGCCAGGTGGTCCACGCGACCACGGACTTCATGGGCGTGCAACGCTCACGGATTGCGTTCGGCGCCGTGCCCGCCCGACCCAACGAAGTGAAGCGGCTGATCGGAGACTCGACTACAGCGCTGCGGCAACTGGGGTGGTCCGCTACGACTCCGCTCGGCGAAGGCCTGCGCCGCACGGTCCTTGCGCTGGGTGGCATGCCTGACAGGCAGTGACGACGGGCGCACGGCGGCCAAAGACAAGGGCTTAGGCAATCCGGCCCTGCTGGCGCGGTGCCTGGCAGGCGCAGCTGCTATGGAGCTGGTTGCCCCTCGGAGGGCGTTTGGGGCACCGTATCGACGTCAATCGGGGACCCAGTTGTTTGAGGGGTGACCGGTCGCCTTGCCCCGGACTTCCACCCCTCGACCCAACCGGCGATACATCTATCGACTATGTACTTTGCGCCCACCTGCGTGAGGTGGCTGGAGTCCCATGCCATCAGGTTTTCGGCCCGGCCGTCCAACGCGACGAGGCAGGTGTCGGCGGTACAGGAGACATCGAGTGGCGATGCATACTCGGCACCTGCCTCCCGAGCTTGGGCTCGTAGCTCCCGGTCGATTCTCCGCAAATCCACCAGCAGCGGCGTGAACAGCTGGGCAGGCACATGGCCATTCCCGGCAGCTCTGAAGAGCAGCCTTGGCTGCGAGTCCGCGAACATGGCAACCGGGCCGACGAGCACGACGAGCGCGACGCCAGCCTCCTTGAGGCGAGCAACGGATTCGCCGAGGCCTTCCAGGGGGTAGGAGGGCCAGGCGGCAGCCAGAACGACAACGCTGGGTCGTGCGGCCGCAATGAGGGTTAGAACCTGATTGTTGGTCGCGGCGCACTGCGGGCGAATCGTTGAATCGTATCCGAGAATGGGTGGGCAGTTCGCAGTGGTGAACTGGGCGAGCACGAGTCCACTGGAGTACGCCAAGTCCCTCATCCCCGGCAGCAAGTGCGCCGCGTGGGAGTCGCCCCACAAGACGAGGTGGGACTGGCCAAGCGCGCCCAAACCATCGGCACCAAAGCACTCCTGAGCGAAGTCCTTTGCCCGCTGAGAGCCCGTCAGGAAGCAGCGGCCCTCCCGATACAGAGCCTTGTGTCCGAGCGCGAAGCTCTCGGCCGTCGAGTCAATGGCCAGCTGGGTCGAATTGTAACGACCCGGAACCCCACCGCTAGCCGAAACCAGTGCTCCCAGTGTACCGAGCACCCCTACTGCAGCGCACAAGGCAAAGACGGCCATTGTGCCACGCGCCCTCCTGGCCCGCTCCTCTACCAGCCGATAGGTGGCCCAGGCGGCACCAACCGACAGCGCCAAGACAGACAGGCGAAGGAGCCTGTCATTGAAGTGCTGCGCCAGTCGAGGATCCAGGCCCCTGGCAAAGACAAGTAGCGGCCAGTGCCATAGATAGAGGGGATAACTGATCAGCCCAACGAGGACCAGGAAGCGCTGGCTGAGAAGTTTCCGATGGACCCATCCGTCCGGGCCGGTGGCAATGACGGCGGCCGCACCCAGAACTGGTAGAAGTGCGGCGAATCCAGGAAAAGGGACCGAGCCGTCCAGAGCAACGGATGCGACCGCGATGGCTACCAAACCGCTGACGGCCAAGGCCTCACTTAGCCCGCGCCGAATGTTCCCCACCAAGGGAATGGGTGAAACGCCAGCGTGAGCAGAAAGGCGGTACATCGAGAGCAAGCTCCCGACCAGCAGTTCCCAGAAGCGGGTAAACGGGAGGTAATAGGCGACATCCGGGCTGGCCCATGAGAGCCAGCAACTTCCAAGGAAAGACAGGAGCGCAGCGCCGACCACGGCCAACACCGGCCGATTTGTCTTGCGAACCAGCACCATGAGGAAGATCGGCCAGAGCAGATAGAACTGCTCCTCGATGCCCAGCGACCAAAGATGGAGGAGAGGCTTCGCCTCGGCGCCGGCGTCGAAATACCCAGCCTCGAGCAAGGCCGCGACGTTGGAGGCGAACAGGGCGCCTGCTGCGGTGTGCTTCCCAAGCGCAGCGAAGTCAGCCGGCATCGACGTGAACCAGCCAACAACCAGGACGAATGCTAGCAGGACTGCCAGGGCCGGGAAAATTCGCCGAACTCGGCGTTCGTAGAAATCTCGAATGCGGAAGGTGCCAGCACCCAGACCCTTAAGAATGATGCCGGTAATCAGGTAGCCAGAAATGACAAAGAAGACGTCGACGCCAACGAACCCCCCTGGCCCTATGGCAGGAAAGGCGTGGAAGACAAGAACGGAAAGGACGGCTATTGCTCGAAGGCCGTCAATGTCTGGTCGATAGGCAATCATTGTGTCCCGCAGAGTGGATGCCTCGCAATCGACGCTGCACAGCAAGCGCCTGCCTGGTGGGCCCCGTTGCGCGTTGGTTGTGCGAATGCGCTCTCATGGTTGAAGCCAGGTGGCGGCCCGCCGCACCTCGGACCTGAAGGAACCGCATGAGGCTGCCAGCAGGCTGACGAGGGCGGTGCTCAGCGCGGCGGCGCCGAAGGCGAAGCCGAGCCAACTCCCGCCGGCGAGTGGCGCAAACCACCTCGCCCATACGAGACCGAGCGCCACCATCGGCAGCGCCTGTGCGCCTGACTTCAGAAGGTCAAGCGCGAAGCCCCGCGCCTGGGAGCCCAGTGTACGGCTCAGTATCGGCAGGATCATCCCAAGGGTCACGCTCAGGGACACGGCTGCCGCCGCCAGGGGGACTGACCAGGCCCCGCCCCCTGCGGCGAGGAGTCCCAATGCAGCCACGAAGCGCCCGACCGCGGACGTCGCCGTGGCGGCTGAGGAGGCCCGCGCCCCTCCGACGGAGAACAGGATGGACGATGCGATCGACTCCACCGAGAGCACGGCAGCGGCCAGGCCGAGCAGCACGGTCAGGACCAGCCCCCCGTATAGCTGGGGGCCGACCCAGAGACCCATGAACTCCCGGTTCAGCGCGGCGTATCCGGCCAGCCCGAAGAGGCTCGCCCAGGTGGCGAGCCGAAGGAGCCGCAGCGCGATGAGGCGGAGGGACTCGCCGCCCCCTGCGCCCCAGGCGTGGGCCATCGCCGGGGCGAAAGCAGCGCCGACCCTGGTCACGACCATGGCCAGCACCTCGCTGGCCCGCTTGGTCAGGACGTAGGCCGTCACCTGCGCCGGGCCGAAGTACCGCGACACCAGCAGAGCGTCGACGTTCCCCATCAGGCTGGTGGCCAGGCGGGCGGCCCAGGTGAAGGCGGAGAGGCTCATGACGCTGCGGAACTCCGCGCTGGTGAACCGAGGGGCGACCCGCAGGTCCCTGCGCAGGACGTGGGCGAGCAGCGCGCCATGGGAGAGGAGCAGGAGCACCGAGCGCAGCAGCAGTCCAAGCGGGATGCTGGAGAGGCCAAAGCCACCCACCAGCAGGACCACGGTCGCCACCACGCCGAGGAGCGTGCCGGCGAGGTAGCTGACGCCGGTCCAGACCATGCGCTTCATGAGGCCCACCAGCACGGCGGCGACCGCGAGGTCCACCAGCAGCACGGCCTCCGCGGCGCAGGACAGCGCAAAGGCCCTGGTGAGCTCGGGGCCCGAACCACCGGCAGACCCGGTCAGCTCCGGTACCCAGGGGGCCAAGGCCAGCCCGGCGGCGGCGACCAGCCCGGCGATGGCCAGGCTGAGGGTGACACCGGTTCCCACCGCGTCGCCGAGCTGCCGCGACGAGCCCTCACCGAGGAAGCGCGCCACGCGCTGCTGCAGCACCGCCCCAAAGCCAGGGTCCACCACTGCCAGCCAGGCGACGATGTTGCCGGAAGCGAGCCAGGCGCCGTAGGTCGCCCCGTCGATGTACCGCAGGTAGAACGGGACTAGGACGAAGCCCTGTAAGACCGTGAGCCCGATGGAGGCGTACTGGAAGAACAGGTTGAGTCGGGTGGCCTGCCGCCGGCTCACCGGTGGCGAGGCTCCAGGCGCGGGGACCGGGGTGAGGGAGAAGCTCACTGATCGCTTCGGTGCGTGGCGATGGGGTTGGAGCGGCGGGTCGACCTGCCCAGGTACCCGGCGGCTCGTGGGCCCAGCCTCGGCGCGACCTTGAGGAGGACGGCCTGGACCAGTGAGCGGCGCGCCGAGAGGAGCCAGCGCCAGCGGAGCGGCAGCGAACGCAAGGCCTTCCAGTAGTCGGCCTGGAGATCCTCCTGCACCTGCAGGGTCCCGCGTCGCCAGGCCCAGAGGAACGAGACCAGGCTCAGGTAGGACTGTCGTCGGGAGGACTCCACCAGGTGCGGGGCCCACCGGGCGATGAAGGGGTGCTGGAAGACGCGGGTGTACTGGCTCCAGGTGAGCGCCGGGAAGCGGATGTGCTCGAACTCCTCGTCGCAGCCGGCCAGGGCCGCGGACAGGACCTCGAGGTGGCCGCCCGCGGCGAGGGCCTCGAGCGCCAGGGTGACGAAGGTGTACGCTGAACCATCCAGTCCCTCGAGGCGCTCGGTGAGAGACGGCGTCGGGGCCACCCGCCGCATGGCGTAGATCGAGAGCTTTGGATAGGCGGTGGCGATCTCGGCCTGCTGCCGCGGGTCGGTCACGGTGGTGACGGCGTCGGGCGAGGCCAGCGGGCGCTGCGTCGTGCCCGGTGGCTGGACGAAGGAGAACAGGAGGAGCGCCGGGCCCGACGCTTGGATTCGGGACAGCACGGTGGCCACGCAGCCCTGGTACGGCAGGTCATCGTCGGAGAAGTACCAGAGGTAGGGGGTCGTCGCGCGGCGGTAGAGCTCCCAGATGTTCCCGTCGAACCCGAGGTTGCGCGGCTGCCGGATGGCCTCCAGTCGGATTCCCCTTGCGTCAAAGGAGGCCAGGGCCTCGCCGGTGCCATCGGAGGAGGCGTTGTCGCTGACCAGGATCATGACCCGCCGCTCCAGGCCGCCCGCCAGGATCTGGTCGCGGAGCAGCCCCAGCAAGCGTGCCAGCTTGGCGGCCCGGTTGTAGGTCGGAATGCAGACCGTCAGCTGGAAAGGGTCGCTGGTCATGGAAGGGACGGCCGGCCGCCGGGAGGCTAGTCCTTGGTGAACTCAAAGAGCCCGCACGCGTAGCGCGCCGATCGGTACCGGTCCGGCGAAGCAGCGACGTCCAGGGTCCCCGCGTCGTCCACCGCGCTGAAGCCAATCAGCCGGAGCGAACTGAACTCGGCGAGCACCGTGGCGGGGTCGAAGATGCGGTGGGCGTTGAACTCGAGCCGTTCGGCTCCCACCGGTACGGAGAAATACAGACGCCCTCCGGGGCGCAGCACGCGCGCCAGGCTCGCCATGGCGCGGAAGCAGGCCGAGGGGTCCACCGGGTCTCCGTACCGACCCAGGCCGAAGTGCTCCACCGCATGCAGGCTCGAGACGGACTCCAGGGAGGCATCGGCGTAGCGCCGCAGCTCGGTGGCGTCCTCCTGCACGAAGGTGAGGCCCGTGGTGCCGCTGGCGAGGGGCCGGACGTCCACCACCTCGACCGGCATGAAGGTGAGCAGGTGGGCCACGAAGCCGTCGACCCGTGACCCGACGTCGACGTGCCGGGCCGGCCGGGCGGAGAATACCTGCCGGGCCGCCCAGAGGTCCTGGTGGAAGTACTGCCCGGAGGCGACGCCGGCGCTCTCGAACCGGTCGGCCAGCATCGGCCGGAGGCCGCCCCAACGCAGCGGCAGCCGGCCGGCGGCGGCACTCCGGCGATACCGCATCGCGTCTCTCATGAACCAGGGGAGCCCCGCCACGGCGCGGACCAAGCGAAGCCCGTCGAGCCCGAAGGTTCCAAAGGTGGCGTGGAGGCGGCGCAGCGCGGTCGTCACGAACGGCCTTCCTCCCGGGCCCAGCCTACGAGCGCCTGGCGACGACGTGATACCCCATGCAGAGCGTGTCGACCGAGAGCTGGGTCTTCCTCTTGAGCATGTAGAAGAGGAAGGCGGGGGCCAGGAGGAGCTTGGTGAGGAGCGAGTGTGTGACGGCGGTGCGCGCCAGCTCGACACCCATCCAGCTGTAGTAGTCGCCCACCGGCTCGAGCAGCTGGATCTCGAAGCCGTTCTCCGGGAGGAACTTCTGGTACCAGCGGTCGCTGAAGCCGCTGAAGAAGAAGTAGGGATCCTGGTGTCGCAGGCAGTTGCTGGGAGCCGTCAGGATCAGGGTCCCACCCGGCTTGAGGAGCCGCCCGAACTCCTTCAGGGTCTCCACCGGGTGCGGGATGTGCTCGAACACCTCGGTGCACAGGATGACGTCGAAGGTGGCATCGTTCTCCGCCACCTGCCAGATGTTGCCGACGTAGTCGAGCTTCCCATACTCGTAGCGCCAGCTGTCGTCCTTCCGGGAGCCGAGGTTGGCCTTCTCGTCGCGCGAGTAGGCGCCGAAGTCCTGGGTCCGGTAGGTCAGGTGCGCGCAGGCCGGACGGTATCGCTGGCTGCCGCAACCTGCGTCGAGGAGCAGCGTCCCAGCCGGAAGCTGCGCCAGCTGGGCATGAACGAAGCGGTCCCGCTCGTACTGGTTGTTGAGCCGCTCGCGCAGCCGCTGTCTGAGGCTCTTTCGCGTTGCCATGTCAGCAGCCGGCTCGCGTCGGCTGGCCCCCATTCTCGTACGTCGGCGGAAGGCGGAAATCTGTCACAGCGCCGGACCCGCAGCAAGCGCGCGTGACCTGGGCGGCCGCCTGAGGTCCCTTGGCGATAGCCGGGAGGCCGGCTCGACTTCCGCCCCGATAATCCCCTAGAATTCCGGCCCTTCTGGCGCAGGCGCAGCGCGGCCGGCCGACGTGGAGCACCGAGATGACCGACACCAGGAACTACCAGCCCGAGCCCTCGACGCAAGTCGGCGAGCGCCGGGATGCCTTCGACCTGCACGCATACTGGCGAACCATCGTTCGCCGCCGCTGGCTGGTGCTCCCGTTCTTCGTCGCCACGGTCCTCGTCACCGCCATCGTCACGCTACGCCAAACCAAGATCTTCGACGCGACCTGCACCATCATCATCGACCTCTCTGCCCCGAAGGTGCTCGACAAGGAGTCGGTGCAGGACGTCATGGAGGCCGGCACCGGCGGCTACTGGTACAGCCGCGAATACTACGAGACCCAGTACAGGGTCCTCACCAGCCGGGCCGTGGGCCAGCGAGTTGTCGACAAACTCCAGCTCGCGACCAACCTGGCGTTCCTGGCAGTCGACGAGATAAAGGACCCGGCTGCCCAGGAGCAGGCCCGACTGCGCAAGGATCCGGTCACCATCCTGCTGCGAAACCTGAAGGTCGAGCCGGTCAAGGACTCCCGGGTGGTGCGAATCCGCTACGAGGCCGCCGACCCCCAGTTCGCGGCCCTGGCGGCCAACACCGTGGCCGACTCCTACATCGCCGAGAGCCTGTCCGTGAGGACGGTGACCACCCAAAACGCCTCCGAGTGGCTCGAGCAGCAGCTGGCCGACCTGGAGAAGAAGCTCGACCAGAGCGGCATGGCGCTCTTCGAGTTCAAGAAGAGCCACGACATCGTGGCCACCAGCTGGGAGGACCGGCAGTCGATGGTCTCGCAGCGCCTCACCGCCTTCAATGACGCCCTCACAAAGGCGCGTGTTCGGAAGGCCGAGCTCCAGGCTCGAAACGACGCCATCGAAGCGGCTGGGGCAGCGGTGGAGAAGGGGGAAGGCGAGATCGAGGCGCTGCAGCCGGTGGCGTCGAGCCCGGCCATCCAGCAGCTCAAGATCCGCTTCCTCGAGGCCACGTCGGAGTGCGCCGATCTCCGGGTCAAGTACCTGGAGGAGCACCCCAAGACCCAGGCCTGCGACAAGAAGGTGCAGCTGGCCCGGCAGGGGCTCAAGGATGAGATCAAGCTGAGCCTCGACTCGGCCAGGCGGGAGTACCAAGAGGTCGTCAAGACCGAGCGCAACCTCCAGGTGCTCCTCAACGAGACCAAGACGGATGCCTTCGGCCTCAACCAGTACGAGCGCGACTACCTGGAACTGAAGCGTACCTACGACAACAACGCCCGGCTCTACGAGCTGGTGCTGAAGCGCCTCAAGGACACTGGGGTCTCGGGGATGCTGCAGGTGTCCAACGTGCGCGTCCTGGACCGGGCGCGGGCCACCAACCGACCCATCCGGCCAAACGTCACGCAGAACGTCGTGCTCGCGGTCTTCCTTGGCCTCCTCGGCGGGCTGGCCCTGGCCTTCGTGGCGGACTACGCCGACCGCACCATCACCAGCCAGGCGCAGATCGAGGAGAACCTCGGGCTGACCTTCCTCGGAATCGTGCCGACCATCGCCCGCTCCAGGGACGGCACGCCGCAGGATCTGTTCGTGCACACCCAGCCGAAGTCGGCCGCGGCCGAGTGCCTCCGGGCGGTGCGGACCAACCTGCTCTTCATGTCACCGGAGAAGCCGCTCCGAACCATCCTGGTGACCTCCTCCGGGCCGCAGGAAGGCAAGACGACCACCGCCACCTCGCTGGCCATCACCATGGCCGGCAGTGGGAACCGTGTCCTGCTGGTGGACGCCGACATGCGGCGCCCCCGCATCCACCGGATCTTCGGCGTCGGCAACCAGGCCGGCCTGTCCTCGCTGATCCTGGGCGAGGGCCGCCTCCTCGAGTTGGCCAAGCCCACCGGAATCGAGAACCTCTTCGTCCTCCCGTGCGGGCCCGTGCCACCCAACCCAGCCGAGTTGCTCCATACGGCGGCCTTCCAGAAGCTGGTGACCGAGATGGCCGGTGCGTTCGACCGGGTCATCATCGACTCGCCGCCGGTGGGCGTGGTGGCAGACGCGGTGGTCATCGGCACCCACGTCGACGGGACCCTGCTGGTCCTGAAGGCCAGCAAGACCTCGCGCGAGGTGGCGCGCCAGGCCGTTCGGCAACTCCGGGACGTCAAGGCGCCGTTGTTCGGCGCCGTGCTGAACGACCTGGACCTCGAGGACCAGCGGTACGGGCAGTACTCCTACTACTACAGGTACGGGTACTACTACGGCGAAGACAAGGGGCGGGGTGCCAAGCCCGAAACCAGCAAGGCGTAGGAGCCGTCTATCAGATGTTCGGTATGGCCACCCCGCTGCCGAGCCAGCTCGCCTATGATTGTTCTCCTTATCCAAGTGCTTGCGTTCCTCGGATTGACCGCCGTGCTTGGCCGTCGGATGAACGGAAGCCTTGTCAGCGGGGCACCGGTGTTCTGGGCTTCTTGGACGATGCTGCTTGCGGCGGCATGGGTGTCGGTGACCTACGGCAACATGCAGTCGCCACCGGACATTGCGCTCGAGTACGCGCAGGAGGGCTTCCTGGGCGCCATGGCGGGCAGCCTGATAGGCATCTTCGTGGCCGGAGATACGCGGGCCTCGGCGCAGAAAACCCGCCGCTGGGTTGCCTTTTCCGCGCTCTGCGAACTCATCGTTAGCCGCTCTACGAAGCTCGTGGTGGTCGCCATGGCGACTCTGGGAGCGGTCCACTTCTTCGACCGCTGGGGGAGCGTAGATTTCGACTTCTTCCGAATCCTGGAGTTGCGGGTGGCCGTTCTCAGCGAGAAGGACCCTGGCTGGCTCTTCCGACTCAGCAGCTACCTACAACTTGTCGCTGGCTTTCTGGCCATGCTCGCGGGCACTGCCGACGCGGAATACGGGGTTAGGCCCAAGCGCCTGGCTTCGATCTGGCTCTCACTGGTCCTTCCCGGGCTTGCGCTTGGTGGGCGGGGCTGGACCCTGGCACCCCAGCTCATCTATGGGCTCTCGCACTTCCTCAGCAGGCAGTGCTCGACCAGGCGTGGCGGCGGCCTGCGGTCATACCTGCCCGTGGTGGTGATGGTGGCGATCGGGCTGTGGTTCTTCACGGTGATCGGGACTGTTCGAAATAGGGACCTCAACCGTGACCAGGCGGAGTCCCTCACCGTCGCCAACTGGGACATGGAGCAGCGGCTCATGGCCGTGAACTACATTGGCGGCTCCCTCACCGCGCTCGGGACGATCGGTCGAGCGGCTGAGCAGATCGGTCCCGCCAAGGGTGAAGCTACTCTGGACTACTTCTCGAGGAAGGCGATGGCATCGGGGCTGCCCTTTGGAGCGACTGCAGCCCAATTCGAACGCTGGCGGACGGAGGACATGCCCGAGGAACCTGAGTTCGGGTGGACCTGGTGCGTCCCTCCGACGGCGATGGCCTACCTGATCCTGGATTTCGGCCGAGCCGGGATGCCCATCGCTCTCGGCTTCCTGGTGGCCCTCGGGCACTGGTTGAGCGTGCGGTGGCTGGGGCAAGGGCTCTTTCCGCACGTCGTTGCCATCCTGGCCCTCAACGCAATGTTCGCCAGTACTCAGAGCTTGGTGGTCTTCAATCCACAAAACGTCTTCAGCCTCATCTTCACGGCGATGGCCGCGGTGGCGGTCCGGCCTTTGGCCGCTCGGTTGCGCGCCTTGCCGGGCCGCTCGGGCGACGTGGCACCGGTCACAGGCCTCGGGACAACGGGCACGTGAGGACGTTATGACCCCCCAATCAACCAGAGGTCGCCTGACCAGCTGGGTGGACCTGGCGCTCCCCGAGTTCAGCGGTAGCGTTCCCGTCGGCGAGGTTCGGCAGGCCACCATCAGGCCCCGCCGCGCGGCGGAGTGGCTGGGCGACTTCGAGGCCAGGCTCTCCATGCGGTCGGGCTTCCTCCCCATCTACCGCATGTCGGACGGCGAGTTCGTCTTCGTCTGCGGCTGGCGCCCCTACACCGCGGACTTCCTGCTCCGCTATCCGCGGATGACGATGCGCTCCTGGGCCAAGGCCCTCCTCAAGCACAACGTCGACCAGTTCCGGTCGGGCACCGTGGGCTACGGCTTCGAGAACTACACCCCAGAGGAGTGGAAGGTCGCCCGGGAGGGATACGGTCGCCGCGTCCAGCAGCTTTCGGCGGAGGGCATCCTGGCGGTGAACTACGTCTCCCACCTGCACTTTCCGCGTCAGTACATCCGACCGATGTGCGACTGGATGGACGCCAACCGCATCCACCTCGACGAGCAGAACTACTTCCCCTTCTACTTCGTCTACGCGCTCCTGCTCGGTCCTGGGGCAGACCGATTTTACCGTGGGCGCCGCATCCTGGTGGTCACCTCGGACGAGGACGGCACCAAGGCGCCTGGGATCGAGCGGACACTGCTGGCGCTCGGAGCCGAGTCGATGCAGTTCCGCAAGATCTCCCGCAGCAAGTCGATGCTGGACCGCGTCGACCTGGGCGGCCTGCGAGACGTGGACCTGGTGCTGGTGGGCGCCGGAGTGGGCGCGCTCAACGTCCTCGAGCAGGTGCGACCGCTGGCGGCCACCAGCATCGACGTCGGCTACGTGCTCGACTGCCTGTGGCAGCCGAAGCGGTTCGTCGGGCAGCGGGCCTTCACCGTCCCGGACCAGGGCTCACCGCTCCTGCGCGTCACGCCATGAGCCTGGCGATCCACCTTCGGACAACGGCCGCCTATGCGTGGTGGAGCCGGGCGCGCGAGCAGCAGCAGCTCGCGGCCTTCCGGCAGCGGCTCGGCGCCGTGCGGGCGGCGCCCGCTCGCGAGCCCGCGGCGCTGGGTTCGGCGCTCGGGAAACGGCGCGTCGCGCGTCGACCCGTGCCTGCGAGGCCGCACTTCGCCATCTTCGGGGCCAACGACTGGGAGCAGCATGGCCTCTGGCCAGCGTTTGCGTCGCTTGGGCAGGCCAGCCACTTCGACTACGCGCCACAGGCCCGTGCGGCGGGGAGCCCGAGCCAGGCCCTGCGGGGAGAACTGGGCCGGCAGTTCCTCGCCTTCGTCGAGTCCTCATCCCGCACCTCCCCGGTCGACGTGGCGTTCCTGTACGCCAGCGGCGCATACCTGGACCCGGACCTGCTGCGCGAGCTTGGAGCCCGTGGGATCTGGACGGTCGTCCTCGGACTGGATGACAAGCAGCAGCTCCCCGGCCCGCCGCAAGGAGGCCTGGTGGGCTGGCAGATGGAGGCGGCCCGGGGCGCAGACCTCTACTGGACCACCTGGCGAGCGGGGGTGGACTGGCTCGCGGCCGAGGGCGCGCGCCCCTGGTACGCACCAGAGGCGGCCTCACCCGATTTCTTCGCGCCCACCGTCGCGGAGCGGGACCTCGACGTCCTGTGGCTCGGGCGTGGCTATGGTGCGCGCCTTGATCTGGTCAGGCGGCTCGGGCAGATGGGATTTCAGGTCAGTGCCCACGGACCAGGCTGGCCAGGCGGGCCCGTGCCGTTCGAGTCGATGGTGGATCTCTACGGGCGCGCCAAGGTCGTCCTGGGCATGGGCGGCGTCGGACATACCGACAGGATCAAGCACTTGAAGGGACGGGACTTCGAGGTGCCCATGTGCGGGGCAGTCTACCTGACCAGCTTCAACCCCGAACTGGCGGATCACTACGCCATCGGCTCCGAGATCCTGTGCTACGCGTCGGTCGAGGAGTGCGCAGAGGTGCTGGCCTGGGTGCTCCACAGGCCCGGCGAGCAGGAGCGCATCCGCGCTGCTGCGCGCGCCCGCTCCCTGCGTGATCACACCTGGGTCAAGCGCATCGTCGATCTGACCGCGCAGTTGAGGGGACCGTGAGCGGGCCCCGCACCGCCAGCGCCGCTTCCGCGCTGCGCCTGCTGGTCGCCGGCCTCGGGCCCCGCACCGCGCTCGAGGTGGCACGCGCCGTCGCGCGGTGGCTCGTGATGCAGGGTCGGAAGCGCCTGCTCTACCCGCAGGTGACCTTCGGGGCCCGGACCAGCGTGGACGGCCGGTGCCAGTTCGGGCCGGGTGTCTCCGTCGGGCCGGACAGCACCCTCATGGCGACGTCCATGGGGCGGCAGACCTACTGCGCCTTCCGTCTCTGGGCAGCCAACACCACCTTTGGCCCGTTCTGCGCCATAGGGCCAGGAGTGATCTCGGGCATCGGTCGGCATCCCGCCAGGGGCTTCGCCACCTCCCACCCTGCCTTCTTCTCGCCCTCCTGGCCGGCCGAGCGCGGCTACGCGGTGAACCCCTTCGAAGAACACGTCCCGGTGGAGATCGGCGCGGACGTCTGGATCGGGGCCAACGCGTTCATCTCGGCCGGGGTCAAGATCGGCCACGGCGCCATCGTCGGGGCAGGCGCCGTGGTCACCCGTGACGTCGAGCCCTACGAGATCGTGGTCGGCGTGCCGGCCAAGCGGCTGCGCCTGCGCTTCCCTGAGGAGGACGTGCGCTTCCTCCTGGACCTCCGCTGGTGGGACTGGCCCGATAGCCGCCTCCGCGCACTGGGCCCTGCCTTCCACGAGGTCGCGGCGCTGCGCGCTGCGGTAGCTGGCGCAGCGGAGGAAACCGGCCCGAGCCAGCCGGACCCCGCGCGGGGCGACCCGCCATGAAGGTGCTGTACGTCACGAACTACCAGGGCAGCGCGGTGGTGGCGCAGCGCGGGCACCGGCGCAACCGCACCCTCGGGCCGAGCAAGAAGATCGAGCTCTTCGTCAGGGGCCTGGTGGCTCGCGGCCACGAGGTCCAGGTGGTGTCGCCCGCCACGGTCTCGGAGGACAGCTTGCGGTGGTATCCGGGGTTCGACGTGCCCGAGCCGGAGTGCGGCGGTGCCAGGGTCTGCTACCTGCCGGGCCTGGACTTACGGCGGGCCAACCTGCTGGTGGCGTCACAGGTGCTGGGACGCTTCTTGGCAAGGGTGGCACGGTTCGACGTGCTCTTCCTCTACAACCTCGAGTGGTACTTCCTGCGTCCAGTCCTGGCCTACTGCGCCCGAACCGGGACCCCGCTGGTGGTCGAGTACGAGGACGACGCGCTGGCGCCCGTCGGGGCCCAGCTGCAGGCCTGGCACGTTCGCCGGGGCCGGCGTGCCATCGCCGCGGCCCGAGGCGCCGTCACCGGCGTGGTGGCCGTCTCTCCGGAGCTCCTCCGGCAGCTCGACGTCGGCAACGGGGTCGTCATCCCGGGCCTGATCGGCGACGACTCCCTCGCCCTGCCCATCAAGGCCGGCCCGGCGTCGCAGGACCCCTTGCGGCTCATCTACACGGGCGGCATCAACCGCGAGAAGGGTCCCGACCTGCTGCTGGAGGCCGCAGACGGCCTCGGGTTTCCGGTGGAGGTCGACGTGGTGGGCGCGGGGCGCGACCTGGTCGCCCTGCGTGCCCAAGCGACGCGCTGCCGGGTCCCGGTGCGGGTCCATGGGGAGGTAGGGCGCGAGGCGCTGGTGAACCTGCTCGGGCGGGCCGACGTGGCCGTGAACCCCCACCGCATGCCACAGGGCCGGCGCGGCCAGATCTTCCCCTTCAAGATGGTCGAGTACATCGGGGCCGGCCTGCCGGTGGTCACCTCCAGGCTGGGTGAGTTCCCGCTGCCCGACAAGGGTTCCTTGCTCGAGTACGACCGGGACGATGCGGGGAGCCTCGCCGAGGCCTTGACCGGAGCAAGGGAACGCCTCGAAGGCCTGAGAACGGCGGCAGTGAAGGCACGGGCCTGGGTCGCGGCGGAGTACTCTCCGGCCGGTGCGGCGGAGAAGCTGGAACGAGTCTTCGTCGCTGCGCGGGCGGCCTCTGGAGCTCGCCAAGGTGCTGGCGCCGACGAACGCCGGGAGGTCCATGACTGACCCGCCCATTCGGATCTTCACCCTGGTCGACCACTATCTCCCGGGCTTCCGCCACGGGGGCCCGACGCGCACGGTCAGCAACCTGGTCTCGAAGATGCCGCCGCGGTACCAGTTCCTGCTCTTCACGCGCGACCGGGATCAGGGGGTCCACGAGCCCTACCCGGATGTCCCGCGGAACCAATGGGTCCAGGTGGGCCGGGCCCGGGTCTACTACGCCTCACCAGGCGCCCTGTCCTGGTGGAACCTGGCCAGGCTGGTGCGGGAGGTCGACCCGCACGTCGTCTACACCAACAGCCTCTTCTCTCGACTGACCATCCGGTTCCTGTTGCTGCGCAAGCTCGGGCTGGTGAGACGGCTCCCGTTCATCATCGCGCCCAGGGGCGAGATGGCGTCCAGCGCACTCGGGCTGAAGCGTCTCAAGAAGAAGCTCTTCCTGAGGCTGGCCATCAGGGCGGGGTGGTTCCGCGACACCCTGTGGCAGGCGTCGACCGAGTTCGAGCGAGCCGACATCGAGCGGGCCCTGCCCGCGGACGCGGAGGTGCGGGTCTCGAGGAACATCGCCGTGGCCATCGACGCCCTGCCCGAAGCCAGCGCCATGGCGATGGAGGGGCGCCCTGCCAAGGTCGCCGGGCAGGCCCGCTTCGTCTACCTGGCCCGCATCGCCAGGGTGAAGAACCTGGAGTTCGGAGTCCGGATGCTGGCGAAGCTGGGCCAGCCGACCTCGCTCGACGTCTACGGTCCGATTGACGATCTCCCTTACTGGGACGCGTGCCAGCGCGCGGCCGCCCGGGGCCCGGAACTGACGCTCCGCTACCTGGGGCCGGTGGAGCACAGCCAGGTCCTGTCCACCATGCAGCAGAACGACTTCCTGCTGCTCCCCACGCTCGGCGAGAACTTCGGGCACTCCATCTTCGAGGCACTGGTGGCCGGCTGCCCGCCGGTGATCAGCGACAAGACGCCGTGGCGCGACCTGGAGTCGGCGGGCACTGGCTGGGACCTGCCGCTCGACGACGAAGATGCCTGGCAGCGCGCGCTGGCGGCTTGCGTCGTCATGGGGCCGGCGGAGCACGAGGCGATGGCGGAAGCCGGCCGGCGCTTCGCCCTGGCCATGTCCGAGACGGACTCGGCCGTCGAGCAGAGCGTGGCGCTGTTCCAGCGCGCGCTGCAGGCGAGCGGCCGGCCGGAGGACTAGCCGGCCCCCCCCATGGCGGCCTGGTAGGCCTCGTCGAGGTCGATGGCCAGCTGGGAGGAGACCAGCACCGACGCCACCGGGTCACCGGGCGCACCCTGCGCGATGGCCTTCGCGATCTGCCGGTACATGGCTCCGTAGACGTCCAGCTTGTTGATGCGGGCCCTCCGCAGGAACCGGGTGGGGCCTTCTGCGGCGTAGTGGCTGGCGTTGCGCATCGTCACGGTCCGCACGCCCAGGCGCAGCTCCACGTGGTCCTGGACCCCGATGCGGCTGCTGCCCTGATCCGTCAGCGCCATGGTGAAGACGGCCCCGTTCTCCAGCTCCACGGTCACGCTGGCGGTGCCGTCCCGGGAGGCCTGCACGGAGCGCTGCACCGGCGCGGCGAAGTCATTGAGGAAGAGGAAGTGGTCGAGCCAGTGGCAGCCGTTCGAGATGACCCTGGATCGGCTGTTCGGCCAGCGGTACCAGTGACGCGCGGGCAAGGGCACCTCGTAGACGATGCAGTGGTAGGAGATGGGGTCCTGGGGTCGAGACTGCAGGTCCTGGCGCGCCCAGGCGTTGAACGGAAGGTACCGTCGCTGGAAGCAGCCGAAGAGTCGGCCGGCTCCGTCGGCGAGCGCGGCGGCCAGGAGGTCCAGCTGGGCGCGGGTCGTCACCAGCGGCTTCTCCACCACGGCGGCCGCCCCTTGCCGCAGCGCATGGACGGCGAGCCCCGCATGGTGGTGGTGGAAGCCGGCGATGAACCATGCATCGTACCGCTCGTCGGTTCGGGGCAGCGGCGAGGTATCGAGCGCTACGCCCGTCCCGTCGGCGGTAGCACCAATCTGGCAGGGGTCCACCTCGTGGATGCACCGCACGTCCAGGTGGCCCCGCAGGTTCGGGAGGATGGCCGTCTTGGCGTAGTTGCCGAGTCCGAAGATGACCGCGGTAGGCCGGCCCGACGGCACCGCCCCGGCCTTGGTCCGCTCCCGAAGGACCGACGGAGGGGGCGCAGATGGGCGGGCTTCGTCGAGCGCTGTGGGGCCCGTGGGCGCGCCGGCCAACAAGGCCTCGATCGCCTGCCTGGGCGCGGGAGTTCCGGCGTCCGAGGTCCAGCCGCCGACCACCTGGGCCAGCTCGACGGCGCCCGGGAACGTCGTGGTCCCGCACGCCGGGGCGGTGGGTGCGGCCGCGGGCGGGCGCTCGACGAGCCGCACCAGGTCGGCGTGCAGCACCACCCGCTCCATGCCGGCGGGGTGGGCAGGCGCGACGAACGCGACCCAGCTCCCGGCCGGCGGGGTGCCGAGCCCCGCGGCCTCGAGTACCTGACCCGTCCCGACAGCCACGAACTTCTGGTTCCGCAGGCGCTCCTTGGTGCGCGAGACCACCTTGCGCACCACGTTCCTGGCTCCAACCTCGCGCCAATAGTTGAAGAGCAGCCGGAAGCTCCGCGGGCGAACGAAGTACAGGTCGGTGAGCGGCGCCACCGTGTGCCAGGTCGAGACCTGCACCCGGCAGTGCCCCGGCCTCATCGCCTCGTCCAGGAAGCCGTCCTGCCAGTCGTCACCCAGAATTCTCATGTCGAAGCAGCACGTTAGCTTGCTGGTGCCGCGCCATCCAAGCTAAAAGCCGGAGGGCACCATGTTGGTGAGCCGGGAGACCGAGAACCATCGACCGGGCCCGGCCGCCGTCGGCGGGTTCCCTGGGGGCGAGTGATGAAGCAGGTGGTTCAGGACGTCCGGTCTGGCAGGACCGAGGTGCGTGAGATCCCGGCCCCCATCGCGGGCCCGGGCCAGCTGGTGGTCGCCATCGCCGCGTCGCTGCTCTCGGCCGGCACCGAGCGCTACGTGGTCGAGCTGGCGCGCAAGAGCCTCCTCGGCAAGGCGCGCCAGCGCCCGGACCACGTGAAGCGGGTCCTCCAGAAGCTCAAGAACGAAGGGCTGGTGGCCACGGCACAGCAGGTGCTCGCCAAGCTGAGCGAGCCGATGCCGCTGGGGTACTCGGCCGCGGGGGTTGTGCTGGAGTGTGGGCGCGGCGTGCAGGACTTCAAGCCAGGGGACCGGGTGGCCTGCGCTGGTCCCCACGCGGGCGTCGTGTCGGTTGGCCGGAACCTCTGCGCCAGGATCCCCGACGGCGTCACCGACGAGCAGGCGGCTTACACCTCGGTGGCGGCCATCGGGCTCGAGGGCGTGCGGCTCGCCAAGGTCACGCTGGGGGAGCGCGTCCTGGTGATCGGCCTGGGGCTCATCGGACAGATCTGCGTGGCCCTGCTGAAGGCGCAGGGGTGCCGGGTGATCGGGACGGACATCGATCCCGCCAAGCTGGAGCTGGCGCGCAGCTTCGGGGCGGACGTGGTGGCGCAGGGCTCCCCGCTCGACGCCATCAAAGCCTTCACCGGGGGGCACGGCGTGGACGCCGCGGTCATCACGGCCGCCACCGAGAGCAACGAGCCCATCGAGTTCTCGGCCGCGGCGTGCCGCACCAAGGGCCGCATCGTCCTGGTGGGAGTGGTCGGGCTCCAGCTCCCGCGACCGCCCTTCTTCGCCAAGGAGCTCGAGTTCACGGTCTCCTCCTCGCTCGGCCCTGGGCGCAACGACCCCTCCTACGAGGATAAGGGGATCGACTACCCCATCGGTCACGCCCGCTGGACGGCGCGGCGGAACATGGAAGCGGTGCTGGACCTGGTGGAGCAAGGCAAGCTGCCGGTCGAGCGGCTCACCACCCACCGGTTCCCCATCGAGGAGGCCGGGACCGCCTACGATCTGGTGACCTCGCGGGACAAGTCGGCCCTCGGGATCATCCTCCAATACCCGAAGGAGGAGCGGCCGCTGCGGCGGAGGGTGGACTTCGCCCGGGCGCCGGCGGCGGCAGGTCCCGTCGGAGTGAGCCTCGTCGGCGCCGGCAACTACGCGCGACTGGTGCTCATGCCCGTGCTCGACCGGGTCCAGGGGTTTGTCTGGCGGGGGCTCTGCACGGCGAAGGGCATGTCCGGCGAGCAGGCGGCCCGCACCAGGGGTTTCGCCTTCGCCACCACCGACGTCGCCGAGATCCTGGCCGACGCCTCCACCCAGGCCGTGCTGATCGCGACGCGCCACGACCTGCACGCCGACCTGGTGGTGGCGGCGCTGCAGGCCGGCAAGCACGTGTTCGTCGAGAAGCCGCTGTGCATCAACGAGGAGGAGCTCCAGCGGATCGAGGCCTGCGTCGAGGGGCTTGGCGCGGCCTGCCCGCTCCTCACCGTCGGCTTCAACCGGCGCTTCGCGCCAGGGCTGGCGCGGGTGAAGCGCCACATGGGCGGGGCCGTGCCACTCAGCATCTCCTATCGGTTCGCGCCCGGGCCGATCCCGAAGGAGCACTGGACCCAGGACGAGGAGGTTGGCGGCGGGAGGCTGGTGGGAGAGGCTTGCCACGCCCTGGACACCTGCGTCGCGTTGGCCGGCAGCCTGCCGGTCCGGGTCCAGGCCGAGTCGGTGGCGCTCGTGCAAGGCATCGAGGCCGCCGACGACCGGGTGGCCATCTCGGTGAGGCACGCCAACGGCAGCCTCTCGGTGGTCTTCTACCAGGCGGGCGGCGACAAGGCCTTCCCGTCCGAGCGGCTGGAGGTCTTCGGGGGCGGTCGGGTGGCGGTGCTCGACGGGTGGGAGACCATCGAGCTTTGGCGGGATGGCGCCCGCACCAGGGAGTCGGCGGGCCGGGACAAGGGGCATCGGAGCGAGCTCGAGGCCTTCCTGGAAGCTTGCAGGACGGGCGGCCCCTGGCCGATTCCGTGGGAGGAGCTCAGGGCGGTCACCAGCGCCAGCCTTCTGGCGGTGCGCAGCCTTCGCGAGGGCGTCGCCTTCCAGGTGCCTTGAGCGTGTCGTCGATACTCGGGGGCGTCCGCGATCGCGCGCAGGAGATGCTGGAGCTCGGGCCGGGCGGGCTGGCGTTCCGGGCCGCCTGGGAGTTCGAGCTACGGTCCGGGCTGCTGGCGGTGCTCGACGGGCCACCGAGGCCGCCAGCCCGGCTCTCGCTGGCGCCCGGGCTACCCTTCGGCCACCCGGCGGAGTTGGGCGGGCTGCGTGGGACCATTGGCGCGCCGGCGCTGGAGGGCTTGCTCGATGCGGCGCGCAAGGGCGCGGGCGGAAGGATCCTCGGGTTTGGCCGTCACCTGCTCGACTACCGGCACCCCATCGACTGGCACCGGGATCCCGTCAGCGGGGAGCGCTGGCCGGCGGACGTCCACTGGTCGAAGGTGCTGCGGGCCCGGCCCAGCCCGGGCGACGTCAAGCTGGTCTGGGAGGCCGCGCGCTTCCCGCAGGCCTACCACCTGGCGCGGGCCGCCGCGTTCTTCCCGGACCAGGCCACGGGACTCGGCCGAGCGCTGGCCGCGCAGGTAGACGGGTTCCTGGCTGCCAACCCGTATGGCAAGGGGCCGCACTGGGCGTCCGGGCAGGAGACCGCCTTTCGCCTCATGGCCTGGACCTTCGCGGCCTCTGCGCTGGCAAAGGCCGCACCGTCCGGGCTCGAGGCGATCTTGGCCCGCGCCCTCTTCGAGGGCGCCACCGCCATCGAGCGCCACCTCGGCTACTCGAAGAAGGCGGTCTACAACAACCACCTCATCTCGGAGGCCGTCGGCCTGCTCCTGGCCGGCACCGCGCTGCCCGGACTTCCGCAGGCCGCGCGGTGGTCCGCGCTGGCCCTCGAGCTTCTGACGGAGCAGGCCGGTCGGCAGTTCTACCCTGACGGTGGCTACATCCAGCTCTCCCACAACTACGAGCGCGTCGCGCTCCAGGGGTACCTCTTCGCCGCCGCGCTGCGGCGCGCGCAGGGCGCAGCGGTTCCGGGCGAATGGCTTGCTGGCATGGAGCGAGGGCTGGACTTCCTCCACCAGCAGCAGAACCCGGAGGACGGCCGCCTCCCCAACTTCGGGTTCAACGACGGGGCGCTGCCCTGCGTCCTGAGCACCTGCGAGTACGGCGACTTCCGGCCGCTCTTGCAGTCCCTCTCGGTGCTGACGCGGGCCGAGCGGCTCTATCCCCCCGGGCCCTGGGACGAGGAGGCCGCCTGGTGGCTCGGCGCAGCGGCTCTCCAAGCGCCGCTGCGCCCCCGACCGCGCCGCTCCGTCTCCTTCGGGCACACCGGCTTCCACGTGCTCCGTGCCGCGGACGAGCGCACCTTCGCGGCCTTTCGCTGCGGCACGGTGCGTGACCGGTTCGCCCAGGTGGACATGCTCTCGCTGGACGTCTGGTGGAGGGGCCAGAACGTGCTGGTTGACCCTGGGAGCTACCTCTACAACGGCCCGCGCGAGTGGCACGACCACTTCGTCCGCACCGCGGCGCACAACACCGTGGTGGTCGACGGCCGCGATCAGATGCTCCACTACCGCCAGTTCAAGTGCCTGTACTGGACCGAGGCGGAGTTGCTGCGGTTCGGCGGGGACGGCCTGGCCGCCTGGTGCAGCGGCGAGCATCACGGCTACCGCCGGCACCCCGGTCGCTGCGTCCACCGGCGATCGGTGTTGATGGCCGGAGAGGGGCTGTGGGTGGTGGTGGACCGCATCGAGGGTGATGGCGTTCACCTGGCCAGGCTCCAGTGGCTGGGTGGTGAGCACCCGTGGCACGCGATCCCAGGTGGCATGGTGCTCGGGACGCCGGCCGGGCCCTTCCATGTCCAGGTCCTCGATGATCGGGCCGCCGTGGCCGAGGCCACTGTCGCGGCCGGTCAGGCCCAGCCGCCGCGAGGCTGGCTGTCACGACACTACGCGGAGAAGGTGGCCGTCCCGTCGCTTGTGGTCGAGGCGCGCGGCCTGCTACCCATCACCCTGGTCTCCGTGCTGTCATCGGGGCCCGCGATCACATCGGCTGAGGGCCAGGCCTGGACAGTTCGGACCTCCGACCTCTCTTTGAGCTTCCAACTCGAGGCGACAGGGCCGGAAGGCCTCGTGGTCGGCACACCCTGACCTGGGCGAAACAGTCGTGAGGATCCTCGTCGTCCACCAGTTCTACCTGCAGCCCGGCGAGCCGGGCGGCTCGCGCTTCAACGAGCTGGCGCGGCTCTGGAGCGAGGCCGGCCACCAGGTCACCGTCATCGCCGGCACGGTCAACTACACCACCGGCCAGGCGCCGGCGCGCTACGCCGGCCGCTGGACCACCCGGGAGCAGGACGGGCCGGTCACGGTGTGGCGCTGCCACGTGCCCGCCAGCTACGGCAGGAGCTACCTCGGCCGCATGTGGGCCTTCTTCGCCTTCACCCTCTCCGCCGCCACCGCGGCGCTGCGGGTGGAGCGCCCGGATGTGGTCATCGCCACCTCGCCCCCGCTGGTGGCGGCCCTGCCGGGCTGGCTGGCGGCGCGCCGCCACGGCGCCCGGCTGGTCTTCGAGATCCGCGACCTCTGGCCCGAGAGCGCCGTCACCACCGGCGTGCTGCGGGAGGGCGCGGCGCTCACCCGGCTCCTCTACGCCCTGGAGCGCTGGGCCTGCCGCACCGCCGACCGGATCAACGTGCTCACCCCGGCCTTCCGCGACGACCTGGTGCGCCGGGGCCTGGCGCCTGCCGGCAAGATCGTCTTCGTGCCCAACGGCGCCGACCTGGACCTCTTCTCGCCCGGCCCGCCGGACCAGGCGCTGCGCGCCGAGCTCGGCTGGGGAAGCCGCTTCGTGGTCATGTACGCGGGCGCCCACGGCCGGGCCAACGCCATCGGCCAGCTGGTGGACGCCGCCGAGCGGCTGCGCCACCGCCCGGACATCCTCATCGCCTCGGTGGGCGACGGCCAGGAGCGGCGCCAGCACGAGGAGCGGGCCCGCGCCCTGGGGCTCACCAACCTGGTGTTCCACGGCGCCCAGCCCAAGGAGCGCATGCCGGCCCTGGTGCGGGCCTGCGACGCCGGCGCCGCGGTCCTGCAGGACAACCCCACCTTCCGCACCGTCTACCCCAACAAGGTCTTCGACTACATGGCCTGCGAGCGCCCCACGCTGCTGGCCATCGACGGCGTGGCGCGGCAGCTGGTGTGCGAGGAGGCCCGCGCCGGGCTGTTCGCCAGGCCGGAGGACGGCGCCGCGCTGGCCGAGGCCATCGTCGCGCTGGCCGACGACCCGGCAGGGCGCGCCGCCATGGGGCGCAGCGGCCGGGCCTGGGTGGTGGCCAACGCCGGGCGCGAGGCGCTGGCCTCCAGGTACCTGGGCCACCTGGCCGAGCTGGTGGGGCCGTGAGCGGGCCGGGGCGGCAGCGGGGCTGGCGGGCCGGGGTGAAGCGCCTGGTGGATGGCGCGGCTGCCGCGGCCGGGCTCGTGCTGCTCTCGCCGCTGCTCGCCCTGGTGGCCCTGGCCATCCGCCTCGACATGGGTGCGCCGGTGCTGTTCCGCCAGGAGCGGCCGGGCCGCCACGCCCGGCCCTTCCGCGTGGTGAAGTTCCGCACCATGCGCCACGCCCTGGGGCGCGACGGGCGGCCGCTGCCCGACGCCGAGCGGCTCACCGCCCTGGGCCGCTTCCTGCGCGCCGCCAGCCTGGACGAGCTGCCGCAGCTCTGGAACGTGCTGCGCGGCGACCTCTCGCTGGTGGGGCCGCGCCCGCTCCTCATGCAGTACCTGCCGCGCTACTCGCCCGAGCAGGCGCGGCGCCACGAGGTGCTGCCCGGCATCACCGGGTGGGCCCAGGTGAACGGGCGCAACGCCATCTCCTGGGAGGAGAAGTTCGCGCTGGACGTGTGGTACGTGGACCACTGGAGCCTGGCGCTGGACCTGAAGATCCTGGCGCTGACGGCGCTCAAGGTCGTCACCCGGTCGGGCATCTCGAAGGAAGGCCACGTCACCATGCCGGAGTTCAAGGGTTCCGAGGACCACCAGTGAGCCAGGCAGGACCGCTCCTCGTCCTGGGCGCCGGCGGGCACGGGAAGGTGGTGGCCGACGTGGCCCGCTCCGCCGGCTGGGCGCTGGCCGGCTTCCTCGACGACGCCCCGGCGCTCGACGGCACCTCGCTGTGGGGGCTGCCGGTGCTGTCGCTCGACCGGCTGCGCCGCGAGCGGCCGACCCTGCTCCAGGCCGCGCTGGCGCTGGGGGTCGGCGAGAACGGCGCGCGGGAGCGGGCCCACGCGCGGCTCCTGGCGGCCGGCTTCACGGTGGTCACCCTGGTCCACGCCTCGGCGGTGGTGGCGCCCACCGCCACGCTCGGCGAGGGCACCGTGGTGATGGCCAACGCCACCGTCAACCCGGACGCGCGCCTGGGGCGCGGCAACATCGTCAACACCGGCGCGGTGGTGGAGCACGACTGCCTGCTCGCCGACTACGTCCACCTCTCGCCCAACGCCGCCCTGGGCGGCGCCGTCACCCTGGGCGCGCGCACCCACCTCGGCCTCGGCGCGGTGGTGCTGCCCGGCCTGGTCATCGGCGCCGGCGTCCGGGTGGGCGCGGGCGCGGCGGTGGTGCGGGACGTGGCCGAGGGGCTCACGGTGGTGGGCGTGCCGGCCAGGCCGGCGCGCCCGGGAAGGGAGCGAGCGGTGAAGCGCATCTACCTCTCCGTGCCGCACATGGGCGGCGCCGAGGAGGGCTACGTCCACGAGGCCTTCGCCTCCAACTGGCTCTCCACGGTGGGCCCCAACCTCGACGCCTTCGAGAAGGCCTTCGAGGCCCGGCTCGGCCTCCCCTCGGTGGCGCTGGGCAGCGGCACCGCCGCCCTGCACCTCGGCCTGCGCCTGCTCGGCGTGGGGCCGGGCGACGAGGTGGTCTGCCCCACGCTCACCTTCGTGGCCAGCGTCAACCCGGTGCGCTACCTGGGCGCCGAGCCGGTCTTCGTGGACAGCGACCCCGCCACCTGGATGCTGGACCCCGCGCTGCTCGACCGGCTGCTGGAGCGCAAGGCTCGCGCCGGCCGGCTGCCGAAGGCGGTGGTGGTGGTGCACCTGTACGGCCAGTGCGCCGACCTCGACCCCATCCTGGCCAGCTGCCGCCGCCACGGGGTGCCGGTGCTGGAGGACGCCGCCGAGGCGCTGGGCACGCTCTACAAGGGGAAGCCGGCCGGCACCCTGGGCGACCTCGGCATCTTCTCCTTCAACGGCAACAAGATCATCACCACCACCGGCGGCGGGATGCTCTCGTCGGCGCGGCGGGAGTGGGTGGAGAAGGCGCGCTTCTGGTCCCAGCAGGCGCGCGATCCGGCGGTCGAGTACCATCACACCGAAATGGGCTACAACTACCGGCTCTCCAACGTGCTGGCCGGCATCGGCCGCGGGCAGCTCGAGGTGCTCGACGAGCGGGTGGCGCAGCGGCGGGCCGTGGCCTTCCGCTACCGCGACGCCTTCGCCGACCTGCCCGGCCTCACCCTCATGCCGCAGGCGGCCTACGGCCTGCACACCAACTGGCTCTCCTGCTTCCTGGTGGACGAGGCGCGCTTCGGCGCCACGCGCGACGCCGTCATCCAGGCGCTGGGCCGGCTGAACATCGAGGCCCGCCCGGTCTGGAAGCCCATGCACCTGCAGCCGCTCTACGCCGCCAGCGAGTGCCTGGGCGGGGAGGTGGCCGCCGACCTCTACCGGCGCGGGCTCTGCCTGCCCTCCTCCTCCAGCCTGCCCGCCGAGGACCAGGCCGCGGTGGTGGCCGCCGTCCGCGCCTGCGCCGGCCGCCGGGCCGGGACGCCATGAAGATCATCCACGTCGTCGGGGCGCGCCCGAACTACATGAAGATCGCCCCGGTGATGAAGGCCGTGGCCCAGGCCGGCTTCGCCACCCAGCGCCTGGTCCACACCGGCCAGCACTACGACGTGGCCATGTCCGACGTCTTCTTCACCGAGCTCGGCATGCCGGTGCCCGACGAGCACCTGGGCGTGGGCTCCGGCTCGCACGCCGAGCAGACCGCCAAGGTGATGGTGGGGTTCGAGCGCATCTGCCTGGCGCAGCGGCCGGACCTGGTGGTGGTGGCGGGCGACGTCAACTCCACCATGGCCTGCGCCATCGACTGCGCCAAGCTGCGCATCCCCTGCGCCCACGTGGAGGCCGGCCTCCGCTCCTTCGACCTCGACATGCCGGAGGAGGTGAACCGCATCGTCACCGACCGGCTCTGCGAGCTCTTGCTCACCCCCTCGGCCGACGGCGACCAGAACCTGCTGGCGGAGGGCACGCCGCCCGGGCGCATCTTCCGGGTGGGCAACGTGATGATCGACACGCTGCTGGCGCACCTGCCGAAGGCCCGGGCCACCGGCGCCCCCGCCCGGCTGGGGCTGGACACCGGCGGCTACGCGGTGCTCACGCTCCACCGGCCCTCCAACGTGGACGATCCGGCCACGCTGTCAGGCCTGCTCGACGCGCTGGAGGTCATCCAGCGGCGCCTGCCCATCGTCTTCCCGGTGCACCCGCGCACCCGCAAGCGGCTCGCCGAGTCCGGCCTGGGCGGGCGGGTGGAGGCCATGGCGGGCCTGCGGCTGTGCGACCCGCTCGGCTACCTCGAGTTCCTGGGCCTGACCTCGCAGGCCAGGCTGGTGCTCACCGACTCCGGCGGCCTGCAGGAGGAGACCACCGCGCTGGGCATCCCGTGCTTCACGCTGCGCGAGAACACCGAGCGGCCGGTGACCATCACCGAGGGCACCAACACCCTGGTGGGCGTGGCGCCGGGCCGCATCGTGGCCGAGGTGGAGGCGGCGCTGGCCGGGCGGGGCAAGGCCGGGCGCGTCCCCGCGCTGTGGGACGGCCAGGCCAGCCTGCGCATCGCCGAGCTGCTGCGCACCTGGCGGCGCGCGGGGTAGGCCGGTCCCGCCGGGGTGCGACCCCCCGCACCGGTGAAGCAGCCGGTGGGATCTGTTAGCCTCCCCTCTCTCGTGACCCAGCGGGCCGCCACCCTCCGCGTCGGCATCCGCCGCTCGCTCATCATCGCCGTCCACGTGGCGCTGTGGAGCGCGTCCTACTGGCTCGCCTTCGGCCTGCGCTTCGACTTCAGCGCCGAGCACCAGTACGCGGCGGAGATGCTGCGCTGGTTCCCCATCCTGCTGGTCCTGCGCCTCGGCATCTACCAGGCCAGCGGCCTGTTCCGCGGGATGTGGAAGTACACCGGCGCCCGGGATCTCAAGGCCATCGTGCTGGCCACCTCGGCCTCCACGCTCCTGTTCCTGGCGGTGCTGGGCCTGCTCTTCCGCACCTTCCCGCGCTCCGTCATCACCATCGAGTGGGCCCTCTGCATCATCCTGGTGGGCGGGGCCCGCTTCACCTACCGCACCTTCACCGCCGACCGCCGCCCCGCGCCCGAGAAGGACGTCAAGCCCACCCGCCTGCTCATCGTGGGCGCCGGCGACGCCGGCGAGCTGCTGCTGCGCGAGCTGCACCGCAACCACGCCGCGCGCTTCCACGTGGTGGGCTTCGCCGACGACGACCACCACAAGCTGCACGCCCACATCCACGGGGTGCGGGTGGTGGGCACGGTGGCGCAGCTGCCGGCCCTGGTGGGCGACCACGACGCCGACGAGGTGATCATCGCGGCGCCCACCGCCACCGGCGCCCAGATGCGCCGCATCGTGGAGCTGTGCAAGGCCTCCGGGGCGCGCTTCAAGACCATGCCCGGGCTCGACCAGCTCATCGACGGCCGGGTCACCTTGAACCAGCTCCGCAACGTGGCCATCGAGGACCTGCTGGGCCGCGACCCGGTGGAGCTCGACATGGAGGCCATCGCGGCCGTCATGAAGGGGCACGTGGTGATGGTCACCGGCGCCGGGGGCTCCATCGGCTCCGAGCTGTGCCGCCAGGTCTGCCGCTTCGCCCCGTCGGCGCTGCTCCTGGTGGAGCGCACGGAGAACAACCTCTTCCAGATCCACCGCGAGCTGGCCGCCAGCCACCCCGAGGTCTCGCTGGTGGCCCTGGTGGCCGACGTGGGCGACGCCGCCCGCATGGCGGAGGTCTTCGAGCGCCACCGGCCCTCGGTGGTGCTGCACGCCGCGGCCCACAAGCACGTGCCGATGATGGAGTGGAACCCGGGCGAGGCGGTCAAGAACAACGTGCTGGGCACCCGCTGCCTGGCGGACCTGGCCGACCGCTTCGGGGTCGAGCGCTTCGTCATGATCTCCACCGACAAGGCGGTCAACCCCACCTCGGTGATGGGCGCCACCAAGCGGGTGGCCGAGCTCTACGTGCAGTCGCTCTCGCAGCGCTCCCGCACCAAGTTCGTCACGGTGCGCTTCGGCAACGTGCTCGGCTCGGCCGGCAGCGTCATCCCCATCTTCAAGGAGCAGATCGCCGCCGGCGGCCCGGTGCTGGTGACCCACCCGGAGATGAAGCGCTACTTCATGACCATCCCGGAGGCCAGCCAGCTGGTGCTGCAGGCCGGCACCATGGGGCACGGCGGCGAGATCTTCATCCTGGACATGGGCGAGCCGGTGCGCATCGCCGACCTGGCGCGCGACCTCATCACGCTCTCGGGCCTCACCCCGGGCGTGGACGTCGAGATCCGCTTCAGCGGCGTGCGCCCCGGCGAGAAGCTCTTCGAGGAGCTGTCGGTGGCCGCCGAGACCGCCGAGAAGACCCACCACCCCAAGATCTTCGTGGGCCGGTTCCGCCCCTGCGAGCAGGCCCAGCTGGAGCGCGGCCTGGAGCGGCTGCGCGAGGTGCTGGGCCACCCGGCCGAGGAGGTGCGGGCCCGCCTGGCCGAGCTGGTGCCGGAGTACGCCTCGCCGGAGGACGGCGCCCGCGCGGCCAGCCTGGCCCGCGAGGCCGCGGAGCAGGCCAGGCCTGCCGGCCCAGGCCAGGCCGGCGCGGCCCTGCCCGGCTGAGTCACCGCGCCCGCACCCCGATCACCACCTGCACCTTGAAGCGCTCGCCGGGCTGGAGCCGGGAGACCGGCAGCACGTACCCGTTGAGCGCCCACTGTACGCAGGCCA
Source organism: Anaeromyxobacter sp. (assembly GCA_016718565.1). Taxonomy (NCBI): domain Bacteria; kingdom Pseudomonadati; phylum Myxococcota; class Myxococcia; order Myxococcales; family Anaeromyxobacteraceae; genus Anaeromyxobacter; species Anaeromyxobacter sp. The sequence continues at coordinate 14,680 of JADKCZ010000014.1, read as the reverse complement.
CCAGGGACGGCCTGGTCTGCCCAGGGCTCTGGAGCTTGCTCGACCAGAACTTGAGCTGCCCTTGCTGCGGCTCCACCTCCACCAGCAGCACCGCGCGCCCCTCCGGTTCGTCACCGCGCCGGCGCAGGTCGTCGCCCAGCCGCAGCTCCATGGCGCCGCAGCGGCCGCTCAGCACGCCCTGCAGCGTGGAGGTCTCGTCGCGCACGTAGCCCGGGGCCGGCGGCGCGCCGGAGGGCGGCAGCGCCTCGGGCGGTGGCGCCGGGGCGGGGAGGGAGGGCGGAGCCCTCATCTCCGCGGCCACCTCGGCCGGTGTGGCGGTGGGCGCGGGTGGTGCAACATCTACGCTGGGTGCGGGTTGCGGCGAGGCCACGGGGGTCTGGGGATCCCCGGCCTCGGACCCGCCGAGCCAGTCCAGCAGGGCCAGGCTGCCCAGGAACACCAGGGCGATGGCGATGATCGACGGCAAGAGCATGCGGCGCATGAGCGCACCCCCCTTATCACGGCACAGAGTAAGGAAATTTTGAGTCCAAATATCAATGTACCGTACTCAAACGACACCAGACCTGCGGACTATGTGGCCTTCTTCCGAGGGTACTAGATTGCGTCAACGTGTCGCCCTGCGATCGGCGCCCTGTGGGGCGGCGCCGAAGGGAATCGCAGAGGAAAAGCCCGCGGCTCCGCGGACGGCAGTGCAAGCAGTGAGGGGAGAACCAGAGATGATCGCTCAGAAGAGGGTGCTGTCCGCGTTGCTCGGGCTGGTGTTTGGCCTGATCCCGTTCCAGCTCGCCGCCGCGCAGTCTACCAGCGGCCTGGACCAGGTTTCCGCCGACGCCCTGGCCGCCAAGGCGGCCACCGTCCACCAGATGCGCGCCAACATGCCGAGCCAGGCGCAGCGCGAGGCGGCCGCCGCCGAGCTGAAGGCCACCAAGCTGCGGCTGGAGCAGGCCCGCAAGGCGGCCGTCAAGGCCGGGATCATGACGCCGGAGCAGGCGCAGATCCCGGTGGGCGTGACGCCCCCGGGCCCCGGCACCACGCCGGACTACTTCACCACCAGCAACTGGGCCTTCAGCCCGGAGCTGCGCAAGTTCGTGGACGCGCTGCCCGGCCTGACCCCCGCCGGCGCCAACCTGCTGGGCAACTACATCCCGGTGGCCAACCCGGACTCCATCACCTACCCGGGCTCCGACTACTACGAGATCGAGCTCATCGAGTTCTCCCACCGGTTCCACACCGACCTCCCGGCCACCACCAAGCTGCGCGGCTACCACCAGACCAACAACGGCACCGACGCCCTGGGCCAGAACACCATCGCCCCGGACGCCCAGGCCCGCTGGCTCGGCCCGGTCATCGTGGCCACCCGCGACCGCCCGGTGCGCATCAAGTTCACCAACCGCCTGCCCATCGGCGCCGGCGGCGACCTGGTCATCCCGGTGGACGAGTCGATCCTGGGCTCCGGCAAGGGCCCGCTCTGGCCGGCCGGCGCGCTCGATCCCCTGGGCGTCCCCTACGCCCCCGGCGCCGTCTGCGACCCCACCCCGGTGGCCAGCATCCCGCCCGGCAACGCCACCCCCGGCCAGAACTGCGCCAAGTACACCCAGAACCGCAGCGCCATCCACCTGCACGGCGGCCGCACCCCGTGGATCAGCGACGGCACCCCGCACCAGTGGATCATCCCGGCGGGCGAGTGGGCCAACACGCCGTACACCGAGGGCGTCAGCCTCGAGAACGTGCCCGACATGCCGAACCCGGGCCCCGGCTCCACCACCTACTACTACTCGAACCAGCAGTCGGCCCGGCTCATGTTCTACCATGAGCACGCCTGGGGCATCACCCGCCTCAACGTCATCATGGGCGTGGCCGCCGGCTACCTGATCACCGACCCGTTCGAGCAGGCCCTGGTGGCCCAGGGCGCGCTGCCGGCCGACCAGATCCCGCTCGTCATCCAGGACCGCTCCTTCGTCGCCAGCGACGTCCGCACCAACGGCGACCCCACCTGGAACTGGGGCTCCGGCACGCCCGACCAGTTCGGCGTGCGCCCGGTGGTGGTGGGCGACCTCTGGCTGCCGCACGTCTACGTGCCGGCCCAGAACCCCTACGACCCCACCGGCGTGAACCCGTTCGGCCGCTGGGTCTACGGCCCCTGGTTCTTCCCGCCCACCACCAACATCCTCTACAACACGGTGCCGAACCCGTACCACGACCCCAACTGCTCGGACCCGAACCCGGCCGTCTTCGCCTTCTGCACCACCCCGGGCCAGCCGCCGGTGATCCCCGGCACGCCCATCCCGTCGGTGGGCGCCGAGACCTTCTTCGACACCGCCATCGTGAACGGCCAGGCCTTCCCGTCGGTGACCCTGCTGCCCAAGGCCTACCGCTTCCGCATGCTCAACGCGGCCAACGACCGGTTCCAGAACCTGAACTGGTACCTGGCCGATCCGGCCCAGGTCGCGCGTGACGGCCGCACCAACACCGAGGTGAAGATGGTGCCGGCGGCGCTGACCGCCTTCAACGCCGCCCTCTACCCGAACTGGCCGGTGGACGGCCGCGTCGAGGGCGTGCCCGACCCGGCCACGCAGGGCCCGTCCTGGATCCACTTCGGCTCCGAGGGCGGCTTCACCCCGCGCCCCACCGTGGTCCCGCCGCAGCCCATCACCTTCGTCACCGACCCCACCGCCTTCAACGTGGGCAACGTGAAGGACTTCGGCCTCTTCCTGGGCCCCGCCGAGCGCGCCGACGTGGTGGTGGACTTCTCGCCCTACGCGGGCCAGACGCTCATCCTCTACAACGACGCCCCGGCCGCCGTGCCCGCCTTCGACCCGCGGCACGACTACCTCACCGGCGCGCCCGACCTCTCCGCCAGCGGCGGCTACGGCCGCGTGCCGCCCGGCAGCCTGACCGGCCTGCCCGAGGGCCCGCAGATCGGCTTCGGCCCCAACACCCGCACCGTCATGCAGGTGAACGTGGCCAACGTGGCCGCGGCCCCCGCCTTCGACCTGGCCGCGCTCGAGGCGGCCTTCGCCCCGGCGCCCGGCAAGGCCGGCGTCTTCGAGTCCGCGCAGGACAGCATCATCGTCGGCCAGGACGCCTACAACGGCATCTACACCGGCGTGACCTTCCCGCAGGTCTGGCCGTACTGGGGCTTCTCCCGCATCCAGGACGTCACCCTGCCGGTCTTCACGGTGGGCGGCACCTACCAGACCTTCCCGATGGAGCCCAAGGGGCTGCACGACGAGATGGGCGCCTCCTTCGACATGGAGTACGGGCGCATGGCCGGCAACCTCGGCATGACCAACCCGAACCCCATCGTCGGCCTGCTCAACCTGACGCTCTACGACTACACGGATCCCGCCACCGAGATCCTGAACAACGCCATCACGCCCCTGTCGCCGGTGCTCGGCGACGGCACGCAGATCTGGAAGATCTCGCACAACGGCGTGGACATGCACCCCATCCACTTCCACATCTTCGACGTGCAGGTCATCAACCGCGTCGGCTGGGACGGCCAGATCCGGGCCCCGCACCCCACCGAGCTCGGCTGGAAGGACACCGTCCGCATCAGCCCGCTCGAGGACACCATCGTGGCCATGCGGCCCTGGGCGCCCAAGCTGCCGTTCAGCGTGCCGAACTCCCTGCGCCCGCTCAACCCGGCCATCCCGCTCAACTCGCCCTTCGGCTTCACCAACATCGACCCGGTCACCCAGCAGGCCAAGGTGCCGCCTGACGTCAACGTCGTCACCAACTTCGGGAACGAGTACGTGTGGCACTGCCACATCCTCAGCCACGAAGAGAACGACATGATGCGGCCCATCATCCTGAACGTGGTGTCCACCATCCCGGGCACCCCGTCGCCGCTGACGCTCGCCGCCAACGCCCAGGGCCTGCCGGTGCTCACCTGGAACGACGCCACGCCGGTGGACTACGTGGGCCAGACCAACTTCGGCAACCCCTCGAGCGAGATCGCGTTCCGGGTCGAGAAGTCGGTCGGGATCGCCCAGCCGTACACGCTGGTCGGCTTCGCCCCGGCCAACACCACCACCTTCACCGACACCACGTACGTGGCGCCGGCGCACGCGCACTACCGCGTGGTGGCCTACAACGAGGGCGGCGCGGCCGTCTCCAACTCGGTCGAGTTCGGCACCCCCGAGGTCTTCCCGCCGGCCACCAGCATCACGCTGACCTCGGACATCCCGAGCCCGTACTTCCGCGCCATCCCCGCCAGCCCGGTCGTCTTCACCGCCGCGGCCCTGGGCGGCGGCGCGGCCGGCGCCGGCCCCTACGAGTTCCGGTTCCTCATCGACCGCGGCGCGGGCTTCCAGGTGGTGCAGGAGTACAGCGCCCTGACGACCTACACGCTCCCGGTCACGGCTCAGTCCGGCAGCTTCACCGTCCGCGCCGATGTCCGCACCAGCTCGATCGACACGCAGTTCCTCAGCGCGACGCTGGCTTACCAGATCATCGATCCGGCGCCCGCCACCGGCGTCACGCTCACCGCCGACCCGCTCCTGCCGTCCCCGGGCTTCTTCGGTACGCCGGTCACCTTCACGGCCGTCGCTGCTGGGGTCGGGACCTACCAGTTCCGGTTCTGGCTCGACAGCGGCGCTGGCTTCGGTGCGCTGCCGGTGCAGGACTGGAGTGCGCTGGCGACCTGGACGTTGGCGGCGACCGCGCTTCCTGCCAGCTACCAGGTGAGGGTCGACGTCCGGAGCAGCACCGCGGCGATCGACGCAACGGCCACGGCGGCATACGTCGTCCGGTATCGCCCGGCGACCACCCTGACCATCGTCTCCAACCGGACCAGCCCGCACAAGCTCTACAACGCACTGGGCCCGGTCCCGCTCGCCTTCCTCGCAACCGGGGGCGGCTCGGTGGGCACGCCTGTCACTGCCTATCAGTACCGGTTCCTGCGGAGCTCCGACGGCGTCAACTTCGCCGAGGTCCAGCCGTGGAGCGCGACGCGCGTCTACAACCTCCCGACGAACACCCCGGCCGGCACCTACCAGGTGCGCGTCCAGGTGCGGACGGACGCCGCCGTTGCCTTCGACCGGGAGGCCACCATGACCATGCAGGTGCTCCTGCCCGCACCCGCGACCGCGGTCACGGTTGCGGCCAGCAGCCCGAGCCCCGGGACGGCGGGCGCGGTGTCCTTCACCGCAGCCTGCACCGGCTCGGTTGACCCGTGCGCCTTCCAGTTCTCGACCTTCAACGGGTCGGTCTGGACCATCGTGCAGGCGTGGAGCACCGCGTCCACCTGGGCAGTCCCGCTCACGCAGCCGGCCGGCACCTACGCCATCTCGGTGGAGGCCAGGACCAGCGGGTTGGTTGCGCGGGACGTCTACTCCAATGTCATCTCGGGTTACGTCATCAGCCCGCCCGTCACGCCGGCCCTGAACGCCACCATCACGGCCAGCCTGCCCGGCACCGGCCCAGCCGGCTCTGCCCAGTTCAGCGCCTCGTGTGGCGGCACCACCAGCCCGTGCAGCTTCCAGTTCTCGGTCTTCAACGGCACGACCTGGACCATCGTGCAGCCGTGGAGCACCGGAGCGACCTGGACGGTTCCGGCCAACTTCGTCGTCGGCACCTACGCCGTCGTCGCCGAGGCCAGGACCAGCCCGGCCGTGATCCGCGACGTCTGGTCGAACGTCATCTCGGGCTACGTCATCACGCCGCCCATCGTCCCGGCCACCAGCGCGGCGCTCACGGCGACCCCCGCGTCGGTCGGCCTCGCCGGGACGGCGCAGTTCAGCGCCACCTGCGGTGGCACGCCGAGCCCGTGTGACTTCCAGTTCACCGTCTTCGACGGCGTCAACTGGACCGTCGTCCAGGCCTGGGGCGGCGGTCCGGTCTGGACGGTGCCGGCCGGCTTCGTGCCCGGAACTTACGCCGTCGTGGCCGAGACCCGCACCAGCGCACTGGTCGTGCGCGACGCCTGGTCGAACGTGGTCTCCGGCTACGTCATCCAGAGCCCGGTCGGGAAGGCAACGAGCGCCACCATCACCGCAACTCCCGCGGGGATCGGTGAGCTCGGCACGGCCCAGTTCAGCGCCGTGTGCGGCGGCACCGCGAGCCCGTGCGACTTCCAGTTCACCGTCTTCGACGGCGCCGCCTGGATCGTCGTGCAGCCGTGGGGCAATGGCGCGGTCTGGACTGTTCCGGCGAACTTCACTGTCGGCACCTACGCCGTGGTCGCCGAGGCCAGGACCAGCCCGCTCGTTGCGCGTGACGTCTGGTCGAACGTGATCTCGGGCTACGTCATCCGGGCCCCCCTGGTCACCAAGGCCACCAGCGCCACGCTGACGGCCACGCCGGCCGGCTCGGGCGTGGCAGGCACGGCGAGGTTCGACGCCACCTGCGGCGGGACGGCCCTGCCCTGCGACTTCCAGTTCATCGCCTTCAACGGCACCACCTGGAGCGTCGTGCAGGCCTGGGGCAACGGCGCCAGCTGGGTGGTGCCGGCGAACTTCGTGCCAGGGACCTACGCCGTCTTTGCCGAGGCCAGGACCAGCCCGCTGGTCGTCCGCGACGTCTACTCGAACGGCATCTTCGGCTACGTCATCCAGAGCGCCGTTGCGCCGGCCACCAGCGCCACCATCACCCCGACGCCTGCGGGCGCGGGCGGGGCCGGGGTGGCCCAGTTCGGAGCCGTCTGTGGCGGGACCGCAAACGCCTGCGACTTCCAGTTCACCGTCTTCGACGGCGCCAACTGGACCGTGGTGCAGCCATGGAGCGTGGCGGCGACCTGGACGGTGCCGGTCGGCTTCACGCCGGGAACCTATGCCGTCGTGGCCGAGGCCCGGACCAACCCACTGGTTGTCCGTGACGTCTGGTCGAACGTCGTGTCCGGCTACGTGATCTTCTAGGCCCGGCAGCGACAGCGGCGGTGGGCCTCCCTGCGGGGATGTCCGGCGGCCGAGCAGGAGGGGGGCGTCACCGCGATGGTGGCGCCCCTTTCTCATGGACAGGCCTCTGGCGCGGCCGGACGCGCGGGTGGCGCCGCGAGCGAAGCCTGGCATAGAATCCGCCGCTCCAACGGCGCGATGGGCGCCGAACTGAACGTGATGGCAACGACGCCGACCGAAGGCCACAGCCGATGACGACGGGGAACGCTTCATGCCTCTGGGATCAGTGGCTCCAGTGGGCTGACCTGCGGGGGGACCGAGAGGCGGTGGTCCACTGGTCGGCCGACGCGGCCCCGGTCCGGTGGACCTGGCAAGCCCTCGTTCGTGAGGCCGAGGCACTGGCGCAGGTGCTCTCTGGAGCCGGCGTGGCGCGCGGGGACGTCTGCGCGCTCATCGTGCGGCACCACCCCCGCTTCCACGCGCTCTACATGGCGGTCTCGGCCCTGGGCGCCGTGCCCGCCGTGCTGGCCTACCCGAACGCGCGGCTCCACCCCGAGAAGTTCCTCCACGGCCTCCGGGGTATGGCCAGACGCTCCGGGCTGGATTGGATCCTGACCGAGCGGGCGCTCGAGCCCACGGTCGGACCTGTCGCACTGGAGGCCGACACGACCATCCGGGGGTTGCTCTATCCACTCGATCTGCCTGTGGTAGCCGCTCCGGGCGCGCCGAGCCTTCTGCAGCAGCCAACGCCGGATCCTGCCGCGGTCGCCCTGCTCCAGCACTCCTCCGGTACCACCGGGCTCCAGAAGGCCGTCACCCTCTCACACCATACCGTCCTGGAGCACGTCCGCGAGTACGGCCGCGTCCTCGGCATGGGCCCGTCGGACCGCATCCTCAGCTGGCTGCCGCTCTACCACGACATGGGTCTGATCGCGGCCCTCCACCTGCCGCTGGCCCTGGGGATCCCGGTTGTGCAGCTGGACCCGTTCGAGTGGGTCTCGATGCCCGAGATCTTCCTTCGGGCGGCCTCGGACGAGGGCGCCACGGTCGCCTGGCTCCCCAACTTCGCTTACAACCTGATGGCCGACCGGGTCCACCAGGACGACCTGGACGGCGTCAGGCTCGGTTCGCTCCGCCTGCTCGTCAATTGCAGCGAGCCGGTGCGGGCGGAGAGCCATGACCGCTTCCTGGCGCGTTTCCAGCCGCTCGGCCTGCGGGTGTCGGTCCTGGGCGCCTCGTATGCCATGGCCGAGACCACCTTCGCTGCGACGCAGACCAGGCCAGGCGCGCCGGCGCGGGTCTTCTCCGCCGAACGTGGCGCCCTGGCCGGAGGGCGCGTCGTGCTGGCGGGCGACCCTGCGGTCGCGAGGCGGTGCGTCTCCTCGGGCCACCCCATCCCAGGGTGCACCGTGCAGGTCACCGACGAAGACCAGTCGCCGCTCCCAGAGGGCAGGGTCGGAGAACTCTGGATCAGGTCTGCTTACCTCTTCGACGGCTACCGCAACAACGAGGAGGAGACGCAGCGGGCCATGAGCGGCGGCTGGTACCGCAGCGGTGACCTCGGGTTCGTGCAGGAAGGCGAGGTCTTCGTGGTGGGGCGGAAGAAGGACCTCATCATCGTGGCGGGAAAGAACCTCTACCCGGAGGACATCGAGGATGCCGTTGGGTCCGTCGAGGGTGTCCTTCCCGGCCGGGTGGTTGCCTGGGGAGCCTTCGACGATGCCACCGGGACCGAGCAGGTCTGCGTGGTGGCCGAGTCGGAGGCCACGGAGGGAGCCGACCTGAAGCGGCTCAAGACCAGGATCCAGGTGGCCGGTAGTGCCATGGACGTCACCATCGCCCGGGTCCACCTCGTGCCCCCGCGCTGGCTCATCAAGAGCTCCTCTGGCAAGCCAAGTCGCAAGACCAACGCGGAGCGCATCGAGCGAGGCGAAGTGACGCCGCGAGAGGAGTCCAGGTGATCTCGGAGCCCCTGAAGCAAGTGATCCTGCAGGAACTGGAGCTCGACGCCTTCGAGATCACGGCGGAGACCGTCGCGTCTCAGGTGCCCGGCTGGGACTCGCTCAGCCACGTTCGCGTCATCTCAGCGGTCGAGAGCCGCTTCGAGGTGCGCTTCCGCGGGCTCGAGATCATGCGCCTCAAGAACCTGGGAGAGCTGCAGGCGCTGCTGGACAGGAAGCTCGCCGAGAAGGCGGCCAAGCGGTGAGGCTCGGCGCCTGGTGATCGCCCGAGGCCGACCCCGGCTCCCCGACCCGGGTGAAGCCGGGCGCCCGCCCTGGACCCTGGCGATGCCTTCATGACCTTGCTCCTCTCGCTGGCCTTCGCCCCGGTGGCGCTGCTGCTGGTGGGCGCGCTCGGCTCCAGGTCACGGCTCGCCGTCCTGCTGTCGGCCAGCGTGGCGGCCTACCTGTGGCTGGCTCCCGCCCGGGCCATCGTGGCGGTGGCGGTCATGGTGCTCGTCACCCACGTGGCTGGGATGGGCCTCGAGGCCAACCGCGGCGAGACCCAGCGGCGGGCGGCCCTGTGGGTGGGCATCGCCCTGAACCTGCTGGCGCTCCTCGGCGCGCGGTTCTGGGACGGCCTCCAGGGGTTGCTGGCCGGTTCGGGAGGTGCCGGGGGGGCAGCAGCGGGCGCCGCCGTGGGGGCGCTCGGCGCCTCCTACGTGGTGCTCCAGGCAATCGCTTACCTCGTCGATTGCTACATCGGCGCCGCCGAGCCGGGGCGCAGCCCCGGCTCGCTGGGGCTCTACCTGCTCTTCTTCCCGAAGGTGGTGCAGGGGCCCATCGAGCGCTGGGGGCCGCTTCTGAGCCAGCTTGAGGGCGGCCGCCCGCCGGCCGCCAGCGACGTCAGCGCCGGGCTGGTGCGCATGGCCTGGGGGCTCTTCAAGAAGCTGGTGGTGGCGGATCGGCTAGGCGGCTACGTGGAGGCGGTCTACGGGAACGTCGGCGCCTTTGGGGGCCTGGCGCACGCAGCGGCCACCTACCTCTTCGCCTTCCAGCTCTACGCCGACTTCTCCGGCTACACCGACCTGGCGCTGGGCGGGTCCAGGGTGCTCGGCCTCCGCCTCGCCGAGAACTTCGACCGGCCATTCCAGGCCACCTCGGTGGCGGAATTCTGGCGACGCTGGCACATCTCGCTGTCTCGCTGGCTTCAGGACTACGTCTTCACGCCGCTCCAGCTGGCGTGGCGTGGCTGGCCACGGCTCGGCACCCCGAGCGCGCTCCTGGCCACCTTCCTGGTGTCCGGAGCGTGGCACGGCATGACGTGGAACTTCCTGGTGTGGGGTCTGCTGCACGGGACCTTCGTCGCCACCGGGCTGCTCCTCGGGCCCGCGGCAGCCAGGGTGAGGCGCCGGCTTGGGCTCTCGGGCTCCAGAACCCTGCGCGCATGGGACATCCTGGTGACCTTCCACCTGGTGACCTTCACCTGGATCTTCTTCCGTGCCCGCTCGCTCGACGATGCGCTCCAGGTGGTGAGGAGTCTGGGTACCGACTCGCGGGGCCTGGCTGGCCTGGCCCTGGCGCAGGGGCAGCGCGAGGCGCTGATCACGGCCTGCCTCCTCCTTGCCGTCGGGGTTGGCGCGGCGATCCGGTGGAGCCGTGGGGATGGCGGGGCGCCTCGCGCGTGGGAGGGGTTCGCGCGCGCCGAAGGCGCGGCAGCCCGGTGGGCACAGTACTATGCGCTTCTGCTGGCCACCCTGGTGCTGGGCCGCTTCGGCAGCAGTGCCTTCATCTACGCCGGCTTCTGAGCGCGGACGACCCATTGGACCCGCGAACCATCAAGAGGACCAGCCTGCTGGCGGTGGCCGTGCTCGGGAGCTACCTAGGCCTGCTCTACCTGGGCTTCACCGACGGCCGGGAGCTGGCCGCCGCCTCCTCCGGCAAGCTGGCACGTCTGCGAGCGCTGGGGAGCCCGAAGCTGGTGCTGGTGGGTGGATCGAACGTCCTGTTCGGCCTCGACAGCCAGCGGCTCCAGGAGGAGCTCCGGCTGCCGACGGTGAACATGGCCACCGGCGCAGCAGTGAGCCTGGGATACCTCCTGGGCACCGTGTCGCCGCGTCTCGGCCACGGAGACCTGGTCGTCCTGTCGCTCGAGCCGAACTACTTCTTCGAGGACCCGCTCGAGCTCACCGATGGAACCCTCGAGGTGCTGGCCCATGATCCCGATGGGCTCGGCTACCTGCTCGATGGGATCCAGCGGAAGGGGCGGGCGAGACTGCTCGGCGTGCTCGGCTCGAACGTCAAGATCATCGGGTACCTCGACAACCGCCTCAGGCCGCTCGTGCCCGGGGTGCCGAAGCGGATCTACATGGCTAGTTCCATTAGCCCACTCGGGGACATGGTGGCCCACCTGGGAAAGGCTTCACCAGGAGTGGCGCCACTGCCCCCCAGGGGTGGGCCTGCGCGAGACGAGATCGACCCCCGGGTCATCGCCCTGCTGAGCAGGTTCAAGCAAGAGGCCGAGGCGGCTGGTGCCACGGTGGTGGTGTCCTGGCCCAGCTTGATGGCTGAGACCTATCCCGACTTCCGGTCGGAGCTCGAGCTGGCCTGGCGAGCCGTGAACCGGATCGGGCTGATCAGCAGGTCGAAGCCGGAGGACCACGTCTATCCAGCCGACTGCTTCTACGACACCGTGGTCCACCTGAACGCCCGCTGCCGAGCTCTCAGGACGGAGAAGCTGGTCGCGGAGCTGCGGGCCCGATGACTCCAGAGAGACTTCGTTCCGTGGAGCCGCAGGGGAGCTCGGTCGGGTCCTGCCCAATCGCGCAGGAGTCGCGTTGACCAAGAAGAAAGGGCACCACCGCCGCGGTGGTGCCCCCCTTGAGCTTGCTGCCGGGGCCGGTGGGACGGCGTTCTGAGCTGCGACTACTGGATCACGTAGCCCAGGACCAGCTGCGACCAGACGTCCCTGACGACCAGCGGGCTGGTCCGGACCTCGGCGGCGATGGCGTAGGTGCCGGCAAGGGTGGAGGCAGGCATGAGCCAGGAGGCGCCACCGCCCCACGGCTGGACGACGGTCCAGGTGGCGCCGTCGAACGTCCAGAACTGGTAGTCGCAAGGCGCTGCGGTGCCGCTGCATGCCGCCGTGAAGGTGACCTCGGTGCCGGTGAGCTGCGGGCTGGCCAGGCTGGCGTCGAGGGAGGCGCCGGTGGCCGGGGCCGGAGGCGGCACCACTGGGGCCGTGAGGGTGAAGCCAGCGACGACATTGGTGTAGACGTCGCGGGTCACCAGGGAGCTGGTCCGCACTTCGGCGACGATGGCGTAGGTCCCTGCGGGCGTGGAGGCGGGCATGAGCCACGAGGCGCCGCCGCCCCAGGGCTGGACGATGGCCCAGGCGGCGCCATCGAAGCTCCAGAACTGGTAGTCGCAAGGCGCTGCCGTGCCGCTGCACGCCGCGGAGAAGGTGACCTCGGTGCCGGTGAGCTGCGGGCTGGCCAGACTGGCATCGAGGGTGGCCCCGGTGGCCGGGGCCGGAGGCGGCACCGTGGGGACCATGAGGGTGAAGCCGGTGATGGCGTTGGTGTAGACGTCGCGAGTCACCAGGGAGCTGGTTCGCACCTCGGCGACGATGGCGTAGGTGCCGGCCGGCGTGGAGGAGGGCATGAGCCACGAGGCGCCGCCGCCCCAGGGCTGGACGATGGCCCATGCCGCGCCGTCAAACGCCCAGAACTGGTAGTCACAAGGCGCCGCCGTGCCGCTGCACGCCGCGGAGAAGGTTACCTCGGTGCCGGCGACTAGCGGGCTGGCCAGGCTGGCGTCGAGGGTGGCGCCGGTGGCCGGGGCCGGCGGGGGAGGCGCCGGAGTCCGGATGACGAAGCTGGTGATGACGTTGGTGTAGATGTCACGAACCACCAGGGGGCTGGTCCGCACCTCGGCGACAATGGCGTAGGTTCCGGCCGGCGTGGAGGCGGGCATGAGCCACGACGCGCCGCCGCCCCAGGGCTGGACGATGGTCCAGGTGGTCCCATCGAAGCTCCAGAACTGGTAGTCGCAGGGGGAGGTCGTGCCGCCGCAAGCTGCGTTGAAGGTGACCTCGGTGCCGGTATCCTGGGGGCTGGCTAGGTTCGACACCAGGGTTGCGGACGTCGCCGGCGGGATGGTGAACCGGAAGGGGATGGCGACGGAGGCGACGTCCGGGCCGCTCGGCGTCAACCCAGCCCACACCTCGACCTGCACCAGGTAGTCGCCGACCACCGCCGGGCCGCCCAGGACCCAGACCGGCGACGTGCTCCAGTCTCGCACCACCTGGAAGCCGCCACCGCTATCGAGGAGGAAGCGGTACTGGTAGCTGCTGGCACCCTGTCCCTGGGCCATGAAGACCACCGAGGTGCCGGGGGCCTGGGGGCTGGAGCGGTCGGCGCTGAGCGTCACCCCAGTAGCCACCCGGCTCCCCGTCACCACCTGCAGTTCGGCAACGCCCCTCTCGGCCGAGAGCACCCGGACCTTGGCCGGCGGAGCGGCCAGCGGGGCGACGTAGGCCAGGCCGTTCACCAAGGCCACGTTGGAGGCCAGGTCGCCGAAGGCACCCAGCGCCAGGGCCGGCGTCGGGACCACCTGGTCGCTCGAGGCGGCCACCACCGAGAGGCTGCCGCCGTTGCTCGGATCGAAGATCGCCTCGGCCACGAAGACCTGGTCGCCCAGCACGCCGGGCACGTACACCGGCACGATGTCGCCGAGGGCGGTGCGGGCGTTCAGATCGACCAGGCACACGGCGGCGGGCACGGCCGGCGCACCGGTCTCGCCCCAGTAGACGTTGCCGCTGCGGCTCATGGGGATGGCGGTCTCGCCCGCCGGCGCGCCGTACGGCGGGATGAGCTGGCCCTGCGGCCCGATGCCACCCGGAGCACGGCGCGGCGTAGAAGCTCAGGTCGGGCTGGGTGGGCGGCTGGAGCGCCGCGGCGGAGAGGCGCGGCGACATGGTGGGCTCGCCGGTGGCGTAGGTGTCCACCGCGATGCTGCTGGCGTCGCGCGTGTAGCTGGCGCGGTCCACCGCCAGGCGGCTGGGGATGACCTCGCCGTAGTACCGGCCGATGATGGAGAAGTCGGTGGTCTCGAAGATCAGCTGCCCGTCCGGCGCCTCGATGTACAGGCCGTTGGGGTTCACCTGGCGGCCGTCGGAGAGCGTGTGGTTCCCGACGATGGGGCTGCCGGTCACCTTGTGGGTCACGGCGGGGTCGGCGATGTACTTCTTGCCGGGCACCGGGCCGTCCACGGGCGGCAGCTCGGCGCCGCCGGGAGTGAGCGAGGGCAGCAGGAACGGCCCGATGCGCGTCTGCAGGGCGCACTCGTAGTTCGGATAGCCGCAGCCGATGTCCTCGGTGGCGAAGATGCGGTCGCCGGCCAGGCCGGCGATCACGTCGACGCCGTAGGGCGAGTAGAAGGTGTAGTTGCCGGTGAGCGGCAGGTCGTCCAGGCGGAACCGGACGCGGCCGAACATGTCGGCGCCGCCGGGCCGGACGCCCGTCAGGAAGGCGGCCTCCATGGCCTGCACGTAGACCACCCGGCCGGTGGTGAACGGCACAGTTACCCCGGCCGGCGGCACGTAGGTGTAGTTGCCGCCCGCGTCGGCGCCCCAGAGTGGAAGTGCTCGTCGAAGAAGGCGCCGGGAAGATCTCAGGCGCCACCGTGTCGCCGGGCAGCAGGAGGCAGTAGCCGCCGTCCGGCTCGCCCTGCACGCGGATGCAGAGCTCGAAGGTGATGCCGGTCTTGTCCTGGAACCAGGTAGGCAGGGTGGTGACCGGGTCGTTGGGGCCGACGCGCTCCAGTGCGGCCTGGGCGGGCGCGGGCACGAGCGAGACGGCGACCAGCACGGTCGCGAGGGACGTCAGTCTGCGGAGAGCAAGC